>NZ_JBHFHW010000042.1:154418-289770 GCF_057333975.1 Stenotrophomonas sp. AGC87
CCCCCCCCCCCCCCCCCCCTCTGGAGGTTCGAATGAAAGCAACGCTCAAGCGCCGCCTGAGCTGGTCGCCAGACGGCATCCAGGTGGAGACGTTCGACCAGGGCGACCACGATCTCCCTGATCGGGCGTTCGAGGTCGCCAGCCGCATGGGCCTTCTGCAGCTGCCTGAGAACAAGGCGCGTGCAGCAGCTCCCGAGAACAAGGGGAAAACCCGTGGGCGTGGTAACTCGTGAAGACGCGAAGGCCGCAATCCCGGTCATACATGATGGCGACGACGACCTGATCGATCGGCTGATTGTGGAGGCCGAGGCGGAGGCGATGGACTACCTCAAACGGCCAATTCCTTGGCTGGACGCCGATGGCGCGGCAGTTGCGGTCCCTGGGGCTGTGGCAGCTGCTGTGATGCTGAAGGTGGTCACCCGGTACAAGGATCCCGAAGCGGCGAACTCGGCAAATTCGGACAAGGCTTTTGAAAGACTACTTTGGCCGCATCGACGGTTGAGGCTCTACTGATGGCCGGAAAATATCGCCATCGCATCGGCCTTCAAGAGTTCAAGGCTGTCCGTGACGATCTAGGGGGAGACACAAAGAGCTGGATTGATTGGCGCGCTAATGTCCCAGCGGAGGTCGTGCCGCTATCGGGACGCGAGTTTACCGCAGCAAGTGCCGAGCATGGCCAGGTAACTGCCCGCATGGAGATCCCGTATCTACCCGGTGTCCTGAACACCATGCGGGTGATCTTCGACGGGCAGGTGTACGCGATCCGGGCGGTGTTGCCGGACCCTACCGCGCGCCGCCACATCAACCTCATGGTGGATGCCGGGGTGTCGGATGGCTGAGGAACTACAGCTTCATGGCCTCAAGGGGCTGTTGGCGACCCTGCGCGGCCTGCCAGACGAGGTCCGTGGGAAACCACTGCGCACCGGCATGCGCAAGGGCGGCAACATCATCCGTGATGAGGCTCGGAACCGGGTGGTGAAGCATTCCGGCTTCCTTGCCAGTGAGATCGTGGTCCGCAGGGCCAACGCGAGGAACCGGCGCCGAGCAGGCGTGGGCAAGGACGGGGAGTACTTCACCGTCGGTGTCCGGGTCGGGCGAAAGGCCAAGTACTCGAACACGAAGCGTAACCAGCGCCTGCGCCGCGTTGGCAAGGTCTACGAAACCACGGGCTGGGCGCACTACTGGCGGCACGTCGAGTTCGGGACCAAGAAGATGGCGGCCAAGCCATTCCTGACGCCTTCGGCGGAGGCCCGTGGTCCGCAAGCCGCCCAGGCGATCATCAATGAAACGTGGATCGCGATCACTCGCGCGCTGAAACGACAAGGCTGGGTGCTGTGATGGTTCCTTTGATCCAATCGATATTGCAGGCCAGCGGCCCTGTGCGCGCGCTGTTGGGCGACCCGATTCGCGTGTGGCCAGGGGTGGCGCCCGAGGGTGCCGCACTGCCCTACGCGACGTGGGGCGTCGTGGGCGGGTCACCCCTGGCGCAGCTTTCCGATCCTCCGCCGGCGGATGGCTGGCGCGTCCGCCTCACCGTGTGGGGCGACGGCGCGAGCCAGGCGAACGCCGCTGCCGTGTCGATCCGCGACGAGGTGGAGCGGCACGGCAGTATCGAGTCCTACAACCCCACGCCCGATGACGACGACACCGGCGCCTTCGGCATTTCCTTCGACGTCCGGCTGCTGGCCATCCGTTAGCCGGCCAACTTCGCAATCCCAACCGCCGGCGCAAGCCGGTTTTTTTTGTGCCCGGCGACCGGGCTTCTACAAGAGGTAAACCGCAATGGGCGTTTTGAAGTCCAAGCACACCCAGCTGTTCATCGCCACCGCCCTCGCCGAGGTCACCAAGGTGACCCGTCTGCGTTCGGTTGGCTTCCCCGATGGCCAGGCATCGGAAATCGACGTTTCCGATTTCGACGATAACTGGGATCAGTTCGTTGCCGGCCGCAAGGCCACCGGCAGCACCACCATCGAGATCAACTACGACGCCGTGGACCACGAGAAGATCGAGGCCCTGCACACGAGCGGCGCTGTCGTGGACTTCTTGGTCACCGCGCCGAAGTCTGAAACCGAGGGCGTGGAAAAGCCCGTAGCTGTCAATGGCGTGATCACGCCGCCGGAAGACGTGGTCTCCAAGCAGTTCAAGGGCTTCGTGCAGAACTTCGCGGTCCAGGTTGCCGACAACGACATCTGGAAGGCGACCATCACCATCCGCGGCTCCGGTGCTGTGATCACCCACCGCCCGGCGCCCTGACCGGCGCAACGGCGCTCTCTCTTTCGGCCCGCTTCGGCGGGCCTTCTCTTTGGTCGGGCGCGCGGGAACCCCCGCGTGTTAGCCGTGCGCGGCCTGCGCGCCCTGCCACCATTTCAGGAAACGGCCCATGAGCAAGACCAACGACACCCCGGCGTCCGATACGCGCGCCACCGAACAATCCGTGCTGCAGGCCTTCACCAGCCTGGGCATGTTCGCCTCCAAGGACGTGCATGCGGACACCATCACCCTGCCCAGCGGCGACAAGGCGCAGTTCCACGTGCGCGAGTTGCCGGATGCGGAGTTCCGCAAGCTTTTCCAGGACGGCGATCGCGCCAAGCTGATCGCGGCGACCATCTGCGACGACAACGGCAAACCGGTGATGACGGATGCCCAGGCGGCACAGCTGAAGCCGCTGGTGGCCGCCGAGCTGCAGCAGGTGGCCATGAAGCATTCGGGCTTCGGCGACAAGGCCGCTGACGCCCAGGCCGAGGCGGGAAACGCCTAAGGCAGCGGGGCGAGGACTGGTTCTGGCATGTGCTGGCCGGCCACCTGCATCGCACGGTGGCCGAGCTGCGCGGGACCATGTCGCGCAAGGAGTTCCTGCGGTGGTGGGAGTTCCACAAGCGAAACCCCATCGATCCGGTGGGGCTGCACATCAAGCCGGCCGCATTCGCTGCCTTCACCTTCGCCGCGCACAGCCAGGGAGGCACGAAGCGCGGCATGCAGGACTTCATGGACGTGCTGGTGCCCCGGTCGGACGACGACGAGGCGCAGGACTGGTTCGATTCACTGGGATGACCAATGGCTGACAACTTCGGGCGCTTCGCGGCGGTTCCTATAGGCCCACTGCTGGCGGCGCGAGACGGCGGCCTGACGCTGGCTACCACTGCCGCGGCCAGCATCAACCGCACGGCCAGGTCGGACGTGGCGCAGAGCACAGGTACGGTGGGGGTCGAGTTCGCCGTTTGGGGCGACGACCCGATGGAAGCCGTGATCGGTGTCGTTACCGCCGCAGCGCCGCTTAACGCGTACCCGGGGGCCACGCCTGCCGGGATTGGCTGGGAGCTGGGGACCGGGCGGGTCATGTTGAACGGCGGGGCTGTCGCTAGCGGTCTGCCCATCGCCAAGCACGGTGATATCGCTGGGCTGCGGTTGGTGTTCGGCACGCCGACCCGTCTGCAGCTCTACCTGGGCGCCACGCAGGTGCATCAGCGGGATATCAATCTGGCCGGCCCGTTACACTTTGCCGCCGCGCTCGCGGCGAGCAAGGCCGGCGGATTGTGCATGGTGGTGAACGCCGGGCAGTGGAACGCGCGGGGGCCGGCTGCGCTCGCCGGCTGGAAGGTGGGCACGGCCTCCGGGCCCGTCACCCGCCTGTCCGACGCGGACTGGCTGACTGCACCGGGCGACCTGCCTGCCAACGCACGTTACGAGGGGATCATCGCCGAAGGGGTGAACCTGATCAGCGAGATCAACTTCTGGCCTTGGGGCGGCGACCCGGTCACCCAGACTAGTGCTGCTGAGTGCGTGGTGCTCGACGCCGACGGGCTGCTCGACAGCCTGGCGCTGTCCGGCGCCTCGGGGATGCCGGTCCAGATCCGGGCAGGCAGCTCCGCCGGCATGTTGGCGGACACCTCTGCCGTGTTCCGCTTCACCGTGGACCGCATCGAGATCAACGACGACGGCAGCAAAACGGTTCACTTCCGCGATGCTCACGACGACCTGGACGAGACGATCAACCGCGGCGTGTTCATGCCGAACATCGCCGCTTTGGCTTGGAAACCGCAGCCGGTTGTGATCGGGGCGGTGGCCAGCGTGCCGGCGATGGGTGCCAATTCGGATGCGACGGCGATGTTCGTGGCCGACGGCCTGGTCTACGCCGATGCGGTGATGGACCGTGGTGACCTCATGGAGCCGGGCACGTTCTCTCTGTCGCCCGACGGACAGCAGCTGATCATGAAGTCACCGCCGGTCACGCCGGTGGTGGCGGACCTGTCCAGCGTTGGACCGGGCCAGCGCCCGGCCACCCTGCAGCAGGCGATAGCCGACATCATGGGCCGCCTGGGCAAGACCTCATGGTCAGGCGGCGACTGCGCCGCGGTTGATGCCGCGACGGGCTATGCGGGCGTGGGCTACTACGCCGGCAATGCCATCACCGGCAGGGATGCCATGAACGCCATCCTCCCCAGCTATGGGGCGGCCTGCTATCAGGACGCCACCGGGGTGCTGCGCTTCACCCGGGTGGTGGCCCCCGAAACGTTCGCCGGGGCTCCGGCGTTTGAGCTCACGGCCAACGACCTGGCCGAGGACCTGCTGGCAGTGCCAGACGACGCGCCGAACCTGACGCGCCGCATGGCCTACCGCCCGAACGCTCAGGCGTTGGCTGCCTCGGACCTGGTCACGGATGTGGTGGACGTGCCGCAGGCGCGCCGCGACGAGCTGACCGGCCTGTTCCGCGCGCAGGTATACGGCGGCGGGGCGTTACACCAGCACTATCGCCGCGCGGACGCGGCAGATCCGGTGATCTCGCTCTTCTGGGGCGCAGCCGACGCGCAGTCGGAGATCGACCGGGTGGTGGGCATGTACCGGCAGCAGCGGTTCTTCTACCAGGTGACGGTGCGCGGCGATCAGAGCTTGGCGCCGCAACCCGGCCAGATCGGCCGCCTGACGTACCCGCGGTACGGTCTGGAAGAGGGCAAGGCGGTGCTGGTACGGCGCGTTGAGCGCAACCCGGCCACGGGCGACGTGGTCCTGACGATGTGGGGTTGATCGCATGCTGATCGGATATGGAATGCCAGCCCCTCAATCGGTGGCGCTGGTGGGTGGGACCTGGCTGACGGCAGACGGCGGCGCGGCGCTGTTTGACGGCAAGCCCGCGCGCCGGGCGCGCATCGCCCGCACCGGTGCGCTGTCCGTCAACATCACCCTGGCCGAAGCTGTCGTGCCAGGCATCGTGGCCGTGCTGGGCCTCAACGTGCCCGCCGGTGTCACCGTGCGGGCGGCGGGCGCCACCGGCCAGACCGTACGCCTGCCGACCGGGACCGTATGTGCTTGGCTGTTTCCGGCCGGCGCAGCGCCGGTGAGCAGCGTGGCGGTCGAGATCGACACGACTGTGGCCAACGTTGAGGTCGGGGAGATCGCGGTCTTCCGGACGGTGGACGTTGGAATCACGGATGGATGGGCGGTGGCGCCGATTGACGCCAGCACCCACACGCGGACCAAGGGCGGGCAGGTGAACACGGTGGCCGGTGCGGTATACCGCCGGCTGACCGCCACGCTGTCGGGCCGCACGACTGAGGTGGTGCGCAAAGGCGGCCTGGCCGGTACGGACTGGGAGACGGTCGCAATGGCGATGGCTGGGCGCCAGCGTGCATGCGTGGTGCCGCAGTACCGCGACATTCAGACCAAGGCGTTCGATCCGGTTCTGGCCGCGCGCGCTGCCATGTATGGGCACGCCACTCAGCTGCCCTCTGCCGAGAACATCAGCCGGCAGTACTTCAGTGGATACCTGGAGTTTGAAGAAATTCCCGCCTAATTTGGCCGCGTTCGACGGTGATGCCAAACTCTCATTTCAACAAAGGAGGTTGCAAATGAGGAAGTTGGTAGTGCTGGCTCTGCTTTCAGCGCTGGTCAGTTGCGGGGGATCGGGGCCAAAGGTGTGGCGTGTAGTGGCGAAGCAGGGGGACTTCCACTTTGTGGAGATCGATGAGCGCTTCGCAGGAAATGCTGATGTCATCGGTCGTGCGGTAGCGGATGTGTGTAAGGAGAAGCGCTTCTGCTTTGTGGGTGTTTGGTCGTCCAAAGATCGGACCCCATCTGCACTGCCAATGAGTGACGATGCGGTGGCTACGCAGCTGGCGTCGTACCGACAGAACACTTCGACCGGACTGCAGAAGCTGATGCTGAAGTGCGGCAGATTTGCCGGTCAGGACGAGAGCACGTGCTTCTCCGACTGACGCGACTTCCGAGAATCTGATTGCTGCCCAGGCCTGTGCCGGGGGGATTAATCAAACAAGGCCCGCCATGTGCGGGCCTTTTTTTATGGACGGACCATGGCTCTCTACACCCTTACCGTTGACCTGCTCGCCGAAACCGGCAGTTTCGAGCGTGACCTGGGAAAAGCTGCGCGCGCGTCGGATCGATCTGCTCGAGCCATGCGGCAGATGCAGCGCGAGATGTCAGATAGCTTCGCCCAGGCTGCACGCGACGCCAAGTTGTCTGTCACCAGCATCGAAGTAAGCATGGCCACGCTGGCAAAGGGGTTCGGCGCGATCGGCGGCGGCGCGCTTCTCGGTAAGTTCATCACCGAAACCGTGAACGCTCAGAACGAGCTGGCCCAGTTGAATGCGGCCCTGAAATCCACCGGGCAGGCTGCCGGCTTCAACAGCAAGCAGCTGATCGACATGGCTGACAAGATGGCGAAGGCGACGGTCCATTCGTCGGGCGAGATTGTAAATGCACAGACGCGCTTGCTGTCTTACACCGGCATCGTGGGGGAGAACTTCCCGCGCGCGCTGCAGTTGGCGATTGATCAGTCCGTGCGATTGGGTGAGAACATCACTCAGTCTGCAGAGACCATTGGCAAGGCACTGGAGTACCCGGCAGAGGGTGTCTCAGCGCTGACGAAGCAAGGCTTCAAGTTCACTGCCCAGCAGAAGGACATGCTGGCGTCACTGGAGGCAGCTGGCCGACTCGGCGAGGCTCAGGCCATCGTAATGGGGGTGATGGAAGAGTCCTACGCGGGCGCCGGCAAGGCTGCGCGTGAGACGCTGGGCGGTGCCCTCAATGGCTTGAAAGAGTCATTTAACGATCTGCTCGGCAGCCAGGCGCAGAGCGGAGGCATCGCCGCGGCCACGGCGGCGGTCAACTCGTTTGCCCAGAACCTAAACGTCGTGGCAGCGGCCGCCGTTCCGCTCGGCGTCGGCTTGGGCGTGTTCTACGCCGGCGGAAAGCTGACGAAGGGAATTGCAGCTCTAAACACGCTCTGGGCCACCAATGCAGTCGTGGCCAATCGGGCTTCGGTCGGCATGATGGGAATGGTCCCGGCGACCGTGCGCCTTACTGCAACACAAACCGCCGCACGCGTCGCCGCACAAGGCTTGGCATCTGCCTACGCGGCTCTGGGAGGTCCAGTTGGGATCGCCGCCGCCCTTGCCACGGCAGCAGCGGGATGGTGGGTGATTCGCGACAGTACCAAGGATGCGGACAGCGCGCTGATTGACTTCAACGGCACGCTCGACGAAACGATTGCAAAGTATCGGGAGCTGAACAAGCAGGAGCAGGCCGGTGAGCTGTTGAAGCTCGATGCCCGCATCAGCGAGTCGTATAAGGACGTTGCGGCGTCAATTGGTCAGATGACCTCGGCTGCAGCTGCCTTTGCTGACGTCTCTAAGGCGGACGCATTCATCAAAGAGACGGACCGGCTGAAGGTCTCGCTGCGTGCCGGAAAGATCACTGCGGACGAGTTCTCCGAAGGACTTGAGGCCGCCTGGAAGGTAATGGCTGATGGGTCGCCAGCGGCCGCCGCAATCTCCAAGGCGCTTACTCAGCAGACTGCAGCTGCTGCAACCAGCAGCCGGGAGCTTGAGAGGCAGCGCGGGTTGATGGAAGCTCTCACAGGTGTTAGCGGTGAGGCCGAGAAGCAAACAGACGCAACCACCGCGGCGTTGAATCGCCAGGCAGTGGCGTCCAAGGCCGCTTCTGATGGGATCGACCAGCACCTGAAGTCCCTGCAGTCCAGCATCGATGGCCAGCTCGTCAACCTGGTGCGCCTAAAGCAAGGCGCCGAGGCGGCCTTCATGGTCGACGTTGGCCAGAAGATCAACGCCGCTGGCGGCGCGGACAAGCTGAGCGCGGAACAGCGCGCTGAGTACAACAAGCAGATCGCGCTGGGCTTGAACTTGATCCGCCAGACGGAGGTGGCGCAGAAGGCTGCTCAGGCCGCGAAGGCCGGCGACAAGGCGGCGATCAAAGAGCACAAAACGGCGACCGACGCGCTTGAACGCTACCGCCAGCAGGCGGAGCTGGCCGCCGCTGCGATGAACGGCCCGCTCGACGAGGCGATGGCCAAGCACGTTCAGAACATGGCCGAGTACAACGCCGCGCTGGCGAAGGGCAATATCGCCCAGGCCGATGCAAACGTGCTTATGGCCCAGAGCGCGATGGAATACGCCAAGTTGGCTGCCGAGGTAGATCGGGCCATTGCGAGTCCGGAGGCCTTGCTTGCGACCATGGACGGTGAACTGGCGATGCTGGGCAAGATCGGCCGTGCGCGCGAGCTCTACCGCCGGCAGCTGCTCAATGAGCGCGACATGCGCCAGGAGCTGCAGAAGGCGGTCGAGGCCGCCGGCGGCAAAGAAGCGCTGGCGTTGGCCAAGGGCGCGGCGAGCTATGAAGAATACGAGCGGTCGATGCTGGCCGCGGCTGATGCTTCCGCGGCGCTGTCGCTGCAGGTGGAAGAGGCCGCGGCCAATGTCGAGGCGTGGGCCAACGTGGTGATCTACGGCGTCGGCGATGCCGCGGATGCCATGGCGGACTTCGTTGCCGGCGGGCTGCGCGACTTCAACGGCCTGTGGGATGAACTGAAGGACGTGGCAAAGCAGGGACTGCGCGACCTCGCGCGCCAGCTGCTGCAGCAGAAGCTGGTGATCCCGATCCAGAGCCGGATCATGGAAGGATTCAGCAACTGGGGCAGCCAGGGCGGCGGCTTCAGCATGCAGAGCATCATGGGCATGTTCGGCGGGAACGGATCCGCCGCCGGTGGCCAGAACGTTGGGACGATCGCCGGGCTGTTGTCCAAGGGGCAGGGCCTTTTCAGTGCCGGATCTGCCGCGTCGAGTGGCGCCAGCGCGGGCAGCCTCATGGGGTTCGGCAACAACGTAGCAGCACTCACCGGCGGCGGTGCCGCGGGTGGGTCCGCAGCAGCTGGCGCTGGTGCTGCCGGCTCTTCCGCCGCGGCGGCGGTGCCGATCATCGGCTGGATCATCGCCGGCATGATGAAAAACGCGGAGCTGTTCGATCAGGGATGGGACATCGCCAACGGCGAAAGCTGGGCGGGCAAGATCGCCACGGCCGGCGCTGTGGGCCTTGCGGATAAGAGCTTCCGGGGGCTGGGTCTCAACGACAAGACGGCATCGATCCTCTCCGGATCCAGCATCCACGCAAAGCTGTTCGGCCGAAGCGCGCCCAAGATCACGGGGCAGGGCATCACGGGCAGCTATGGTTTCGATGGCTTTGCCGGCCAGAGCTATGCCGACGTGAAGGCCAAGGGCGGCCTGTTCCGCAGCGACAAGAAGTGGACCCAGTACACCGGCCTCGATCCGAACATTGATCGCACCTTCGACATGGCCGCGCGGCAGGTGCGCGGGGCGACGACGGACCTCGCCAAGCAGCTGGGTGTCGATTTGACGCAGCAGCTCGCCGGCGTCCGGGTGAGCCTGGGCAAGCTGACGCTATCGGCCGACTCGGCCGAGGCCAAGGCCCAGCTGGAGGCCTATCTGGGCGACATGACCGATCGCCTGTTCACCGAGGCGGTGCAGGCGGCCGGCTTCGGCAACCAGCTCGACGGCTACTACGAGTCGGCCGACGTGTTCTCCGCGCTGAGCGCATCGATCGCGCTGGCCGTCGGCAATGCCGACGAGCTGGGCCGGGCGCTCAACAGCATGGAGATCGAGAAGGTCAACAAGGCGGTGGACTACTTCCAGGACCTGGCCGGCGTTGCCGGCACGGATTTGGCCACCCAGATAGAGAAGGTCACCGGGCTGCTGGGGAACTACGCCACGCTGATGGCCGACGTGTCCACGCAGCTGCTCACCGGCAACCTGACGCAGTACCAGTCCCAGGCGCTCACGATCGAGCGCACGTACCGCCAGCAGGTGAAGGCGGCCAACGACTACGCCAAGGCGCTGGGCTTGTCCGGCGCCCGGGCGGAAGACCTGGCCAAGATCGAGGCGCTGCGGGCGACCAACATGGGCAAGCTGCAGGCCCAGATCGACGCCGACAAGAAAGCCATGAAGTACGGGTTGTCGATCAGCGACCTGTCGCCGCTGACCGATCAGGAGAAGCTGCAGGAGACGATGCGGGAGCTGGAGCGCGCGGTGTCCGGCGGCGACAGCAACGCGGCGCAGGCGGCCGCACAGGCGGCCCTGGGCTTCGGGCGCAACCTGTTCGCCAGCGGCAAGGACTACAACAACCTGTACGGCCAGGTCACCGGGCTGATCGACAGCATGAAGGTGGGCGACCTCGACCTCGAGGACGGCACCAGCATGGGCAAGCTGGCTGACGTGATTGAGGCGCTGCCGGACAACTTCAGCCGGGCGGTGTTCGACCTGGTGGTCGATGGGAAGGGCCAGGCCGAGACGACGGCGGCCGTACAGCAAAGCAATACCCTGCTGGCCGAACAGAACCAGGTGCTCCGCGACCTTCTGCGCGTCACCACGTCCGGCGTACGCACGAGCAATAGCGCATCACTGCGCGAAGCGCTGAACTAAGGATCCCCAATGCAAGAACGGAAAATTACCCTGATCGATATCGGGGCGGGCGCGCTGCCGTCTGTCACCCCGGTGACGGCGCAGAACTCGTCATGGTTCCCGACGGTGTACGTGTCCCCAGAGACGCCGCCGGTGGACGGCGTGACGCCCGAGCCGGTAGCCGACGGCGTGCTGATCGAGTGGGACGCCGTCGATCAGGCAGGGGTGGTCTACATCATCGAGCGGGGCCCCAGCCAGAACGGGCCGTGGACGGAGATCCACCGCACCACCGAAACCCGCTACCTCTACAGCGATGGCAGCGGGCAGAAGTGGTTCTTCCGAATCACCGCGTCCGTGCGGGGGAAGCCGGGGCAGGGCACGGTGGTGGAGGCCACGCCGGCGCCGACCACCGCCGAGCTGATCGCCGCCCAGCAGAAGCTGGACAAGGAAATCGTGGACCGGGCGCTGGCCGATGCCAATGAGGCTGCGAGCCGCGTTCGCGATATCGCGCTGGTGAATGCCGGCCTGGTGCAGGAGGCGCAGACCCGCGTCACCCAGATCGGCCAGGCCATGGACGCGGTCGCCGCCGAGAGCCAAGCCCGCGCCACGCAGCTGCTCAACGAGAAGACGGAGCGCGAGGCTGCCATCACCGCGGTCAGCGAGACGCAGCAGAACGGATTCGACTCGCTCTCCCGCGCGCTGTCCGAGGTCGCTGCTGGCAGCGGCACGCAGTTCGACAGCAAGCGGATCTGGGACTTCAACCTGACCGTTGAGAACTGGACGGGCAACGGAGCGCCCGTGCTGGTGGACGGTTGGCTGCGCCCGGCGAATGCCGCGGCAAATCCCTACGTGCAATCACCTGCTGGGCTGGCGATCGACGGCAGCGCCTACCGCTACGTAAAGATGCGAATCAAGAAGGTGGGCAAGCCCACTTGGGCAGGCGCGCTTCAGTGGATCACCACGGCGGACGCAACGTGGAACGCCGCCAAGCGCGTGGCCATGGCCGAGCCGGCATGGGACAGCAACGGCGTCGCCACGATGGACGCGGCTGACGTGCCGTGGTGGCCGGCCACTGTGGCGGCGATCCGCCTGCAGCTCGGTGCCGCGCAGGCGCTGTCCGATTACTACCTGATCGACTGGGTGGCGATCGGTCGGCCGTCGCCCGGCGCCAGTGTGGCGCTGGTGCAGGAAGAGACGCAGGCCCGTGTCACCGCGCTGGCGGCGGAGGCCACGCAGCGGAATACGCTGGCCGTGCAGATGCGCGGCAACTACACCGGAACCGACCTCAGCCAAGCGCAGGGGTTCATGGGCGATGAGCGCACCGCCCGCGCGGCGGCCGACAGTGCGCAGGTGCAGCGCATCACGACCATGGAAGCCCGCATGCCTGCCGGCAGCGGCGGCCTCGCCACGAGCGCATCGGTGACGACCCTGCAGGATGCGATGGTAGCGGCGGACCAGGCCAATGCCCAGGCGACGACGAAGGTGTCTTCGGATCTGCGCGCGGCGATGGGCCGGGGCGTGAACCTGGTGATCAACGGCGACATCGGAAACGACCTCGCCGGCTGGCAGATCACCGGTGGCCAGCCCGGCACATGGTCGGTCAGTGCGACCGAGGGGCGCGGTGGCGGTAAATGCCTGAAAGGCACCAGCGTCCCGTTTGGGGTGGTCACTTCGGCACAGGCCAACCTCAATGAGGGGATCGAGGTCAAAGTTGGACGGCGCTACCGGCTGCGAGCTTGGGTAAAGGTCAGTGCGGACTATGTCGGCGACACCGACAATTCAAAGATTCGCGTAGGTGCCGTCCGGACGGACGGCACGGAGGTCTTGCTGTGGTCGCGGGTCTACAACTCGGGTTGGACCAACTGGACGGTGGTGGAGAACGTCTTCACGATCGCAGAGGGCACGACCAGGTTCCGGCTTTCTGCCGGCCTCCGCAACACGGCCGGCTACGTCCTAGTGGACGACTTCGAATTCGTCGATATAACCGACGAAGAGCTGATCGCCTCCAATGCCTCGGGCCTAACTGCCATCACCACCCGGGTTGGCGTCGTAGAAGGAACGCTTGTTAGTCAGGGAACCGCGCTCACTCAGGTGCAGGCTGACGTGGCCGGCAAGGCCAGCAATGCAGCGCTGACTTCGCTGGACAGCAAGGTCACCCAGCTCGCGAACACCGTTACCAGTCAAGGCACCGCGTTGACCAGTGTCACCGCGAGCCTACAGAACATCGGTGGCGACAATCTGGTGGGTAACAGCAGCTTTGAGCGGGAGGCCACAAGTGCCGGGGGGGTTCCCGGTTGGGGGAACAACAGCGCTGGCTTGGGATCGGCCGTCACCCGTCGCCTGTTGGCTACCTCGATGCTACCTGGGTCAAGCCGTGCGTGGCGTTGGGAGCTCCAGAACGTCCCGGTCACAGGCTATCTGGAAGCCATCAGCAACACCGTCGTTAAGAGCACTCGCATCGTTCCCGGTGAGAAAGTGACGGTATCCGCCTATCTGCGCGGCACCCCAGGGACGCGCTGGTTCCTGCAGATAGCGTGGCATGACGCCAACGGCGCGGTCATCTCCTATATCGGTAGCCCGGGCACCACGACCCTTACTGATGAGAACTGGTCGCGGAAGGTGTTTACCCCGGCCAACCCGGCACCGGCCAACGCTGCCGCTGCGCGCGTATACCTACGCGCATATGGGTTGAACGTGGTTGATCAATGGGTGGAATGGGACAATGTACAACTGCAGGTCGGGGCTGTGGCGACGGGCTATACGCCGTCACTCGATGAGATCGCCAGCGCCACCGAGGCGAACTCGATCGCTACGAGTACCCTCTCGGGTAAGGTGACCGCGCTGGAGGGCACCACCACCGCTCAGGGCCAGGCGATCACGACGGCGAGTGCAAAGCTGACGGCTCTGATGAGCGGTGGCGTTTCGGTGTTTCCGCAGGGCACGTTTGAGACGTTCGACACGGATGCGCAGTTGTCCAATAGCAACGGCGTGTCATTTACCGTTCGATCAGGGAACTCGAGCGGAATTCGGCGCACTGGCGGCAAAGCGATGGAGGCGAAGGTCGTCACCACGTCCAGTAGCGGGAACGCCGACGTGAACATCAGCGGAGACGTCCCGGTCTCGCCCGCTCGGAGCTACTACGTTGAAGGCTTTGCCCGTCTGGCCGACGCGAGCACTACGCCGACTTCCGGTTCCGCGCATCTCGGCGTGCGTGCAGCTGACGAGGCAGATGGGAACTTGCATTGGCCGGTGGTTGGTCAGAACCTGAGTGGATTGACCAACGCGGCATGGACCAAGATATCTGGTTACATCACCACCAGTGGCTCGGCAGCCCGGATTCGACTGTTTGCGTCCTTGCGGGGGGCTCGCCAAGCCGGGGTAATTGTGATGTTCGACGACCTTACCATCTCGGACGTCACCGATGCGCTAGGCGCAAAGGCAACCGCTGAAGCGGCGGCGAACGGCCTCAGCGCTTTGACCACGACCGTCACCCAGCAGGGCGGCCAGATCACTGCCCTCGGGCAGCAGGTCAACCAGGTTGGCGCCAGCGTGGCAGGTAAGGCAGACGCCAGCGTGGTGCAGACGCTCACGGCTACGGTGAATAGCAATCTCACCGGATCTGGAAATCAGATTCCCAACTCCACGTTCGCAACGGACACTCTGGGCTGGACCCTTGAGTACGCGCTTGGGTGGTCGGGAACAGGTGGATTTGGCTGGGGTCGTGACCAGTCCGGGCGCTACCTCGATCAGCACGGCATCCACGTGGTCGGCATCCGATCTGATGCTGTGAGCGGTGCCACGATCAACGACAACGCCTGCTACATCTACACCGACAAATACTTGCCGGTGGTGCCCGGTTCCACGGTGATCCTCAGCGGCTACATCAGCACGTTCGGTTACGGGCGTGGTGGCGTGGTGATGAAGTTCTCCAATGGCGCTGGAGATTTCATTGCCGAGCCGATCTCCAATCTCGTGTCTACCCCAGATAGCAACTGGGGCCATATCAGCCAGTGGACTCGGGTGTTCCTGAAGTACACGGTGCCCGCCGGCGCAACCAAGGCCAAGGTCGGCATGTTTGCTCGCTGCGACGTGTCAGCAGGTCGCTTTGCAGGCGTGTGGATGGCGATGCCCATGTTGGAGGTGGCGAAGGCCGAATCCACAGGGCCGTCCCCTTACTCGGCGGGTGGCAACGAGTCATTTGCCGGATACAGCATGTACGTGACGGCCGACGGGCTGACTGGCGGCCTGGTCACGAAGAACGACGGCAAGGTCGTCGACATGAAAATCCTTGCCAACGTCCTCCAGATCCTCAGCCCCAACAAGCCCGAGGGCATCGAGATGCGCGATGGCTACATCCGCGTATGGAAGGGGAACTCGCAGCGGATCATCGGCACCGGCTTTGGCAGCGGCGACCTGATGGACTACTTCGGGCCGAACGTCGGCGCAGGGGCCGCCAACAAGCAGAACGCGACGGTCTGGATGGACGTCAACGGAAATGCCTACTTTGGCGGCACGCTCTCGGCGGGCATCTGGAAGAACGCCAACCGCACCGATAGCACGGCGCCATACCCGTATGTCGAAGTCGGGCCGTTCCCTGCACATGGCAAGCAGCGTCTCGTGGTGGCCTCATTCAACACGTCGTCGCCGACGTACACCACCTGGTACGACGGTCGGTCGTGGAACAACGAACCGCCGCCGCCCAGCATCTCTACGACAACGGTCCTGCGGCTGCGGCGCAATGTTGGCAGCGGACTTCAACTGGTTTCGCAGCAGGCGTTCCAGGCGTACTCGGTGCTTGAGGCCAACATCTATCACGATCGCGACGCTGGGATTCCCCAGCTGCCGAACGGTGGGTGGCAGCAGATGTACTTCTTCGCTTGCGACGGCTCCTTCACCGCAACCGAGCCGGGTTCGACCTTCCAGAACTTCGTGTACGAGGCAGCAATTACCGCCCAAGGCATCGGTCAGATCGGCCGGCAGTCAATGTCGGTGGTCAGCACCGAAGAACCATAGGCGGCCCTGCCGCCCCATGCACCAATCGCTGACGCGGCGGCCAGCGTTCCCAGCCGCCGCAATACCAGGAGAGAACTATGAAATTTCGTGCAAAGCTGCAGATGGAAATGAAGACGGCAGACCAGCGCGGCGTCGTCACGCTGAGCTTCGTTCCGCTCGATGCGGGTGTGCCGCAGATGACGTTGTCGGTGTCGCCGGCGGCTGCGGCCGGCATGGAGGTCGGTCGGATCTACAGCTTCACCGCGGAGGTCGAGCCCGAGGACGAGGCCGCCTGAAGCCTCAGGCGACCTGGTCCAACAGGGCCGGTTGGTTGTTGCGCGGCGTGTTCACAGCGCGGCTGACGCGATAGGCCTCCATCGCCGGCGGTTCGCTGGCCAGCAGCATCGCCATCGCGTCGTCGGGCTCGGCCGCCAGCCACTCATCGGTCTGGCCGGCCGTCAGCCACACCGGCATGCGGTCGTGGATATCGGCCGACACGCCACTGCTGTCACCGGTGATCACGGTGAAGGTGCCCAGGTTTTCCGGGTCGAGCAGGGGACTGGTGTCTTCCCAGAGGCCGGCCGCCAGCAGCGGCCCGGTCCCGTGGATGAACCATGGATCCTTCTTGCCGTCCTCGGCGTTCACCGACCACTCGTAGTACCCGGCCATGGGGATCAGGCATCGGCGCTTCTTGAACGCCGACCGGAAGGCCGGCTTGGTGGCCACTGTCTCGATGCGGGCATTGATCGTCGAGCCCTGCAGCTTCTTGGCCTTGGCCCAGAAGGGGAGCAGGCCCCAGGACAGCCGGGTGACCTGCAGGCCGGTGCCGCGATCGAGGATCACCGAGGCGCGCTGTGTCGGCGCCAGGTTGTAGCTTTCGGGGATCGACATGAGGTCGCCGACCAGCTGGGGGAAGCCCAGGGTGTCAGCGTTCCGGATGGGGGTCTGGACGAATCGGCCGCACATTGTGTGATCCCGTGCCCCAGTCAGGGACGCTTCTTTCGCATCACTTTGACCGGTCCCGCGTGATTATCCGATGCCCGGCCAGTGAAGGAGATCGCCATGACCCCCGGCGCCGAGAGAATTCTCGACCATTGGGCGGCCGCCCCGGATTTTCGCCAGATTACTGTCCGAGAGGCCGCCCGGCAGCTGCAGGAGTTGGTGCCCAGCTATCCCCATCCCTCCGATCACCCCGTGGCGATCTGCGTCAATGGCTACCGGTGGTTCGGCTCCGAAATGGAAGCGGTTGCCGACGCCATCTATCGCACGACGCGAAGGCCTCATCGGCTGGATGAGACGCTGGCCGGCCCGCAGTGGGACGTGGAACGCGATGATGAAGGCCGCTGGTCGGTGCCGGGCATGTGCTTGGCCCGTGCCCATGTCGAACGAGCCTCCGACCGCCTCCACACGGCCTGATCT
The DNA here is from genome assembly GCF_057333975.1 of Stenotrophomonas sp. AGC87. Classification (NCBI taxonomy): domain Bacteria; kingdom Pseudomonadati; phylum Pseudomonadota; class Gammaproteobacteria; order Lysobacterales; family Lysobacteraceae; genus Stenotrophomonas; species Stenotrophomonas sp. AGC87. The sequence continues at coordinate 171,551 of NZ_JBHFHW010000042.1, forward strand.
CGCCAGCCCAGTTGGACAGTTCTGCCGGCCGCAGGCGATAGTTGCGAGACCTAGTCCTTACGGCCACCCATGAGCATCCTCAATGTCCTGATGACGCCGGAGCGAGCGTTCGTGGCCGTCGATACCCTTGCTCAAGACGCGGTAAGCGGGGAGGTCTCAGAGGGTGCCAAGCTGCTGCTGATCCCCCAGCACAACATCGTCGTTGCTGGGCGGGGATCCGGGCAGTTCTTCCTCCGCATCTATCAACTGTGTCTTGAGGCCAGCTTCCGGAAAGCTTTCAGCATTGAACAGATCATGCGGGAGGTCGGGCCTGTCATGGATCAGCTGTGGCCCAACTACGTCCAGGCAGCCCGGGAAGCCAAGTTGGATCTCGATCAGCTGCAGGCTGAAATCGTGATAGTTGGTTGGTCCAAGGCCCAAGGCCGGATCGTCGGCAGCGCCTACGCGAAGTCAGTTGTTGAGCAGCCAACCCGTGTAGCCGAGCTGGTTGGCGGAATTGCTGCGCCAGGTCAGCCACTGCGCGATCTTCCCGATAGCTTCCATCCCGATGCGATCCTCGCCGCTGGGCGCCGGCAGGCCGAGTATGTGAATGCTGAAGAGGGAAGGCACGTCGCCGGCGGGCGGATCATCGCAGCCTTTCTGCAGCGGGGTGAGGCGATCGTGCGGGATCTTGGCGCCGTGTGACTGGCTTGGCCAGCGCCTTTGCATGGCCCTGACGTGCCGTCGCGGAATCTGAGACCCCGGTCCGTATCCTGCGCCCATGCTCCCGCCCTGCAACTCCACCGGCTTTATGACCGCCGCTCGCCCCACGGGCTGGGTGCAGCATGGCGAGCACTGGGGGCTGTGGTGGGGGAACCGTCAAATCGCCTGCGTGCAGCCGAGTGCCAAGGGCGTCCGGGTCGTCTTGGCCTGCAGGAAGCTGTGGCAGGACAAGGAGGTGGGGGCGGCCACCATCGCCCAGGGCAAACGTTACGCGGAGCGGTGGTGCGCGGCACGAGTACTGGAAGGTGTGCCGCTGAAAGATGCCGTGGCGCAGCTACTGGCGAAGGACGAGCCGACCCGCAAGCTCTCCCGCACCGAGATGCAACAACAGAGACGGCTGAACGCGATCCCCAACCCGAAGCTGTAGCGATGGCAGTCAGCCGGCGTTGCCTCCGTATCGGCGCGTGCGACCGCCGGCGGCGACAGTGGCTCCATGGATCAGAAGAGCATCGGCAAGGCGCGCTGGGCGCGCGCGAGGGCGGCTTCGCTATGGCAGCAGGCCGACGACCTGGACAGCAATCACAGCGGCGACTGGCGGGCGAGGGCGACTCGCCGGCGCGGCGCTGATCGGCTCCGCGCCGAGGCCTCGCGGTTCGACGGCATCGCCAACCGGCTCCAGCCCTTGGACGACGACCAGGCCGCCTGATGGACTGACCCCAAACTGACCCCAGGCCACTGGTAAGTCGTTGATTTCCGTAGGCCACCAATGATCGCGGGTGATCGGCTTAGTCGTTGTTTTTGTTGATCTTCCGCGACCTTGACATGGTAGTAGCCAGGAAGAGCTGCCCCGTTCAGAATGAAGATTCCACAGGGAGGGATGAACATGGACCCGTCGTTTATGAAGCGCCTTCGCACGATGGACACTGTCGCTTTCTGGATCAGTGTTGCAGCTGGACTGGCTGCTGCAATCGCTGGTGCGCTGGGTTTGGTGGTCATGTCTGTTATCTCGGGCTGTGTGGCCGCCGGGACTCCAGTCCTCACGCGAGCGATCAACCGTCGAGAGCAGCAGCAGCTCACTGATCGGTTGGCGTCGCAAGCGAACATCCTGGCCCAGCTAGCGGATAGGACTCTGACGCATTCTCAGGCGGCCAAGCTGATTGCTGTGCTCCAAGAAGGCGATCCTTTCGACGTATGGATTTGCTTTAACAGGCATGAGGTTGAACCGAGTCGCTTTCGGGAGGAACTGGTGAACGCATTCCAAGCTGCCGGTTTCAATCCGAAGTACTTCGGTGGGATGACTAACTCGACCGTAGGCGTCGAGGTCGCGGGCGATGAGACGGAAGAGAAGCGGAGACTAATGCGGGCGCTGACCGCCGCAGGCATTCCCCACCTCGGTGTCCACTTCGCGGACGATGTTGAAGGGAGGTGGAGCCCATCGATTTGGGTTGGCATCAAGCCGTCCCCAACGATGTAGAGCCGGCCCGCGCTTCCCCTTTTCTGCTCCGCAATCGCTTCCAAACGTTAAAATGGTCCGGGAAAATTGGGCCCCTCAGCGCCATGATTGCGGAGCGAAAATGGCGGCTAAGTGATTGTTTATAAATGGATGATTCATAGCTTCCCAAGCTGCTGATCGGCAGGGCTGAAGGGAGGGTCCTCGACCCCGTTCTGGCACAGCTTTGGCACAAGGTGAAGTGAACCCCTTGACCCATATAGGCGGGTCGCCCCCCTCCTAAGGGGAAGGTCGCCCGTTCGAATCGGGCCGGGGTCACCATCTTCAATGCCGCCCTCTGTCGATATTTGACGCGCGCGGTTGAGATTATGCGGATTTTCGCGAGCCGCCCATTGGCACGGTCAGGGTTTCCCATATCATCAGTCTGAAGACGTGCCTGAGTTTCTATTTGGACGGACAAATATTGTCGGAATGTATTCTCCGTCACCTCAGGCGAAATGAGGCAGCGCCTAGCAGGTCTACTAGGCGCCTTACGCCTTCCCCGGCCGCTCATAATCCTCAGGCTTGGCCCCATGCTCCGCCTCCGGCATGTCCTTGTCCTTCCATCGGGCGTCATCGTTTCTCAGCTTGTCCGGCGTGTGGCTCTTCTGCTGGTCGTCTTCTTTCGTAGCCGGTGCTCGCGGCGCAGTAGTCATCACATTTCCTCGTTTGATCAGCGATCCAGGGTCTGCTTGCCAGACGTCCCACCCTGGCCAAAGTTCGGCTGGGTAATTCCGTCGTCCTCGCGGACGCCATCCGGTTCCCCTTCACCCGCCTTGACATCCTTAGCGTGGCCCCGCTGGTTGTAGCCCTGGTTCTCCGTCTTCAGCCGCGCTGCATCCGAATCTTTCGCGTCCTCGCCGTCCTTCGGCGGCTTGGCCGCAACGAAAGGCGAAATCGGATCACTGGCCGGAAACGTCTCTTCCAGCGCTTCGTCATGGTTCTCCGACGTGCGTTTCTTGTCGACGGCGCCTTCCGCCGGCGGGCAGTTGTGCGCGGCGTGGGCGTCTTCGGTGGAGGCGGGCGGGGTTTTGTCGTGCTGCATGGCGTGTCTCCTGCGCAAACGGGTAGGGCGGTGATGCCTTGACGCTAGCCCTGCCGCTGTTACGAAGCGGCAGGGGTCCCGTGAAGGGCGGGTGCTCCCATCGGCTTCACCCGGGAGTTCCTATCGTCCAGACCTCGCCACACGGAGGCTGCCGCGATGCATGAGATGTTCGAGCTGGGAATGGAGTGGTGGGAGTTTGTGGTCCGCGCGATTGCGGTGTATGTGGTGGTCCTGCTGCTGACCCGCATGAGCGGCAAGCGCTCGATGGGGCAGTCCACGCCGTTCGACATTCTGGTGATCGTGCTGCTGGGCACGGCCGTGCAGAACTCGCTGATCGGTGAGGACACGTCACTGCCCGGCGGGCTCATCCTGGCCGCGACGCTGATCGGCCTGAACTGGTTCGTCGGCTTTCTCGGGGCGCGCAGCAAGCGCCTCAACGAGATCGTCGAGGGCGTGCCGGTGGTGCTGGCGCGGCACGGCACGATCTACTGGGAGCAGGTGAAACGCTGCAACGTCAGCCCGGCCGATCTGGAAGTGGCGATGCGCGCCAACGGCTGTGAGGGCTTCGGGCAGGTCGAGTTGGCGGTGCTGGAAACCTCCGGCGAGATCACGGTGAACAAGCGCCGCGCCGAAGGCGATGACTGAGCGGGCGCGTTCGCCGGTCACTCTCGCCCTCGCTGGATGTTGACGGTGCGCCGCGTAGCGTCGGGTGCGGTCCCACAACAGGAACACGCGCGATGTACATGCCACTGGACAGTGAAACGATGGCCCCATTCGATGATGTGATCGCTCAGGTGCCGGACCCGGCCCCGGACCCCATGCCGCCCGCGCCGCCGGTGGAAGAACCGGGCCGTGGCGATCCGCCCGCGCAGGAGCCGCCGCAGGAAATCCCACCCGAGGGCGACCCCGCACCCGCATCGCCCCCGCAGGAACTGCCGCCGGATCCGGAGATGCCCTCGGCGCCCTCGGTGGAGTAAGCCACCAACGCGTGCGGCGCTGGCCGCACCCGCAGAATGAATGATTCAGTCCCCATGCCCTGCGGAGCGCCATGCGCTTCAGCCTCCGCGGTGCGGCGCATTCGCCCGGATAGACACGCCGCACACGGTGCGGTCACGACGCTGCCACGCCGTACCACGTACCACAGAGGTACTTGGATAACGGAGTTTGCTATGCGCGCACTGACTTACCACGGCAGCAAGGATGTACGGGTCGATACCGTCCCCGATCCCGCCCTGGCCGCCCCGGACGACATCATCCTGCGCGTCACCGCCACGGCGATCTGCGGCTCGGACCTGCATCTGTACCGCGGCAAGATCCCGGATCTGCATACCGGCGACGTGCTCGGCCATGAGTTCATGGGCGTGGTGGAGGAGGTGGGCGCGGGCGTGATGGATCTGCGCCCGGGCGACCGCGTGGTGATTCCGTTCGTGATTGCGTGTGGTGAGTGCTTCCATTGCCGGCTTGCCGAGTTCGCGGCCTGCGAGACCACCAACACCGGCAAGGGCGCGGCGGTGAACCAGAAGGGCATCCGTCCGCCGGCGGCCTTGTTCGGCTACAGCCATCTGTATGGCGGCGTATCCGGTGGGCAGGCGGAGTTCGTGCGCGTGCCGAAGGCCAATGTCGGGCCGTTGCGCATTCCGGATGCGCTCTCTGATGAGCAGGTGCTGTTCCTCTCCGACATCCTGCCGACCGGTTACCAGGCCGCACTCAATGCAGGCGTCAAACCGGGCTCCACGGTGGCGATCTTCGGTGCCGGCCCGGTCGGGCTGATGAGTGCGGCGTGTTGCCGCCTGCTGGGGGCGGAGACGATCTTCATGGTCGACCACCTGCCGTATCGCCTCGCCTTCGCGCAACAGACCTACGGCGTGACCCCGATCGATTTCACCCGGGTGGAGGATCCGGCGGAATACATCATCACCCAGACCAACGGCCGCGGCGTGGATGCCACGATCGAAGCGGTCGGCTTCGAGGCCGAGGGCAGTGCGCTGGAATCGGCGCTGACCACGCTCAAGGTGGAGGGCAGCAGCGGCGTGGCGATCCGCCAGTGCATCGCGGCCACGCGTCGTGGGGGCACGGTGAGCATCCCCGGTGTGTATGCCGGCTTCATTCACGGCTTCCTGCTCGGCGATGCGTTCGACAAGGGCCTCACTTTCAAGATGGGCCAGACCCACGTGCAGAAGTTGATGCCGGAGCTGCTCGACCATATTGGCGAGGGCCGGCTGGACCCGGGCGTGATCGTGACCCACCGGCTGTCGCTGGAGGACGCGGTGCGTGGCTACGAGATCTTCGACCGCAAAGAGGAGGATTGCCGCAAGGTGATCCTGACGCCCTGACATGAATGCCGTGGCTTCTCTTGTACCGCCGGCGGCACCGCAGCCGGTGACCGATGGCGACGACCTGCAGGCGCAGGCCCGCACGTGGATCGAGCATCAACCCTTATTGCCGCGCCCCGGCAGCGGAGACACGCTGCTGCGCTGGCAGGCGCTGGCGCATATCGCGGCGCGCGATCTTTGCTTGGCCAAGGTGCTGGAAGCGCATTACGACGCGCAGGCGATCCTGGAAGAACTGGGCGCCGCGATGCCGGACCGCGATCAGCTGGGTGCGGTATGGGCGGCTGAAGGACCTGCGGCGACCCTGCGCTTCGATCGGGCCAGCGGCACGCTCTCCGGTGACAAGCCGTGGTGCTCCGGCGCCGGCTGGGTGGACCACGCGCTGGTGACGGTGCGCGATGACGGGCGCTCGCGCTTGTTCCTGGTACCAGTGCGCCGTGCCAGCGTGAGTTTCCTGCCGCAGACGTGGCAGGCCACGGGCATGGGGCGCGTGCCGAGCGGGACCGCCCGTTTCGACCAGGTGCCGGCCGTCGAGGTCGGCGCGGCCGATGCCTATCTGCAGCGCCCAGGTTTCTGGCATGGCGGCGCGGGCATCGCGGCCTGTTGGTTTGGCGGGGCCAGTGCCTTGGCCGAGCCGCTGCTGCGCAGCGCGCGTGCCGATGAGCCGGGCACGGCGGCTGGCCTGCTCGGTGAGATTGATCTGGCGCTGTCGCCATGCGCCTCCCTGCTGCGCGAGCTGGCCGCGCTGATCGATGCGCAGCCCGACCAACCCCATCAGCGCGAGATCGTGCGGGCGCGCAGTGCGGTGGAGCGCGCCGCCACCCTGACGCTGGATCGGGTGGGCAGGGCGCTAGGGCCCGGGCCGATGTGCATGGACCCGGCACACGCGCTGCGCTGGGCAGACCTGACGGTCTTCATCCGCCAGAGCCACGCTGACCGCGACTGGCAGCATCTTGGCAACCTGATGCACCGCGAGGGACGTACGTGGACGCTGTGACTCGTCAGATCGAAGGCGGCGGTATTACCGAAGCACAGTGGGCAGCGTCGCCGTGGTTGCAGTCGCTGCCGCTTGCGTCCGCCGCGACGCTGTTTGGCGATGCGCAGCGGCTGGTGGTGGTGTCACCGCACCCGGACGATGAAGTGCTGGCCTGCGGCGGCCTGATGGCGCTTGCACACCAGGCAGGCCTGGCCATCACGGTGATCTCGGTAACGGACGGCGAGGCCTGCTACCCCGATCAATCCGCGTGGTCGCCAGAGCGGCTGCGCGTGGCCCGTGCGGCTGAGCTGGACGATGCGCTGCGTTGCCTGGGCCTGGCGAGCGCAACGCGGATCGCCTGGCACATCGGCGATGGCGCGGTGACGGCCAGCGAGGCATGGATTGGCGAACAGTTGGCGGCCGCGCTGCGCCCGGACGACCTGGTGCTGGCGCCGTGGCGCTTCGATGGGCACCCGGACCATGAAGCGGTCGCGCGTGCCTGCGTGCAGGCCTGCACCGCGCGCGGCGCCGCGTTTAAGGAATACCCGGTGTGGGGCTGGCATTGGCTGGACCCGCAGGCGGCACCGTCCGCCTGGGCGCCGGCGACACGCTATGCGTTGGAAGGCGACCTGCTGGACCGCAAGCGCGATGCCATCCAGCAATTCGTGACCCAGACCGGCGCGGTGGCGGGGCTCGAGTGCGAGCCCATCCTGCCTGCGGCTGTGCTGCAGCGGTTTGAACGGACCTACGAGGTACTGATCGGATGAGTGATGTCGCCTACTTCAACGCGCTGTACGAGAACGAGGATCCGTTCCAGTACCGGACCCGCTGGTACGAACAGCGCAAGCGCGCGCTCACCCTGGCCAGCCTGCCGCGCGAGCGCTTTGCCCGTGGCTGGGAACTGGGGTGCTCCAACGGGGTGCTGACCGCGGCCCTGGCCGAGCGTTGCGATCAACTGCTCGCTACCGACCTGAGCGAGGGTGCGGTCGCTGCGGCACGAGTGATGACCCGGCGCCACGCGCACGTTTCCATCGAGCAGGCGCGTCATCCACAAGAGTGGCCATCAGGCACGTTCGACCTGATCGTGCTGGGTGAAATGGGTTACTACCTCTCACAAGACGACATGCGTCAACTGGCGGCGCAGGTGATTCAATCGCTCACGCCGCAGGGCGTGGTGATCGCCTGCCATTGGCGCGTGCCGTTCGAGCAGGCGCGCTGCAGCGCCGCGTTCGTGCACGCGCAGTTTGATGACAGCCTGCCACGCCTGTTCTCGTACCGCGACGAGGACATGCTGCTGGAAGGCTGGTCGGCCGAGACCACCTCGGTGGCCGAACGCGAGGGTCTGCGATGATTGCCGTGACCGTTCCCGCGCACAACGAAGAACAATTGATCGCTGCCTGCCTGCAGTCGCTGCAGGTGGCGGCTTTGCATCCCGCGCTGCGTGGCGAGCCAGTGGTGATCGTAGTGGCGCTCGATCGCTGCCGTGATGCCACGGAATGGATCTGCCAGCGCATGGGCGTGGAGGTGGTCAGCGTGGACGCCGGGTGTGTGGGTGTCGCGCGGGCGGCGGCGAGTGAGCGCGCGTTGGCGCTGGGGGCCCGCTGGATCGGGTGTACCGACGCGGACAGTGTGGTGCCGCCGGACTGGCTTGCGCGCCAGCTGCAGTGTGGTGCGAATGCCTTCTGTGGCGTGGTGGCCGTCGGTGACTGGTTGGACTACCCGCCGGCCGTGCGCGAGCAGTTCCTGCAGGGCGAGCATGCGCTGGATGGGCACCCGCACGTACATGGCGCGAACATGGGTTTCAGCGCGGTGGCATATCGGCAATCCGGCGGCTTCGCGCCGCTGGCCACCGGTGAGGACGTCGCACTGATCCAGGCCATGCACGGCGCCGGCATGCAGGTGGCGCGGCTGGCCAGCCCACGGGTGATGACCAGCGCACGCCGGCACGCGCGTGCACCGCATGGTTTCAGTGGCTTCCTGCGCCGGCTGGAACAGCGCGTGAGCTTGGCGGCAGATGAAGTGGCGAGCGACGTGGCGCCGCTGTCACTGCTGGCGCGTTGATGGAAACCATCGATCTGCTCGGCTGGGCGGCGACCGCCGTGCTGATCGCCACGCTGTGGCGGCAGATATGGAAGCAGTGGACGGCCGAGGATGCGCAGGCGGTATCGACGTGGTTGTTCGTTGGCCAGATCACTGCCTCGGTGTTGTTCATTGCGTACAGCGCGGCGACTGGATCGATCGTTTTCGTGGTGACCAATTCGCTGATCCTGCTCACCGCGATTGCCGGGCAAGTTCTGGCCTGGATCAAGCGCAGACGAGCAGGAAAGTAACACGCATTTCGCGCCTCCACGACGCGCCGTGCACATCTGCCGCGCAGTACGTTGAGCTCGCTGAACACTCACATTTCAGTGTCACGCCGACTTCATGGCCGATGCGGAAAGGTCGACTCACCCCGACAACAACACACGGGCCAAACCGGACCAACAGGAGTACATCGCAGTGAATACCGAATCGAAGACCGCGCATAACTTGAACGACCTGATCGAAATCGCCCGCGATGGCCAGGAGTTCTACACCGAGGCCGCAGGCAAGGTCGAAGATGCCGAGTTGGCGGCGCTCTTCACCCGTATCGCCGGTGTCAAGAATGAGATCGTCCGCTCGCTGAGCGCCACCGTTGTAGCTGCAGGCGGCAAGCCGGCAGACCATGGCACCTTCGTCGGTTCCATGCAGCAGTTCTACGGCAAGGTGCGCGCCACCCTGGGCGACAAGCAGTACGGTTACGTGGCCGAGCTGGAAGAATCCGAAGATCGCCTGCTGAAGGCGTTCAAGGACACCCTGACCGACGCCGACACCTCGCCGGCCGCGCGCCAGGAAGTCCAGCGTCTGCTGCCGCAGGTGCAGGAATGCCATGCCGTGATGCGCGACCGCAAGCACGCCATGAAACACTGAGTTTCAGGCGCTTGCTGACGCGGTAACCAGAACAGCCCCGGCACTGCCGGGGCTGTTTGTTTGTGTCCGGCAGGCGGGGTGGCGGACAAGGTCCAGACGGCGCCGAACGGTAGTGGGGGAATTGGTGCATACTCGGGACAAAGAGCCGCTTGGATTTGTCATGGAACACATGCGTTGGCTGACGCTTCGTCTCAGCAACAATCAATCCATCGGCCCGAAGGTGCTGATGGACCTGTGGGCCAACGCGTGCGAGACCAATCAGTCCTCGGTGACCCGCGAAACGCTGCCCGGGAAATCGACCTCCTACGCCCTGCACGCACCGACCTCGCTGGCCTATCCCAAGCGTGCGGAGCTGCGCATGCGCAAACTGCTGGAAGAGGCCGGCTACACATTCACGCTCGGCTCGCTGGCCGACCGCCCGGCACCGCAGCCGGTGCGCTTTCGCTGACGCCGTTCACCGGCGCCGCATTCATTCTTGAACCAAGGTGCCGCAACCGCGCGTTCAGTCGACGCGATCGGCGGCCACGCTGCGGACCATGATCCGGACCGGCATGCCCGCGGCATGCTGCAGTGATTCCAGCGGTGCCCAGCCCAGCTGGCGATACAGGCCCCCATCATCGGCTTCGGTCTGCAGGTAGAGATCGCGTACGCCAAGCGCGCGACCGCGCACCAGCAATTCTTCGATGACTTTCTCGGCCAGGCCGCGCCCGCGGTGCGCCGGATGGACATAAACGCCGCCCAGCCAGTGCAATCGTTCGGGCCGCTCGGTCCGCTCATGGAACTTGAGCTGCGCTGCGGCGACGGGTACCGCGTCAACCAGCGCGATCAGCAGCAGGGGCAACTCGTCGTCCTGCAGGAACACTTCCAGCCGCTGCTGCTGATCGAGCAGGGTCAGGTCCGGCACGTGGCGTCCCCATTCCTGGAAATACCACTCGGCCAGGATGGGCAGCAGGTCGGGGCGGTCACTGAGGGGAACGATGGTGCAGGCCACGGTGAACGCTCCATGTTGGACGGGTCGGCTGCCATGGTACGCGGATGCGCGGGCGTTTCGCCGCTGCTTGCAGCGGCCTTCACCCAGCGCGCAGACTATCGCCATGCACGCCAGCGCCTGCCACCTGCGGTGTTACGGAACGTCCACCGATGTGGACCGGCATGACTTTGCGCAATGGGTGCTGCCGCTGCGCGGCGATCTGGATGTCGAGGTCGATGCGTTTGGCGGCCGCCTGGATGTGCTGCTGGGGGCCTTCGTGGCGCCCGGCGAGGGGCATGCACAGACCGGCGATGGCGATCATCTGATGTTGATCGTCGATTGCCCGGCGGGGGTGATCGATGACCACACCCTGGAGCACCTGCGTCGCCAGCGTTGGCTGGCACTGCCGAAGGGAGTGCGCCAGCGCCTGGCCGGTGCGCCCGCACACGGCAGTGAGGGTCTGCTCGCGACCCTGCTGCAGCAGTACGCGCCCGCTGGCAGCGCGGCACGCCTGCATGCCCTGTGTACCCGGCTCTCGGCCAACCCCGGCGCGGACTGGAACGTGGCCCGCATGGCCGCGCTGGTCGGCATCAGCGGCAGCCGCCTGCACGCGGCCTTCGTACAGGAATTCGGGGTGCCTCCCCAGGCGTGGCTGAGTGCCTGCCGGTTACGCTGGGCCAAGCACCGGCTGCTCACCAGCAGCGACAGCATCGCCACGATCGCACTGGATGCCGGCTATTCCGAGCACAGTGCGCTGACCCGTGCCCTGCGCCGGGAAACCGGGCTGACCCCGCAGGCCTTCCGGCGGCAGTAGCCTCGGTCAAGACGTCGCGGTGCGCGGCTTCTACACTGCGCGGCCAATGCATACCGCGTGAGCCGCAATGAAACGATCGATGGGAGTGGGCATCGCCAACGGCATTGCCGCCGGCGCGCTGTGGGGCGTGGTGTTCCTGGCCCCGGCGATGCTGCACAGCTTCAACGCGGTACAGCTCTCGGCCGGCCGTTATCTGGTCTACGGCCTGATTGCCGTCGTTCTGCTCGCGCCGCGCTGGCGGCAGCTCAAGGACCGGCTGGCCTGGCCCGAGTGGCGGGGTCTGTTGTGGCTGAGCCTGGCCGGCAACCTGGTCTACTTCCTGCTGCTGGCCAATGCGGTGCAGTGGGCCGGCGGTGCGGCCGCCTCGCTGATCGTGGGATTGATTCCGGTGGTGGTGACCCTGGCCGGCGTGCGCGAGGAAGGCGCGGTGCCACTGCGACGCCTGGCCCCGGCGCTGCTGCTGTGCCTGCTCGGCGTGGCGCTGGTGGGCTATGAAGCCTTGATGGCCGAACACGCGCAGGGCTCGGCCGGGCGCCGGTTGCTCGGGCTGCTGTGCGCGGTCGGGGCGTTGTTGTCCTGGGCGGTGTACTCCATCGGCAACAGCCGATGGCTGGCGCGCCGGCCGGATTTATCCGGCCACGACTGGTCGCTGCTGACCGGCATCACCACCGGTGGGCTCGCCCTGGTGCTGGTGCCCAGTGCGTTCCTGACCAGTACGACGGTGCATCCGCCGGGCGAGTGGCTGAACTTCTGGCTGATCAGCGCGGGCGTGGCGGTGGTCGCCTCGGTGCTCGGCAATGCCTGCTGGAACCGCGCCAGCCGCAACCTGCCACTGACCCTCACCGGGCAGATGATCGTCTTCGAAACCCTGTTCGCCCTGCTTTACGGCTTTGCCTGGCAGCAGCGCTGGCCGACGCTGATGGAAACGGTCGCCATCGTCTGCCTGGTCTCGGGCGTGCTGATGTGCGCGCACGCCCATCGGCCACCCGCGGCGGTGGCGGAGCATGTGGGGTAGGAACGGCCTTGCCGTGGCTGGATGGTCACAATCGCAACTTGTTGGCCGACGATGGCCGCGGTTTACGTGCCGCCATCTTTTGCAGCGCAGCACTTGACAAGCAGGGCGGCGGCGTAGTTTTCTTGATCCATGGTCATCACCGCCGCCCACGCCTACCTGCTCGTTCCCGCCTCCGCGGGCGGCCAGGCCGTGTCGACCGGTACCACCATCATTACCACCGCCACCACTCGCCCGGTGCGGCCCGTCGTCTTCGCGTAATTTCCGAAAACCACGGCCCCGCACCCAGATCAGGTGGCGGGGGAAACTCTCAAACCTGATGTGACGCGGGGCCTCCCATCGAGGTCAGCATGTCTTCTGTCGCCGCTTCCGCTCCCCCTTCCGCCCAGCCCGCCGTCTCCGTCGCCGCGCGGGCCGGCGTGACCACCGTGGTCCACAAGTTCGGCGGCACCTCGGTGGCCGATGCCGAGCGCTATCGCCATGTGGCGCAGCTGCTGCTGGCGCGTGAGGAGACGATGCAGGTCACCGTGGTCTCGGCGATGAAGGGTGTTACCGATGCGCTGATCGGCGTGGCCACGTTGGCGGCGGAAGACGGCTCGGCCTGGCGCGAACAGTGGCACGCCTTGCGGGCACGCCACCGCGGTGCTGCCGTGGCCTTGCTCGGCGAGCACGCCGGGGCGACGGTGGAGTGGCTGGACCAGCGCTTCGATCAGCTGGCCGAGGTGCTGGGCGCGCTGGCAGTGATCGGCGGCCTACCCACGGAAGTACTGGACCGCGTGCAGGGCATGGGCGAGGTGTATTCGGCCCAACTGCTCGGGAAGTATCTGCAGACGCTGGGCGAAGACTGCGCGGTGCTGGATGCGCGCGATGTGCTGGTGATCGAGCGCGGCGAACTGGGCGTGGACGTGGACTGGGTGCGCAGCGCCGAGCGGCTGGCCCAGTGGCGCCTGCAACACCCGCAATCGCGCATCGTGGCCACCGGCTTCGTCGCCCGCGACCGCCAGGACCGCATCACCACGCTGGGCCGTAACGGCAGCGACTACTCCGGCGCGATCTTCGCGGCGTTGTTCAACGCCGATGAGCTGCACATCTGGACCGATGTGGATGGCGTGCTCTCGGCCGACCCGCGGGTGGTGCCCGAGGCGGTGCAGCTGGAAGCGCTGAGCTACGACGAAGCCTGCGAGTTGGCCTATTTCGGCGCCAAAGTGGTGCACCCGCAGACGATGTCGCCGGCGATCGAGCGCGGCCTGCCGATCATCATCCGCAACACCTTCCATCCGGACCATCCGGGCACGCGCATCACCGCCGAGCGCACCGTTTCGGGGCCCATCAAGGGCCTGACCCTGAGCCCGGACCTGGCCGTGATCAACCTGGAAGGCACCGGCCTGATCGGTGTGCCCGGCACGGCCGAGCGGGTGTTCGCAGCGCTGCGCAATGCGCATGTGTCGGTGGTGATGATCTCGCAGGGCTCGTCCGAGCATTCGATCTGCTGCGTGGTGAAGCAGGCCGAGGCGGTGCGCGCGCGCGAATCGCTGCTGCAGGCGTTCGCGCATGAGTTGAGCCTGGGCCAGGTGCAGCGCGTGCAGTTGACCGACAACGTGAGCGTGCTGGCGGCGGTGGGCGATGGCATGGCCGGCCAGCCCGGCGTGGCCGCGCGTCTGTTCGAGTCGCTGGGCCGCGCGCAGGTGAACATCCTGGCGATCGCGCAGGGTTCCTCGGAGCGCAATATCTCGGTGGCGGTGGACAGCCGCCATGCGACCAAGGCGCTGCGCGCGGCGCATGCCGGCTTCTGGCTGTCGCCGCAGACGTTCTCGGTCGGCGTGATCGGCCCCGGCAATGTGGGCGCGGCGCTGCTGGATCAGCTGCAGGCGGCCCAGGTACAGCTGCTCGGCCGCGCCAATGTGGATCTGCGCCTGCGCGCGGTCGCCTCGCGCAGCCGCATGGTGCTGGACGAGCGCGGCCTGAAAGGTGACTGGCGCGCGGCGCTGTCCGGCCCGGCGCAGCCGAGTGATCTGGAGGCATTCACCGAACATCTGCTCTCCGCCCATCTGCCGCACGCGCTGATCATCGATTGCAGTGGCAGCGCCGACGTGGCCGACCGCTATGCCGGCTGGCTGGCCGCGGGCATCCATGTGGTCACCCCGAACAAACAGGCCGGTGCCGGTCCGCTGGAGCGCTATCACGCGATCCGCGAGGCAGCCGCTGGCAGTGGTGCGCGCTTCCGTTACGAAGCGACGGTCGGTGCGGGCCTGCCGGTTATCACCACGCTGCGCGACCTGGTCGATACCGGCGATGAGGTGCTGGCGATCGATGGCGTCTTCTCTGGCACGCTGGCGTGGCTGTTCAACAAGTACGACGGTCAGGTGCCGTTCTCCGAGCTGGTCAGCCAGGCGCGTGGCATGGGCTATACCGAGCCGGACCCGCGCGATGATCTCTCTGGCGTGGATGTTGCGCGCAAGCTGGTGATCCTGGCGCGTGAGGCGGGCCGTGAGCTCAGCCTGGAACAGGTGCGCGTGGAAAGCCTGGTGCCCGAAGCACTGCGCCAGGCCAGCGTGGACGACTTCATGGCGGGCCTGCCGCAGATCGATGCGGTGTTCGCCGAGCGCCTGGCGGCCGCCAGCGCGGACGGTGCCGTGCTGCGCTATGTGGCGCGCCTCACGCCGGACGGCGCTGAAGTGGGCCTGGTCGCGCTGCCGGCCGGGCACGCCTTCGCGAACCTGCGCTTGACCGACAACGTGGTGCAGTTCACCACGCGCCGCTACTGCGATAACCCGCTGGTGGTGCAGGGGCCTGGCGCCGGGCCGGAGGTGACCGCCGCCGGCGTGTTCGCCGATGTGCTGCGCGTGGCGGTGGGCGAAGGAGCACGCTTGTGAGTGAGGGCCGCATGACGGAAGCACGCGCATTCGCACCGGCCTCGGTCGGCAACGTGGGGGTAGGGTTCGATATTCTCGGCCATGCGATCGAAGGCGTTGGCGATACGGTCACGGTGCGGCGGATCGACGAGCCCGAGGTACGCATCCACGCGATCCGTGGCACCACGGTGGACCTGCCGCTGGGGGCCGAAGACAACACCGCCGGCGCCGCGTTGATCGCGCTGCGTGCCGCGCTGGATCTGCCGTTCGGCTTCGAGGTGGAGATCGACAAGGGCATCGCGCTGGGCTCGGGCATGGGCGGTTCGGCCGCGTCGTGCGTGGCCGCTTTGGTCGCGGCCAATGCGCTGTTGCCGCAGCCGTTGTCGCGCGAGGCGCTGTATCCATTCGCGTTGACCGGTGAGGCGGTGGCCAGCGGTGGCCGCCATGGCGACAACCTCGGGCCGATGCTGCTGGGCGGGCTGGTACTGAGCACGGCGGACCGGTTGGTGCCGGTGCCGGTGCCCGCGGCCTGGCACAGCCTGCTGGTGCATCCGGATGCTGTGCTGGAGACGCGCCGTGCGCGCGCCGCGCTGCAGGGGCATTACGCGTTGGGCGAGTTCGTCGCGCAAAGCGCGAATCTGGCGCTGGTGCTCAGTGGCTGCTACACCGGCGATGCCGCGTTGATCCGTGCCGGCCTGCGTGATGTGCTGGTCGAGCCGCGCCGTGCCGGTCTGATCGCCGGGTTTGCCGCCGCGCGCGACGCGGCGCTGGCGGGCGGGGCGATGGGCGCCAGCATCTCCGGTGCGGGGCCCAGCGTGTTTGCCTGGTTCGAGCAGCGGGATGCCGCGTTTGCCTCGCAGGCGGCGGTCCAGCAGGCGTTCGCGGACGCGGGCTTCGACAGCCAGGCCTGGGTGTCGCCCTTGAATGCCCCTGCCGCGCGCTTGCTGTGACGCGTTCACTCTTTCTACTTTGGGATGTCCGATGAAGTTCGTTTCCACGCGTCACGCTGCGCCCGCCGCCTCGCTCAGCCAGGCGCTCGCCGCCGGCCTTGCCCCGGACGGTGGTCTGTACGTTCCCGAACACCGCCCACAACTGCAGAGCTGGTCAGCGCAGGGTTCCTTCGCACAGACCGCCGCGGCGGTGCTGGCCCCGTATTTCCATGACGATGCCCTGGAGAGAGCGCTGCCCGAATTGTGCGAGCAGGCCTTCAACTTCGATGCACCACTGCGCCCCCTGGCGACCGCCGATGACCATGTGCTGGAACTGTTCCACGGGCCGACGGCGGCGTTCAAGGACTTCGGTGCGCGCTTCCTCGCGGCGTGTCTGGCGCGCCTGCAGCAGGGCCGCGAGCGACCACTGACGATCGTGGTGGCGACCTCGGGCGATACCGGGGCGGCCGTCGCCGCAGCCTTTCATCGGCAGCCGGGAATCCGGGTGGTGGTGCTGTACCCGGATGGCCGCGTCTCGCCGCGTCAGGCGCATCAGCTGGGGTGCTTCGGCGACAACATCCACACGCTGCGGGTCGCCGGATCGTTCGATGATTGCCAGGCGATGGTGAAACAGGCGCTGGGCGATCGCGAGCTGCAGGACGCGGTGCCGTTGAGCTCGGCCAACAGCATCAGCCTGGGCCGCTGGCTGCCGCAGATGAGCTATTACGCCCACGCTGCCCTGGTGCATCAGGCGCAGACCGGCCACGTGCTCAACCTGGTGATTCCGACTGGCAACCTGGGCAATGCGATGGCGGCCATCCTGGCGCGGGCGATGGGCCTGCCGCTGGGGCAGATCGCGCTGGCGACCAATGCCAATGATGTGTTGCCGCGCTATTTCCATGGCGAGGCCTACCAGGCACAGACCAGCGTGGCGACGATCGCCAATGCCATGGACGTGGGGGCACCGAGTAATTTCGAGCGGCTGCGCTGGCTCTACAACGACGATGACGCGGCACTGCGGGGCGCGTTCACTGCCGAAGCGGTGGATGACGCGGCCATCCGCGAACTGATCAAGCGGCGCCATGATCTGCATGGCGAGGTGTTCTGCCCGCATACGGCGACGGCGGTGGCGCGCCTGGAGCACCTGCGGGCCGCGGGCGCACAGGGGCACTGGGCAGTCGCGGCGACCGCGCACCCGGCCAAGTTCGAGTCGGTGGTGGAGCCGTTGATCGGGCAGGCGCTGGAGGTGCCGCCGGCCTTGGCCGCGCTGCTGGAGCGGCCCGCGCAGGCCGAAGCCTGTGCACCGGCGTATGGGGCGCTGCGTGAGGTGCTGTTGCGCCGGTAATCGGGGTCAGTACGACTCGTCGGCCGAGAGCTTCTGCAGGCCGGCTTCGTCCAGGATCTCGACGGTGTTCAGATGGGGCAGGGCGATCAGGCCCTGCTGGCGCAGCTTGGTGAAGGTGCGGCTGACGGTTTCCATGGTCAGGCCGAGATGATCGGCGATGTCACCACGGCCCATCGGCAGGGTCACGCGCAGCACCGGCTCACCGAGCAGCGCTTCGCGCGCGGCCAGCCGCAGCAGGAAATCGGCGACCTTCTCGGCCGGCTGCAGCCGGCCCAGCGCCATCGCGGCATCCTGCGCGGCATCCAGCTCCTGGCAGGCGCGCTGCAGCAGCTTGCGCTCCAGATGCGGGAAGCGCGAGCGCAGGTCCTTCATCTGCGGCAGGGCCACACGGCAGACCCGGCTGTCGGCGATGGCCTCGATGTCATAGCGGTGGTGATCGCTGCCGCTCAGGCCCAGGAAATCGCCGGGCAGCACGAAGCCGCTGATCTGGCGGCGGCCATCGGCCAGCGTGCGGACCAGGCGCAGCGCACCGGCGGTAATCGTATAGACATGTTGGCGCGGCTCACCGGCGCGGGCCAGGGTGGACCCCAGCGGCAGTGCCTGGGACACGGTGACGCGTTCCAGCGCCTGCACTTCATCCGGCGACAGCGCCGAGCAGACCGCCAGGTGCCGTACCGAGCAATGCAGGCAGTCGCGCAGGGGCGAGCAACCGGGGGCGGTGGGGTCTTCAACAGCGGAAAGCGCGGTACCGGAGTGGGGCCGGGTCATGTCAGGTCAGCAAGCGGGACCTGCCTATGATACGTCATGCCGCCATTGGCCCGGTCCCGATGCCCGGATGCGGCTCGTTGCGCTGGCAGCGGCTAGAATATGCCGCTCGCTCATCCCCCCGTTTCCGCAGGAGTCCCGCAAGTGATCAAGCCCCGTACGCCGCCCGGCATCATGGAATTGCTGCCGCGTGAGCAGATCGCGTTCCAGCGCATGCTGGACGTCATCCGCCGCAACTACGAGCGGTTCGGGTTCCTGCCGGTGGAAACCCCGGTGTTCGAGTTGTCCGATGTGCTGCTGACCAAATCCGGTGGCGAGACCGAGCGCCAGGTGTATTTCGTGCAGTCCACCGGCGCGCTGGCCAATGCCGCCGAAGCCGAAGAGAAGGCGCTGCCCGAGCTGGCCCTGCGCTTCGATCTGACCGTGCCACTGGCGCGCTACGTCGCCGAGCACGAACACGACCTGACCTTCCCGTTCCGCCGTTACCAGATGCAGCGCGTGTACCGCGGTGAGCGTGCCCAGCGCGGCCGTTTCCGCGAGTTCTACCAGTGCGATATCGATGTGATCGGCAAGGACGCGCTGAGCACCCGCTATGACGCCGAAGTGCTGGCGGTCATCCACGCGGTGTTCGCCGAACTGCGCATCGGTGATTTCTCGGTGCAGCTCAACAACCGCAAGCTGATGCGTGGGTTCTTCGAAAGCCTGGGCGTGGCCGATGGCGAGCGCCAGCTGGCCGTGCTGCGCGAAGTGGACAAGCTGGACAAGCGCGGCGCCGATTACGTACGCGAGACGCTGGTGGGCGAGGGTTTTGCGATTCCGGCCGAGCAGGTCGAGCGCATCCTGGCCTTCGTGGCCGTGCGTTCGAGCAGCCATGCCGATGCACTGGCGCAGCTGGACGCGCTGCTGGCCGACGGCACCGCCAGCGAGACGCTGAAGCTGGGCGTGGCCGAGCTGCGCGAAGTGCTGCAGCTGGTCAAGGCACTGGGCGTGCCGGAAACCGCGTACTGCCTGAATTTCTCGATCGCACGCGGCCTGGATTACTACACCGGCACCGTCTACGAGACCACGCTGACCGACCACCCGCAGATCGGCTCGATCTGCTCGGGCGGCCGTTACGAAGACCTGGCCAGCCACTACAGCAAGTCCAAGCTGCCGGGCGTGGGCATCTCCATCGGCCTGACCCGCCTGTTCTGGCAGCTGCGCGAAGCGGGTCTGATCGCCGGTATCGAGGACAGCAGCGTGCATGCGCTGGTGGCCTTGATGGATGACAACGGCCTGCCCGAGTCGCTGGATATCGCCCGTCGCCTGCGCGTGGGCGGCATCAACGCCGAAGTGCAGATGGAGCCGAAGAAGATCGGCAAGCAGTTCCAGTACGCGGCCAAGGCCGGCATCCGTTTCGTCGTGCTGGCCGGTGAAGATGAGCTGGCGCGTGGCGTGGTGGCGGTCAAGGATCTGCTGCGCGAGCAGCAGTTCGAGGTCGCCCGCGATGAGCTGGCCAGCGCGCTGCAGGTCGAGCTGGAGCAGGCCAAGGCGATGGCATGAAGCGGGTCGGGGCAGGAGCGCTGATGGTGCTCCTGCTCGCCGCCTGCCAGAGTGATCCGGCGCTGCGCAGCCAGCGGATCGGCCCGGGGCACTACCAGCTCTCGGTCGATCGCTGCCATGTGATTGATCGGGAACAGCTTGAGCACGACCTGCGCGAGCTGGCCGGGAACCGGTGTCCCGGCGGTGCCGGACCCCTGGAGGCCGTGGAGTCACTCCCCAGTCGCCAGGGCAGCCTGCTCGGCGAATGCCTGCGCAGCGGTGGCCTGCGTGCCGAGGTCCGCTGCCGGTAGTGCCGACCGTTGGTCGGCACGAACTACCCGTAAGTCATACAACGCCCGCCAACGCGGGCGTTGTTCGTTTCCAGACCCTGAACCGGCCCATTCCGCCTGCGACGGCGGTTTGACCGCCCGCCGTCATTTGCGCTAATGTAATAGCACGCTATTACATTGATACGATGAAACTACGTCCCGCCCCCCACGAAAAAGACGCCCAGGCCGATCTGGCCTCGCTGGCGCGCGCCTTTGCTGCCCTGTCCGATCCGGACGCGGTGACCGCGTTCCTGCGCGATCTGTGCACCCCCGCCGAGCTGGAAGCGCTGTCCGACCGCTGGAAGGTCGTGCCGCTGCTGCAGCAGAGCGTGCCGTATCGCGAGATCCATGAGCTGACCGGGGTCAGCGTGACCACCACCGGGCGCGTGGCGCGCTCGCTGGACCACGGCCACGGCGGTTACGCCGCCGCCATCGCCGCCACGCCGACCTCCCCCGAATCCGAGTAGAGACCTCCCCCATGAGTGCAACCCAGACCGCCCCGGCACGTGACCGGCTGCGTATCGCCATCCAGAAGAACGGGCGGCTGGCCGAGCCCGCCCGCAGCCTGCTGACCGCCTGCGGGCTGAGCTGGCGGCAGAGCCGGGACAAGCTGTTCTGCTATGGCGAATCGCTGCCGGTGGATCTGCTGCTGGTCCGCGACGACGATATCCCCGGCCTGATCGCCGATGGCGTGTGCGACTTCGGCATCGTCGGCCGCAACGAGCTCGACGAGCAGGGCGCCGCCCGCCGCCGGATCGGCCTGCCGGATGCCTACCAGGCGCTGCGCGGGCTCAACTTCGGCCAGTGCCGCTTGATGCTGGCGGTGCCGGAGGAGTGGGAATGGACGGGCGTGGAGCAGTTGGCCGGCAAGCGCATCGCCACCAGCTACCCCGCGATCCTGGCCGACTGGCTGGCCGCGCGCGGCGTGGATGCCCAGGTGGTCGAACTGTCCGGCTCGGTCGAAATCGCCCCGCGCCTGGGCACCGCCGATCTGATCTGCGATCTGGTTTCCAGCGGCGCCACCTTGGCCGCCAACCAGCTCAAGCCGGTCGAAACCCTGCTGGAGAGCGAAGCGGTGCTGGCCGGCCCGGTCCGCACGCCCGATGACGCCCGCGCCGGCCTGATGGCGATGCTGCTGCGTCGTCTCGATGGTGTGGTGAAGGTGCAGGACAGCAAGCTGCTGATGTTCCGCGCCGCGCTGGACCGCGTCTCCGAGTTGACCCGCCTGCTGCCCGACGCCGATCCGCTGGTGCAGTTGCCCGATGACGGCGGCCACCTGCGTTTGCAGACCATGTGCCACGGTGCGTTGACCTGGCAGCGGTTGGAGGACCTGGAGCGCGCGGGCGCGCAGGGGTTGATGGTATTGAGTGTGGAGCGGTCGCTGGCATGAATCGTTTGACGTGGTCCCAATTGGATGCCGGCGCCCAGGCGCAGGCGCTGCAGCGCCCGGTCCAGGCCGTGGCGGCGCGTACCCGTGAGTCCGTTGCCGCGTTGATCGCGGCGGTGCGCCAGGGCGGTGATGCCGCACTGCGCGAGATCACCCTGCGCTTCGACGGGGTGGCACCGGAGACCTTCGAGGTCAGCGAGGCGGAGTTTGCCGCCGCCGAGCAGGCCGTCTCGGCCGAACTGCGCCAAGCGATGATCGATGCCGCCGCACGTATCCGTACCTTCCACCAGGCCGGCATGAGCCAGGGCTATGCGGTCGAGACCGCGCCCGGCGTGCGTTGCGAGCGCGTGGTGCGCCCGATCGGTCGGGTGGGTCTGTATGTGCCGGCTGGCAGCGCGCCGTTGCCGTCCACCGCGTTGATGCTGGGCGTGCCCGCACAGCTGGCCAGCTGTCGTGAAGTCGTGTTGTGCACGCCGCCGCGCAAGGACGGCAGTGCCGATCCTGCGGTGCTGGTGGCCGCGCGCCTTACGGGCGTGCACCGCGTGTTCAAGCTGGGCGGCGCGCAGGCCATCGCTGCGATGGCGTATGGCACTGACAGCGTGCCGGCCTGCGACAAGCTGTATGGCCCGGGCAATAGTTACGTGACCGAAGCCAAGCAGCAGGTTGCCCAGGACGGTGCCGCGGCCATTGACATGCCGGCCGGGCCGTCCGAAGTGCTGGTGATTGCCGATGCGGGTGCCACGCCGGCGTTCGTCGCCGCCGATCTGCTCTCGCAGGCCGAGCACGGCCCGGATTCGCAGGTACTGCTGCTGACCGACGACGCGGCGATGGTGGACCGGGTCGAGGCGGCGGTTGAAGCGCAGCTGGCGCAGTTGTCGCGTGCGGAAATCGCGGCGCAGGCGCTGGCGTCCTCGCGCTTGATCCTGGTCGATTCGCTGGATGACGCCTTCGCGATCAGCAACCGGTATGCCCCGGAGCACTTGATCCTGGCGCTGCGCGAGCCGCGCGCCTGGTTGGACAAGGTGGAGGCGGCCGGTTCGGTGTTCCTCGGCGACTACACCCCCGAAGCGCTGGGCGATTACTGCAGTGGCACCAACCACGTGCTGCCGACCGCCGGTGCCGCACGCGCCTACAGCGGCGTCAGCGTGGCCAGCTTCCAGAACCTGATCAGCGTGCAGTCGGCCACGGCCGCCGGCATCGCGGCGATTGGCGAGTGTGCCCGTGTGCTGGCACGCGCCGAAGGCCTGGATGCCCACGAGAACGCGGTGACCCTGCGCATGGAGGCCGCCGCATGAGCACTGCCTCCCTCCTCTCTTTGGTGCGTGCAGACCTGCGGGCGTTTGCCGGCTATTCCTCGGCGCGCAGCAGTGCGCTGGTCGGGGATGTCTGGCTCAACGCGAATGAATCGGCGTGGGCCAACCCCGCCGACGCCGCGGGTGGCGCGCGCCGCTATCCCGACCCGCAGCCGGCAGCACTGCGCGATCGGCTTGCCGAGCTGTACGGCTGCTCCGCCGAACAGCTGCTGATCGGCCGTGGCAGCGACGAGGCCATCGATCTGCTGGTGCGCGCGCTGTGCGAGCCGGGCCGCGATGCGGTGGTGACCACGCCACCGGTGTTCGGCATGTATGCCGTCTGCGCCCGCCTGCAGAACGCGCTGCTGATCGAGGTGCCGCTGGTCGATCAGGGCGATGCGCTGGTCGCCGATATCGATGCCGTGATTGCCGCGGCGCTGGGTGGTAACGCCACGCTGGTGTTCCTGTGCTCGCCGTCCAATCCCGCGGGCAGCGTGATCCCGTTGGGCGAGATCGAGCGGGTGGCCAACGCGCTGCAGGGCAGGGCGCTGGTAGTGGTGGATGAGGCCTACGGTGAGTACGCCGAGCAGCCGTCCGCGACCACGCTGTTGAGCCGTTACGAGAACATCGCCGTGCTGCGCACGCTGTCCAAGGCGCATGCGCTGGCGGCCGCCCGCATTGGCAGCCTGATCGCCGATGCCGCGCTGATCCAGGTGCTGCGCCGCTGCCAGGCGCCGTACCCGGTGCCGGCACCCTGTGCCGAGCTGGCGCTGGCCGGCCTCGGCGCCGAGAGCCTGGCCATCACCACCCAGCGCATCGCGCAGATCAAGGTTGAACGTACCCGCCTGCAGTCCGGCCTGGCCGCGCTTCCCGGCGTAGTGCGTGTCTATCCCTCGCAGGGCAACTACCTGCTGGCCCGCTTTGCCGACGCACAAGGCGCGTTCGATGCACTGCTCGCCGCCGGTGTGGTGGTGCGTGACCAGCGTGCCGCGCCGCAGTTGGGCGATGCGCTTCGCATTACTATCGGCAGCCCGGAACAGAACGAACGTGTACTCGCCGCCCTGATGGCCCGGAGGGCTGCCGCATGACCCCGATTCTGTTCGTCGACCGCGACGGCACCCTGATCGAAGAGCCCGCCGATTTCCAGATCGACGCCTACGAGAAGCTGCGCTTCGTGCGCGATGTGATCCCGGCGATGCTCAAGCTGCGCGATGCGGGCTATCAGTTCGTGATCGTCAGCAACCAGGATGGCCTGGGCAGCGAAGGCTATCCGCAGGCCAGCTTCGATGGCCCCAACGACCTGATGCTGCAGATCTTCGCCAGCCAGGGCATCACCTTCCGTGACGTACTGATCGACGGCACCTGGCCGCAGGACAACGCACCGACCCGCAAGCCGGGTATCGGCCTGATGCTGCCGTATCTGCAGGACCGCAGCATCGACTGGTCGCGCTCGGCGATGGTGGGTGACCGCCTGACCGATATCCAGTTCGCGGAGAACATGAAGATCCGTGGCTTCCAGCTGCGCACCGAGCAGTTCGGCGGCGACTGGGACTGGACCTCGATCGCCCATGAGCTGGCCGATGCGCCGCGCCGGGCCACCGTGCAGCGCAATACCAAGGAAACGAAGATCCGGGTTGACGTCGATCTGGATCGCACCGCCGAGCCGCAGACCCACACCGGGCTGCCGTTCTTCGATCACATGCTGGAGCAGATCGGCAAGCACGGCGGCTTCGCGCTGAGCGTGCAGGCCGAGGGCGACCTGCACATCGATGAGCACCACACCATTGAAGACACCGGGCTGGCGCTGGGCCAGGCCCTGCGTGAGGCACTCGGCGACAAGCGTGGGATCGGCCGTTATGGCTTCACCCTGCCGATGGACGAGACGTTGGCCAGTGCCGCGCTGGATTTCAGTGGCCGCCCGTATTTCGTGTTCGAAGGCGAGTTCAAGCGCGAGCGTGTGGGCGACATGCCGACCGAGCTGGTGCCGCACTTCTTCCGCTCGCTGTGCGATGCGGCCGGGTTGAATCTGCACCTGAGCGTGCGCGGCGACAACGACCACCACAAGGTCGAGGCCTGCTTCAAGGCGCTGGCGCGCGCGCTGCGCCAGGCCTTGCCGCGGCAGGGCACCGCACTGCCAAGCACCAAGGGGGCGCTGTGACCGAGGTTGCGCTGATCGATGCAGGCGGCGCCAACCTCGGCTCGGTCCGCTATGCGCTGGAACGGCTGGGCGTGCAGGTGCGGCTGGTGCGCGATGCGCAGGGTCTGGAGGGCGTGTCGCGGGTGATCCTGCCCGGCGTCGGTGCGGCCCCGCACGGCATGGCGCGTCTGCATGCGCAGGGTCTGGTGCAGCCACTGCGCGAGTTGCAGGTGCCGCTGCTCGGCATCTGCCTGGGCATGCAGCTGCTGTTCGACGGCTCCGAGGAAGGAAACGTCGAATGCCTGGGCCTGTTGCCCGGGGTCGTGCGCCACCTGCGTCCTGCCACCGGCATCCGTGTGCCGCACATGGGCTGGAACCGGCTGCTGCCCCTGCGCGCGTCGCCGTTGCTGGCGGGCGTGCCGGACCGGGCCAGTGCGTACTTCGTGCACAGTTATGCCGCGCCCCTGGGCGAAGACACGGTCGCGGCCTGCGATCACGGCGGGCTGTTCGCGGCCGTCGTGCAGCGCGGCCGGCACAGTGGCGCCCAGTTCCACCCGGAGCGCTCGGCCGATACCGGCGCGCGCATCCTGCGCAATTTCATCGAGAACGAACCGACATGAGTTTCATCGTCTATCCCGCCCTGGATATCCGCGAAGGCCGCGTGGTGCGGCTGCTGCAGGGCGACTACGCGCAGCAGACCACCTACGGCGATGACCCGCTGCCGCGCGCGCAGGCATTTGCTGCGGCGGGCGCAAGCTGGATGCACCTGGTGGATCTGGATGCGGCCCGCGCCGGTGGTTACACGCTGGCACCGCTGCTGGCCTCGATCGCATCGCAGACCGGCCTGAAGGTGCAGACCGGCGGCGGTGTGCGCTCGCGCGATGACGTCGCGCGCATCCTCGATGCCGGTGCCACCCGCGTGGTGGTGGGCTCGGTATCGGTCCGCGAGCCCGACACCGTGATCGGCTGGCTGCGCGAGTTCGGTCCGGAACGGCTGACTATCGCCCTCGACGCGCGCCAGGCCGAGGATGGCCGCTGGCTGTTGCCCGTGCATGGCTGGACCGAGACCGCCGAGGACACGCTGGATGTGTTGGCCCAGCGCTACGCCGAGGCCGGCATGCAGCACCTGCTGTGCACGGATATCGCGCGCGACGGCATGCTGTCCGGGCCCAACATCGCTCTCTACCAGCATCTGGCCGCACGGCTTCCCGGCGTGGCGGTGCAGGCCTCTGGCGGCGTGCGTGATGCCGACGATGTCGCGCAGGCCAAGGCGGTCGGCTGCGGCGGGGCGATCCTCGGCAAGGCATTGCTGGAAGGGCGCATGACCCTGGAAGGAGCGCTGGGATGCTGAGCCGCCGCCTGATTCCGTGCCTGGATGTGCGCGATGGCCGCGTGGTCAAGGGCGTGCGCTTCCGCGATCACGTGGACATGGGCGATATCGCCGAACTGGCGATGCGCTACCGCGACCAAGGCGCGGATGAACTCGTGTTCTACGACATCGGCGCCAGCCCGGAAGGGCGCGCGGTGGACGTGGCCTGGATCGAGCGCATCGCGCGCCTGATCGACATTCCGTTCTGCGTGGCCGGCGGGATCAGTGATGTGGAGACCGCGCGCCGCGTGCTGCATGCCGGTGCCGACAAAATCTCGATCAACTCGCCGGCCTTGGGTCGGCCCGAGCTGATTGAAGAACTTGCCGATGCCTTCGGCGTCCAGTGCGTGGTGGTCGGTATCGATTCGGTGCGCGAGGCGGACGGCGAATGGCGGGTGCGCCGCTTCAGCGGCGATCCGGACAAGACCCAGGCAGTGGCGGTACGCACGCTGGACTGGGTGGTGGAGGCGCAGCGCCGGGGTGCCGGTGAGATCGTGCTCAACTGCATGGACAGCGATGGCGTGCGCCGCGGCTACGACGTGGCCCAGCTGCGCCAGGCGCGTGCGCTGTGCCAGGTGCCGCTGATCGCCTCCGGTGGTGCGGGCGAGATGCAGCACTTTGCCGATGTGTTCGACCAGGCCGACGTTGACGGTGCGCTGGCCGCCAGCGTGTTCCACAGTGGCGCCATTGCCATTCCCGCGCTCAAGCAGTTCCTGCGCGAGCAGCAGATCGAGGTTCGAGATGTCTATTGAGGTGAGTTCCATTGACGTGCAGCCGTCGCGCGAGGCGCTGGCGCAGCTGGACTGGGGCAAGGGCGATGGCCTGTTGCCGGTGGTGGTGCAGGACACCGACACGTTGCGCGTGCTGATGCTGGGCTATGCCAATGCGGCGTCGCTTGAGCAGACCCTGGCCACGGGCCACATGACCTTCTTCAGCCGCAGCAAGCAGCGGCTGTGGACCAAGGGCGAATCCTCCGGCAACGTGCTGGCGGTGACCGCCGTGCGGATCGACTGCGACAACGACACCTTGCTGGTAAGTGCGCGCCCGGCCGGACCGACCTGCCACACCGGCAGCGAGAGTTGCTTCCCGCAGGCACCCGGCAACTTCCTGGGCCGGCTGGATACCGTAGTGCGCGAGCGCGAGCAGCAGCGCCCGGCCGGCAGCTACACCACGACGCTGTTCGAGGGCGACATCCGGCGCATCGCACAGAAAGTGGGCGAGGAAGGGGTGGAGACCGCGCTGGCTGGCGTGGTGCAGGGCGATGAGGCGCTGCTGGGCGAGTCGGCCGATCTGCTGTTCCATCTGACCGTGCTGCTGCGTGCGCGTGGGCTCTCGCTGGATGCTGCGGTCGCGGTGCTGGCGGCGCGCCACGCCGGGTAGGGCAGGGCTGCACATCGTTTAACGTCGGTGAAACGCGGTGCAGGCGATGATGTGCGGCTCTACAATTCCCCACCCCCGACCGGACCGCCCCCGATGACCCGTACTGCCGCCTGGCTGGCTTGCCTGCTGTTGATGACTTCGCCTGCCTGGGCTGCTGAAACGACCGTCACCGGCAAGGTGTATCAGGAGCGCGATGGCAAGCCAGGGCGCGGCCCGACCGATCCCGGCCTGGCCGGTGTGCAGGTCTCCAACGGCGAAACGATCGTGCGCACCGCCGCCGATGGCAGCTACAGCCTGCCGGTGCGCGAGGGCCAGACCGTGTTCGTGATCAAGCCGGACGAGTACCGCTTCCCGGCGGCGGCCAATGGACTGCCTTCCTACTGGCGCCACTACGCGCCGCAGGGGTCGCCGAAGCTGAAGTACGACGGCATCCGCGCCACCGGCGGCACCACCCGCAACTGGGATTTCGCGCTGGAACCGGCCAAGGGCACCGATGCGGCACGCAACGGTTTCGAGATGCTGGTGTTCACCGATTCGCAGACCGCCAGCCGCCAGGACATCGGCTACTACCAGCGCGCCATCGTCGAGCCGATCATCGGCAAGCACCCGGCGCGGCTGGGAACCACCCTGGGCGACATCGTCAATGACGACCTGAGCCTGTACCCGGACATCAACAAGGTCACCGCGCAGCTGCAGGTGCCGTGGTTCCACGTGCCGGGCAACCATGACCTGGACATGGACGCCGGCAACGATGCGCACTCGCTGGACAGCTGGCGCGCCGTGTACGGCCCGGATACCTATGCGGTGGAAGAGGGTGGCGCGAGTTTCGTGTTCCTCGATGATGTGGTCTACGACCCCAAGGCCAAGCCGAGCTACGTCGGCGGCCTGCGCGCGGACCAGTTCACCTTCCTCGGCAATTACCTCAAGGGCTTGCCGCGTGATCGCCTGATCGTGCTCGGCATGCACATCCCGCTGTTCGATGCGGCGCCGGGCCGTGAGACGTTCCGCCATGCGGACCGCACGCGCCTGTTCGCGCTGCTCAAGGAGTTCCCGAACGTGCTGGTGCTCAGCGGCCACAGCCACACCCAGCAGCATTACTACCACGGTGCCGCCGAAGGTTGGCAGGGCAGCAAGCCGCTGCACGAGTACAACGTGGGCGCGGCCTGCGGGGCGTTCTGGTCGGGCGTGAAGGACAGCAACGGCATCCCCGATGCGACCATGAGCGATGGCACCCCGAACGGCTATGCGGTGCTGTCGGTCAAGCCCGGCGGCGACTACGGCCTGCGCTATTACGTGGCGCGTGCGCCGGATGATTACCAGATCGCCCTGCATGCGCCGAAGGTGCTGCGCCAGGGCGCGTATCCGGCCTGGGGCGTATACGCCAACGTGTTCATGGGTCAGGCCGATTCGCTGGTCGAGTACCGCGTGGACGATGGCGCCTGGCAGCCGATGAAGCGTGTCGAGCAGCCCGATCCGCGGCTGCTGCAGGAGAACGTCGCCGACGATACCGCCGAGCGCCTGCGCGGTTTCGACCGCTCGCCGGAAGCCACGCCGTCGCCGCACCTGTGGCGCGGCGCGCTGCCCACCAATCTTGCCGTGGGGGAGCACAAGGTAGAGGTGCGTGCGGTGCAGGGGGATGGCCCGACCGCCACGGCCAGCACCAGCTACCGCCTGCAGACCGCCACGCCCTGATCACGGCGCCGTGGGTTCAGTACGGCGCTGTATGGCGCAGGCGGCTTTGCATTCCCCCGGCGATGCCTGAGAATCGCCGGGATTCAATCGATTCAACCAAGGCAAGCGAGTGAGCGCAGCGGTACCGGTTCCGGCTCAACCTGATGTGGCGCGGACCGCGGCCCACCGGGATCCCCCCCCTGACACGCTGATCGTGGCCGATGTGGGCGGCACGTTCGCCCGCGTCGCGTTGGCCACCGTGCGGGCGGGCGCTGCGCCGCAGCTGAGCGGCCTGCAGCGCTATGCCTGCGCCGAGCACCCGAGTCTGGCCGCGATCCTGGCCGCTTTCATCGCCACGCTGCCGGCAGCGCCGGACAGTGCCGTGGTCGCGATCGCTGGCCTGCTGGACGGTGACCACCTGGTCAACACCAATCTGCCGTGGCCGGTCTCGGTCGCCCGGACCCGTCACGATTCCGGCCTGGCGTCGCTGGCGCTGATCAACGATTTCGAAGCGGTGGCCTATGCGATTCCGCACGTGGCACCGGCGTCCATGGTGGCCCTCAATGGCGATCCCGAGGCGGGACCGCGCTGGCCGGCGCTGGTGCTGGGTCCGGGCACCGGCCTTGGCGCAGCGCTGCGCTTCGAGGGCGGCGAGCGGCCGGTGCTGGCCAGCGAGGCCGGCCATGCCGCGTTGAACGCGTGCAACGGGCTGGAACTGGAGGTCCTCTCGCGCCTGCTGCAGCGCTGGGAGCACGTGGACAACGAGCGCGTGCTGTCCGGTGGCGGGCTGATGAACCTGTATCCCTGCCTGTGCGACATCCGTGGGGTCACACCGCACTGGACCAGCACCGAGGCGCTGATCGCGGCCGCCCACGAGGGCGTGGATGCGGTGGCGGTCGAGACGCTGGAGGTGTTCTGCGCCTGGCTCGGCAGTCTGGCCGGCGACCTGGCCACGACCTTCGGTGCGCGCTCGGTCTACCTGGCCGGTGGCATCTCCACGCGGGTGGACCGCTTCCTGCGCGATGGCCGTTTCCGCGCGCGGTTCCTGGCCAAGGGCGTGATGCACGATGTGCTGCGCCAGGTGCCGATCTGGCGGGTGGACCACGGCGAGCTCGGCGTTCTTGGCGCGGCGGTGTGGCATGCGGAGCATCGCTGTATCGTCGTGTAATTCCTTCATTGTCCGTTCGCTGGAGACCTACCCATGACTGACCGCAGGCGATTTCTCCAGGCCAGCGCCTTGGCCGCTGGCGCCCTCGCGCTGCCGACGTTGCAGGCACGTGCAGCCTCCGGCGCGCGCGTCGTGTCCACCTGGGATTTCGGTGTGGGCGCCAACCAGGTGGCCTGGAAAACGCTGGCGAGCGGCGGCTCCGCGCTCGATGCGGTCGAGGCCGGCGCGCGCTGGGCCGAGAGTGATCTGTGCAATCCCACGGTCGGGCGCTGCGGCAATCCGGACCGCGACGGCGTGCTGAGCCTGGATGCCAGCATCATGGACGGCGATGGCCGCTGTGGTTCGGTGGCAGCGCTGAGTGATATCGCGCACCCGGTCTCGGTGGCACGGCGGGTGATGGAACAGACGCCGCACGTGATGCTGGTGGGCGAGGGCGCGCAGCAGTTCGCGGTGCAACAGGGCTTTGAACGCAAGAAGCTGCTTACCCCGGAAGCCGAGAAAGCCTGGCGCGAGTGGCTCAAGACCGCGCAGTACACGCCCGAGATCAATGCCGAGCGCCGCAGCCGCCCCGGCGACAGCAGCAACCACGACACGCTGGGCATGCTCGCCATCGATGCCCAGGGGCATCTGGCCGGTGCCTGCACCACCAGTGGCATGGCCTGGAAGATGCACGGCCGCGTCGGCGACAGCCCGATCATCGGCGCGGGCCTGTACGTGGACAACGAGGTCGGCGCCGCCACTGCCTCGGGTGTCGGTGAGGAAATGATCCGCAATGCCGCCTCGTTCCTGGTGGTCGAGCTGATGCGCCAGGGCCGCTCGCCGGCCGAGGCCTGCCGCGAGGCGATCGCCCGGGTAGTGCGCAAGCGCCCTGAGGCAAGCAAGACCCTGCAGGTGTGCTTCCTCGCGTTGAACAAGCACGGTGAGGTCGGCGCCTATGCGCTGCACCGCGGCTTTGTCTACGCGGTCTGCGACAAGGGCCGGCAGGACGATCTGCGTGATTCCGCCTCGGTGTACACGAGCGAACAGACGTGAGCGCGCCGCGCCGGGTGCTGGAGATCGCGTCCAATTCGGTGGCCTCTGCGTTGGCCGCCCAGCAGGGGGGCGCGGATCGGATCGAACTGTTCGACAACCTGGCCGAGGGCGGCACCACCCCGTCGCAGGGCAGCATCGCGGTCGCCCGTGATCGCCTGCAGATTCCGCTGTTCGTGCTGATCCGGCCGCGGCCTGGCGATTTCCTCTACACCGCGCTGGAGGCCGAGATCATGCTGCGCGATATCGCGTGCTGCCGTGCGCTCGGCTGCGAGGGCGTGGTGATCGGCGCGCTGGATGCCGACGGTGGCATCGACATGGCGTTGTGCCGGGAACTGGTGTCCGCAGCAGGCCCACTCGGCATCACCTTCCACCGCGCCTTCGATGCGGCGCGTGATCTGCCAGCGGCACTGGAGCAGGTCGTGACGCTGGGCTGCCAGCGCATCCTGAGCTCGGGCGGGCAGGCCAGTGCACTGGCCGGTGCCGATGTTCTGGCCGCACTGGTGGCCCAGGCATGCGATCGGATTTCGCTGATGGCCGGCGCGGGAATCACCGCGGCCAATGCCGTGGAGGTCGCCGAACGCAGTGGGTGCGTCGAACTTCACGCCTCTGCGAAGACGACGCAGCCCTCGGCGATGCGTCACCACAATCCCGCGTTGACCGGGCTGTCACCGGACTGGACCGCCACCGACGTGGCGCAGGTCAACGCACTGCGCGCAGCCCTGGATAACGGGGACGGGGGTAGTTAATCCGTGACGCACAACCACGATTAACTACCCCCGTCCCCGTTAAAGAACAGCTGCAGTTAAAAAAACGGCAGCCGCCTGTGAAAGCGCAGCTGCCGTGGAGGACCGTTACCCCGCCCGAAGGCGGGGGCGGGTGGGGCTTAGAACTTCCAGTTCACGCCGAAGTACAGCTGGCGGCCGGCATAGATGTTGGACAGCAGGCGGGCCTGGCTGTCATCGCCGATGTAGCTCTGAAGCTCGGACTTGGTGGCATTCAGTACCGAGGCGGTGACCGTCCAGTCCGGGGTGATGTTGTAGGCCACGTTGAGGTCGAGCTGGTCGTACGGCTTGGTGTAGGTGGTCATGCCGTTGTTCAGGCCGCCCACCACTTCGCCACGGCGGTTGTACGAGGCGCGGGCCAGGATCGTGTCGTTCTCGTAGAAGATCGTGACGTTGGCCTGGTTCTTGGCGCTGCCCACCAGCGGCGAGGCACCGATTTCTTCGCCATCCAGCACGATCGAGGCGAGGTTGGTGTCGTTGTAGGTGTAGTTGGCCTGGACGCCGAAGCCCATGTCGAAGGTGTACTGACCGTACACTTCCACACCCTGCGAGACGCCGTCACGGCCGTTGGCCTCGGTGCGGTACTTCTGCACGGTGACCGACTGCCCGCCGACCGTCATCTGCTGGTCGCGCACCACCGGCACGGTGAAGTTGTCCACGTTCTTGCGGAACAGCGCCACGCCCGCGGCAGAGCCGGGCTTGAAGTACCACTCCAGGCCGAGGTCGAACTGGACAGCCTTGAACGGTTCCAGGTTCTTGTTGCTGCCCGAACCGTACCAGCCCGGGGTGTCAGTACCACCGGCCACACGGCGGTCGTTGCTGTACTCCTCGCTGATGTAGTTCAGGCCGCCCGGGTAGGCGATGCTGGTATAGCCAGGACGCGCGATGACCTTCGAGGCTGCGCCGCGCAGCACCAGGCTGTCGGTGATGTCCCAGGCGATGTTGAAGCTCGGCAGGAAGTCGGTATAGGTCTTGTCCAGCGAGCTGAGGGTGTAGACCTTGTCGCGCACCTGGTTGTCCGGCAGGCGCACAAAGCCACCCTGGCAGCGCAGGGTCGGATCCGCGGCCGGGTCATCGCAGCTCATCGGCGACCCGTTGGCGTTGTCGACGAAGTAATCGTTGAAGCGCTCGACCGAATCGCTCGACTGGGCGAACTGCTCGGTACGCACCACGCGCACGCCGACGTTGCCGCGCAGGCGCTCGGTACGGAAGTTGGCCTGGAAGTACCCGGAATAGATCTTCTCGTTGACGTCGTAGACGAAGTCTTCTTCGGTACGGTTGTGCGAGCCGCCGTAGGTCTGGTTGAGGTAGTTGATGTAGGCCGGGTAGTTGATGCCCGGGAACACGTTGGCGTTGAAGCCGCCGGCGATGTTGCTGATCGGGTTGGACAGGAAGAAGCCCGGCTGGGCATCACCGGCGGTGGAATCG
Organism: Stenotrophomonas sp. AGC87; assembly: GCF_057333975.1. Lineage (NCBI taxonomy): Bacteria > Pseudomonadati > Pseudomonadota > Gammaproteobacteria > Lysobacterales > Lysobacteraceae > Stenotrophomonas > Stenotrophomonas sp. AGC87. The sequence continues at coordinate 205,225 of NZ_JBHFHW010000042.1, forward strand.
CAGCCGGCCTGGTAACGGTTGTTGTCGTAGTCCGACGGGTCCAGGCCCTGGCACACCCAGTAGGTGTTGCCGGTGTTGCGGTGGACCTTGCCGTCACGGTACTTGGTGCCGAACTGGATCGAATCCAGCCAGCCGGTTTCGAACAGTTTGGTGAAATCGGCCTGGAAGTAGTTCTGTTCGACCTCGGTCTGCATCCACGACGAGTCAGTCGAGCCGGTGTCGACTTCTGCAATGCCGGCCATCAACTGGTCCTGCAGGTCCGGCGAGAACTGCACCGACGGCGTGCCGGTCAGGTCCCATGCGGTGTACTGGTTGCCCGACAGATAGTCCGGGCCGACCTTGCGGCGCGGCTTGGCCGACATCCGGAAGTTCATCGACGGGCCACCTTCGGACCACGTACGGCCACCGGTGAAGGACGCCTTCCACAGCGGGCTGATGTCCCATTCGACGGACAGGTCCGCGGTCTGCGAAAGCGCCTTTTCCTTGCTGTAGCCACCGGTCAGCTGCGGAGTGGGCAGGGTGCAGTCGTCCGGACCCCAGCCACCCGGCGCAAGGCCGGCCGCCGCGGCCTGTTCTTCGCTGCAGATGTAGGCCTTGCCTGGCAGCTTCTCGAACTGTGCGCCGGTCACGATGCTGCCGCTGGGATCGAAATCGAGCCCGTTGAGCAGCCGGCCGCCGGCCCAGTTACCGTCACCATTGAAGCGGGCCATGCTCCACTCCGGCACCTTGAGCATGTTCTGGGTGTAATCGCCCTGCAGCTCGAAGCGGAAGTAGTTGGCGGTCAGGGTCAGGTTGTCGAGCGGCTTGAACTGGAAGGTCAGCTGGCCGCCCTTGCGCTCGCGCTTTTCTTCCTTCACCGCGAAGTTGACCGAGGTCGGCATGAAGAAGTCGCTGTAGTTGCCGCCGGTCTGGTTGTTGAAACCGGACTGCCCCCACCAGTAGTGGATACCATCCTGCGGCAGCGCATTGCCGTTGGCATCACGCGCTTCGCCTGCGCCATACCACTGGTAGTCCTCGGTGCTGGCTTCCATGGTGCGGCTGGTGCGCTTCTGCTGCGTCACGCCCATGAGCACGCCGAAGCGTTCGTCCTTGCTGTGCCAGGAATACAGCACCGAGGCCTGCGGATCGATGTCGTGGCTGGTGTCCGAGGAGGTGCCTTCCAGGTTGACGTAACCGGAGTTGGCTTCCATATCGAGCGGACGGCGGGTATGCAGGATCACCGTGCCGCCGATGCCGCCTTCGTCGATGCGCGCTTCCGGGGATTTGAACAGTTCCGCGCTGGACAGCATGTTCGAAGGCAGCAGCGTGTAGTTGAACGAACGCGACGCCTCGTTGTTGGTTTCCGAGGTGGCGACGTAGTTGCCGTTCAACTGGGTGAGGGTCAGATCCGGCGCGAGGCCGCGCACGCTGACGCTCTTGCCTTCGCCGCCGCTGCGCGTGATCACCACGCCGGGCACGCGCTGCAGCGCGTCGGCCACGTTCTTGTCGGGGAATTTGCCCACGTCTTCGGCAGTGATCACTTCGACCACGGCGTTGGCATCGCGTTTCTGCTGCAGGCTCTTTTCGATGGCGTAGCGGTAGCCGGTGACGGTCACGCTGTCGAGCGTGGTCGCATCAGGGGTGCCGGCCGGGGCCGCTTGTTGCGCGAAGGCGCTGGCCGGCACGATGGCCGTGGCCAGCGCGCTGGCAATGGCCGCAGACAACGTAACGCGGCGGTGCATGCATGACATCTTCATTCCACTCTCTCCCTCTCCTGGATTGAAACGGTGGCGATACGAATTCTTTGAATCGATCTAATGTTTGAAGCCAACTTTCTCGAGCGTCGAGTTGCCTGGCGCGTCCCTCATGCATCGCGTGGGGCAGTCCCCCGGCTCCCCACTTCCGGCAATCGTGACCGTTTTAAGTTGGATCGATCTAAACGATTGGCGGGGGATTTTTAGCACGACCGCGCGGGGGACGCATGCTGCTCCGCAATATGGATCCCGGCGGCGCTTTCGCTGGTGCCGGGCCGAGGCCGCGGCGGCGCTGGGTTGGCCGCCCCAGCCCTGTACGCGGGCCGATGGGTGCCGATCCGGTTGCCCACGCGTGGGCGATGCAGCCGAGTGCGCAATCGCACACGCTGCTGCTGACCCCCAGGCTGCCATCGATGTTGCAGCGCAGAATGCATCCCTCGAAATTCCCGTGCTTTACTTAAATCGATCTAAATTCACCGAGGTGTGGATTGGGTCGCCCAGTCCAGGGAACCAGCGGCGCCCGCCGCCACTGGTTCGCGCTGCCGCCACGTCCGCCAAGGAGTCCGTGTCCGTGACCCGTTTTTCTCAACGTCCTTCCGTTGTTCCCGCCGCCGGTGCCGTCCCGGCCCGCCGCCGCCCGCTGGCCGGTCTGGCCTGCCTGCTGGCGCTGAGCTGTGCGCCGCTGTTGCTGCAGGCCGCGCCTGCGGCGCTGGAGCGCGAGGTCAACACCTTCATCGGCAGCAAGGACGATGGCAATACGTTCCCGGGTGCCTCGGCGCCGTTCGGCCTGATCCAGGTCAGCCCGATCGGTGAGCACTACGCTGGCTGGCGCTACGACGATCCCAAGATCCGTGGCTTCGGCCATTCCTTCCTGTCCGGCGCCGGCTGCTGGGAGCAGGGCGGCCAGGTCTCGGTCCTGCCGGTGACCGGCAGCATCGGCCCGGGGGGTGACTTCAATACCGACGACGCCAAGAGCTTCGACCACAAGCGCTACGCCTCCACCTATACCCACGACGGCGAAGTCGGGCAGGCGGGCTACTACAAGGTGCGCCTGACCAACTACGGCGGCATCGATGCCGAGGCCACCGCACGCACCCGTGCCGCGGCCGAGCGCTACACCTTCGCCGCCGATGCGGGTACCGGCCACGTGCTGGTCAACCTTGGCCAGGCCAACGAGCGCCATTCGGTGATCGGCAGCGTGGTCGATGTCGTCGGCGACCGTGCAGTGGAAGGCAAGCTGGTCACCAAGAGCTTCTGCGGTGGTCACCAGTACACCACCTGGTTCCGCATCGAGTTCGACCGCCCCTTCAAGGCGTTCGGCACCTGGGGCGAGGGCGGCGGCCTGCCGGGCGCACGCCATGGCATGGAAGGCGAGCTCAAGCCCAGCGGCGCCTGGCTGAGCTTCGATCTGGCCAAAGGCCGCGCCGTGACCGCGGTCAGCGCGATCTCGCACGTGGATGCCGAAGGCGCGCGCGCCAACCTGCGCAGCGATGGCATGCAGGGTGAGCGCCTGCTCGGCTTCGATCAGATGCGCCAGATGGCCCAGCAGCAGTGGCGCAAGGAACTGGCGGCCGTGCGTGTCCAGGGCGGCAGCAATGACGACCGCACCGTGCTGTACACCGCGCTGTACCACGCGCTGCTGCAGCCGCTGACCGGCAGCGATGCCGACGGCCGTTACCGTGGCTACGACGACAACATCCATCGCGCCGATGGCTGGACCTACTACGAGTACTTCTCGCTGTGGGATACCTACCGCGCGCAGAACCAGTGGCTGGCGCTGACCAAGCCGGATGTCGCGCGTGACATCGGCCGCACGCTGCTGGCCATCGAGGCGCAGGGCGGCTGGCTGCCGCGCTGGGGCTATGCCAACTTCGAAACCAACGTGATGACCGGTGATCCGGTAACCCCGTTCCTGGTCGACCTGTGGCGCTTCGGCGCGCTGGCCGGCCGCGAAGGCGAGGCCTACACCGCGCTGCGCAAGAACGCGTTCGAGGTGCCGCCGATGAACTCGCGCCACGCGGGCCGTTCGGGCAACCCGAGCTACCTGGCCAATGGCTACGTGCAGTACGACCGCGCCTTCCCCTCCAAGGGCATGGACGTGGATCCACACCACGGTGGCTCGGCAACGCTGGAATACGCGCTGGCCGACTGCGCGCTGGCGCAGATGGCCGATGGCCTCGGCCATGCCGCCGATGCCGGCGTGCTGCGTGAGCGTGGCCGCAACTGGCACAAAGTGTGGGACCCGTCGGTGCGCGATGAAGAGGGTGATTTCAACGGCTTCCCGCGGCCGCGCATGGAAGATGGCGCGTGGTACCTGCCGGCCGATGGCAAGTACAGCCCGCGCTCGCACCATGGCTTCCATGAAGGCACCGCGTGGCAGTACCAGTGGCTGGTGCAGCAGGACGTGCCGGGCCTGGTCCAGGCCATGCACGGCCGCGACCAGACTGCGCGGCGCCTGGATACCTTCTTCGCTTACGACGCCCTCGTGACATCGCCGCTGACCGCCGCGCGCAAGGAGTGGGTGGTCGGGCCGTACAGCTATTACAACCAGTTCCGCTACAACCCCAACAACGAGCCGGACCTGCACGCACCGTGGATGTACACGCTGATCGGGCAGCCGTGGAAGACCGCCACCGTGGTGCGCGCCGCGCAGCAGCTGTTCACCAACGCGCCGAACGGCGTCACCGGCAACGATGACCTGGGCACGATGTCGGCGTGGTACCTGTTCAGTGCGCTGGGCCTTTACCCGGCGGTGCCGGGCAGCGGCGAGTTCCTGCTGCATACGCCGCGCTTCGCCCGTGCCGAGATCGATCTGGGCCAGGGTAAAACGTTGACTTTGAAGGCGCCGGGCGCGGATGGCCGCCAGCTGCAGTATGTCCAGAACGTGCAGGTCGATGGCCGCGCGCATGCGCCGGTGTGGCTGGACTGGGCGCAGCTGCAGCGCGGTGGCACCATCGCCTTCGCGCTGGGCAGCACCGCGCAGGAGAACGGCTGGGGTACCCAGGCCGAGGCACTGCCGGCGTCCTTCTGCGCCACGCCCGGCGCGGCACTGGAATGAGCCACGCACCGGCCCGCGCCGTGGCCTGCCCACCCGGGCTGACCGTCGGCACGGGCGCGGACCGCTGGTCAATGCGATCGTTTAGGCTTGCACCTTGCTTGAGGAACCCGACGACCCGATGAAAGACAAGGCCACCCCCGCCGGCAAAGGCACGCGCGCGGTCACCGTGACCGACATCGCCGAAGCGATCGGCGTGTCGCGCGCGACCGTCTCGCTGGTGCTGCGTGGCAGCCCGCTGGTGAACGTCGACACCCGTGCCAAGGTGGAGGCCGAACTGCGGCGCCAACGCTACGTGTACAACCGCGGCGCGGCCAACCTGCGTCGGCGCACATCGTCGAGTGTGGCCCTGGTCATCAACGATCTGTCCAACCCGTTCTTCGCCGAATTTGCCTCCGGGGTGGACGAAGCGCTGGGCGGAAAGGGCTTCGTGACCCTGCTCGGCAGCACGGGTGAATCGCCGGAGCGGCAGCAGGCGGTGCTGACCACGCTGATGGAGCACATGCCGGCTGGATTGATCCTGTCGCCGGCCGAAGGCAGCGATGCCGGGCAACTGCGCCAGGTGCTGGGCCACGCCAACGTGCTGCTGTTCAACCGCGAACTGCCGGGGGCCGACTGGGACTTCCTGACCCTGGACAACCAGCAGGGCGCTTACCTGGCCACGCGTCATCTGATCGAGCAGGGCCACCGCCGCATTGCCTTCTATGGCGGCCATGCGGTCTCCAGTTCCTGTCATCAGCGCCGTACCGGCTATGCGCAGGCCCTGGTGGAAGCCGGCATGCCGGTGCAACCGGAGTGGCTGATCGAAACCTCGCCCAGCCGCCTGGATGCGGCCGCGCGCACCGGCGAGCTGTTCGCTCTGGACGCCGTGCCGACGGCCGCGGTCTGCTACAACGACAGCGTCGCGCTGGGCCTGATGCTGGGCCTGGCCTCGCGTGGCGTGCAGCCGGGGCGCGATTTCGCGGTGACCGGTTTCGATGATATTTCCGAGGCTTCGGTGGCATCGCCGCCGCTGACCACGCTGACCGTCAACCCGCGCGAGCGCGGGCGACAGGCCGCCGAACTGCTGTTGCTGCGTCTGGATCATCCCGATGCCGCACCGGCCCGTACCGTTGCACCGGTCCAGCTCCGCGTTCGCGAGAGCAGCGGCGCGATGACCGTCTGATGGCTCCCCCAATCACCTGCTCGCGCACTGAGGCGCGTACCTGAATGCCCATCTCTCCAACGCCCCACCTCCCATCCTCATCCTCCGCTGCGCCCGTGGTGAACACGCGCGTCGCGCTGGCCGTGGCGACCACGATCTTCTTCATGTGGGGCTTCCTCACCTGCCTCAATGACATCCTGATCCCGCATCTGAAGGCCGTGTTCGACCTGACCTACGCCCGCGCGATGCTGGTGCAGTTCACCTTCTTTGGCGCGTACTTCCTGATGTCCGTCCCGGCCAGTCGCCTGGTCGCACGGCTGGGCTACAAGAACGGCATCGTGGCCGGCCTTGCCATCGCCGCAGTGGGCGCGCTCGGCTTCTGGCCGGCGGCCGAGCTGCGCGTGTATGAAGCCTTCCTGGGCGCGCTGTTCGTGCTGGCCACGGGCATCACTGTGCTGCAGGTGGCGGCCAACCCGTATGTGGCGCTGCTCGGGCCGGAACAGACGGCGTCGAGCCGGCTGACCCTGGCCCAGGCGCTGAACTCGCTGGGTACCGCGATTGCGCCGATCTTCGGCGGGCTGCTCATCCTGGGCAACACCGTCAAGAGTGCGGACGAGATCAATGTGCTGCCGATGGCCGAACAGCTGGCCTATCGCACGCAGGAAGCCCAGTCGGTGCAGGGCCCGTATGTCGGCCTGGCAATCGCGCTGGTCCTGCTTGCCGTGTTCGTCTATCTGTTCCGCCTGCCGGCACTGAATGAGACGACCGAGCAGAGCGGCGGCGACAAGCACACCCTGATGGAGGCGCTGCGTCACCGTCACGTCCGGTTCGGCGTGCTCGGCATCTTCTTCTACGTGGGTGCGGAAGTGGCGGTAGGCAGCGTGCTGGTGAACTACCTGTCGCTGCCGAACATCGGTGGCTTCAGCGAACAGCAGGCCACCCATTACGTCTCTGCGTACTGGACGATGGCGATGATCGGCCGCTTTGCCGGTTCGGCCATCATGACCCGCTTCTCGCCGCGTCTGCTGCTGACCCTGTTCGCCAGCATGAACGTGGCGCTGCTGGCCGTGACCATGCTTACCCAGGGGCAGGTGGCGTTGTACTCGGTGGTGGCGATCGGCCTGTTCAATTCGATCATGTTCCCGACGATCTTCGCGCTGAGCATCGAACGCCTGGGCACGCTGACCACCAAGGCGTCGAGCCTGTTGATCATGGCGATTGTCGGCGGGGCGCTGATTCCGGTCCTGCAGGGCAAGCTGGCCGACCATATCGGCCTGCAGCCGTCCTTCATCCTGCCGCTGCTGTGCTACGGCTACATCATCTTCTACGGCCTGTGGGGCTCGCGCCCGGCCGCTGGAATCCGCCAGGGAGCTTAAGGCCACGATGTCCAAGATTGTTTGTTTCGGCGAGATTTTGATCGATCTACTTGCCCAACCGCCGGCCACCCCGGACACCCCGCGGGCCTTCCTGCAGTACGCCGGCGGTGCACCGGCCAACGTGGCCGTGGCCGCCGCGCGGCTGGGTGCGGATACCCATTTCGCCGGCATGCTCGGCCAGGACATGTTCGGCGATTTCCTCGCCGAGAGCCTGGCCAGTGCAGGCGTGGCGACCGACTGCATCGTGCGCACCGACGCGGCCAAAACCGCGCTGGCGTTCGTCGCACTGGATGCCAGCGGCGAACGCAGCTTCAGCTTCTACCGCCCGCCGGCGGCCGATCTGCTGTTCCGCAGTGCGCACTTCCACCCGAACTGTTTTGAGGGCACGCGCAGCTTCCATGTGTGCTCCAACAGCCTGACCGAGGCCGAGATCGCACAGGCCACGTTGGAGGGCATGCGCCGCGCCCACCAGGCCGGTGCGATGGTCAGCATCGACCTCAACCTGCGCCCCGCGCTGTGGCCGACCGGTGTCGACCCGCTGCCGCGGTTGTGGGAAGCGCTGTCGCTGGCCGACCTGGTCAAGCTCTCGCGTGAAGAACTGGAGTACCTGGCGGCCGCGGTGCCGGGCGGTGACGCGGCCGTGATCGAGCGGCTGCTGGGTGCGCAGGCGCAGGCGGTGGTGATCACCGACGGCGCTGCGCCAATCCGCTGGCATACCCGCCACACGCACGGCGTGCTGACCGGTTTCCGCGTGACCACGGTCGATTCCACCGCGGCGGGCGATGCCTTTGTCGGCGGCCTGCTGTTCGGCATCGGCGAGCGCGGCGGCGACGGCGCCGGCTTTGCCGCGTTCTGCCAGGACCCCGCGGCGCTGGTGGATGCGATCCGTTTCGGTGCGGCCGTCGGTGCATTGGCCGTGACCCGCAAGGGCGCCTTCGCCGCGATGCCCAGCCTTCATGAAGTCCAGCAACTGCTGCAGCAACAACAGGATGACGCCGCATGACCACGCCGGTTCCGCCGACCCCCGACTTCCGCTCGCCCGCGTTCCTGCGCGCCCACATCGCGCAGACGATGGCGTTCTACCAGCCCAATGAAATCGACCCCAAGGGCGGTTTCTTCCACTACTACCGTGACGATGGCAGCGTGTACGACGCCAGCCACCGCCATCTGGTCAGCAGCACCCGGTTCGTGTTCAACCACGCCATGGCCTACCGCGAGTTCGGCAAGCCCGAGGATCTGGCGGCGGTCGAGCACGGCGTGCGCTACCTGCGCGAGGTGCATCGCAATCCGGCCACCGGTGGTTACGCCTGGACGCTGCGCGATGGTGTGGTCGAAGACGCGACCAACCACTGCTACGGCGTGGCGTTCGTGCTGCTGGCCTACAGCTGCGCGCTGAAGGCGGGTATCGGCGAAGCGCGTTCGTGGATGGACGAGACCTGGCAGCTGCTGGAAACGCGCTTCTGGGAACCTGCGTTCGGCCTGTACAAGGACGAAGCCGACGCCGACTGGGCCTTCAGCGACTACCGTGGACAGAACGCCAACATGCACATGTGCGAGGCGATGCTGGCCGCGTTCGAGGCCAGTGGCGAGCGGCGCTATCTGGATCGCGCGCTGCTGCTGGCCGACCACATGACCCGCCGCCAGGCCGCGCAGGGCGACGGGCTGGTGTGGGAGCACTACGACACCCAGTGGCAGATCGACTGGGAGTACAACCGCGACAACCCCAAGCACTTGTTCCGTCCGTGGGGCTTCCAACCGGGGCATCAGACCGAGTGGGCCAAGCTGCTGCTGATCCTGGATCGCCACGTGCAGGCCGACTGGCTCGTGCCGACCGCGCGGCATCTGTTCGATGTGGCGGTGGCGCGCAGCTGGGACGCCGAGCGTGGCGGGCTGTATTACGGCTTCGCACCGGATGGCAGCGTCTGCGATGACGACAAGTACTTCTGGGTGCAGGCCGAATCGCTGGCGACCGCGGCGCTGCTGGCCAAGCGCACCGGCGACGCCGTGTACTGGGACTGGTACGACAAGCTGTGGGGCTATGCCTGGCAGCACATGATCGATCACCGCTACGGCGCGTGGTATCGCATCCTGGACGCGGACAACCGCAAGTACAGCGACGAGAAGAGCCCGGCCGGCAAGACCGATTACCACACCATGGGCGCGTGCTATGAAGTGCTCAACGTAGTGCGTTGAATCCGGTAGAGCCGACCGCCGGTCGGCTGCCCCAACATCCCGGTAGAGCCGACCGTTGGTCGGCTGCTCCAACATCCCGGTAGAGCCGACCGTTGGTCGGCTGCTCCCGCAGCCAGGCAGGTCCCCATGCGCCACAGCCGTCTCCTCGTCGTTGCACCGGCCAGATGGCTGTTGCTGGTCCTGCTGGCAGCATGGGCAGTGCCCGTGGCAGCCGCCCCGCTGGCTGCAGAGTGGTCATTCCGCCTCTTGCCCGGCGATGCCCAGCTTCCTGCCCACCCGCAGCTGGCGCAGTGGCGTGCCGCACAGGTGCCCGGCGCGGTGCATACCGATCTGCTGGCGCAGAGGCAGATTCCCGATCCTTACGTGGGTGCGCCGGAAGCCGGGCTGCAGTGGATCGGCCTGGCCGACTGGGAGTACCGCGCACGATTCGATGTGGATGCGGCGACCTTGGCGCGCGCGCACGCCGAGCTGGCGTTCGAAGGCCTGGATACGTTCGCCACCGTCACGCTCAACGGCCAGCCACTGCTGCAGGCCGACAACAGCCATCGCACCTGGCGTGCGCGGGTGGACGGCAGGCTGCGGCCTCACGGCAATGAACTGCGGATCGTGCTGCGTTCGCCGATCCGCACCCTGCTGCCGGACGTGCAGGCGATGCCGCACAAGATCGCCGGCAACTACCCCTCGCCGTATGGCGATGAGCCCAACGACGCGATGGTCGGCAATTTCGTGCGCAAGCCGGGCTACCACTTCGGCTGGGACTGGGGCCCGCGTTACGTGACCGCGGGCATCTGGCGGCCGGTGACGCTGGAGAGCTGGGACACACAGCGGCTGACCGCGCTGGCGGTGCAGACCCGTGCGCTGGATGCGACCCGGGCGGATCTGGAGATCGCCGTTGAGATCGAGAGTGCGTCGGTCGGCAGCGCTGCGGTGCAGATCGAGGTGCTGGATCCGGACGGCAAGCGCGTGGCGCGCATCGACCGCAAGACGATGTTCAACGCCGGTGACAACCGCATCGCGGTGCCGGTGACGCTGCACACGCCGCGGCGCTGGTGGCCGGCCGGGCAGGGCGAGCAGGCGCGCTATACCGTGCGCGCCACCTTGGCCCCTGGCACGTCGGGTGCGACCCACATCGAGCAGCGCACCGGCCTGCGCACCGTCGAGCTGCGCCGCGAAGTGGACCGCAACGGCGGACAGGGCTTCGCGTTCGTGATCAACGGTGTGCCGATCTTCGCCAAGGGCGCCAACGTGATTCCGTTCGACATGTTCCCCGCGCGTGTGGATGCGGCGCGGATCCGCCGCGAACTGACCGCGGCGCGCGATGCCAACATGAACATGCTGCGCAACTGGGCGGTGGCTATTACGAAGACGATGCGTTCTTCGACATCGCCGACGAACTTGGGCTGCTGGTCTGGCAGGACTTCATGTTCGGTGGCGGCATGCAGCCCGGCTACGATCCGGCGTTCCGGGCGAACGTGGTCCATGAGGCGCGCGACAACGTGCGCCGCCTGCGCCATCACCCCAGTGTGGTGCTGTGGTGTGGCAACAACGAAGAAGAGACCGCGTGGAAGGACTGGGGCCACGGGCGTGACCTGACCGCCGCCGATCCCGCGTTCGCCGCGAAGGTCTGGCAGGGTTATGTGGATCTGTTCGGCAACGACCTGCGCCAGGTGGTGGCCGAGGAAGGGCTGGGCGTGCCGTACTGGTCGAGCTCGCCGAGCAACGACCTGGACGAGAAGGCCAACGATTCCACCCGCGGCGACAAGCACTACTGGCAGGTGTGGGGTAATCCGGCGCTGCCGGTGACCGCCTACCTGCGCGAGACGCCGCGCTTCATGTCCGAATACGGGCTGCAGGCCTGGCCGGTGCTGCGCACGCTGGACGGCATCATTCCGGTCGCCGAGCAGCAGGTCGACAGCCCGACGGTGCGCGCGCACCAGAAGTTCATGGCGGGCGAGGGCAACCAGCGTCTGCTCAAGTACATCGAGGAGGAGTACGGCACGCCGCGTGACTTCCCCACGTTCGTCTACCTGAGCCAGGTGATGCAGGCCGATGGCATCCAGCTCGCTGCCCTGCATCACCGTGCCTCGCGCCCGTACACCATGGGCTCGTTGTACTGGCAGCTCAACGATGTGTGGCCGGGCGCCTCGTGGTCCAGTATCGACTACGCCGGCCGCTGGAAGGCGCTGCACTTCCACGCCAAGCGCTTCTTCGCCGACCACGCGGTGGCGGCGTTGCGCGACGACGGCGTGACCCGGGTGAGCCTGCTCAATGATCGTCAGCAGGGCCTGCAGGCCACGTGGCGGCTGCGGGTGATCGACCTCGACGGCAACCCGCGCAGTGAGCAGCGGCACACTGTGGCACTGCCGCCGCTGTCAGCGCTGGAGGTGGGGCGATTTGCCGATGCCGACCTGTTGAAGGGCGCCGATCCAGCCCGCACCGTGGCGGTGGTGGAGCTGTTCGATGGTGCGACGCTGTTGTCGCAGCAGGTGGTGTATTTCGTCCCGGCCAAGGCGCTGGCGCTGTCACCGGCGAAGATCGACAGTGAGCTGCGCACCGATGGCGACGGCTACCTGCTGACGCTGCGCTCGCCCACGTTGGTGCGGGCGCTGTGGGTCGACTTCGATGGGCTGGACGCCGCGCTGGAGAACAACGCGCTGGACCTGGTGCCGGGCGAGACGGTGACGATCCGGCTGCGCGCGGAGGCGGACCTGGCGACGCTGCGCAGCGGGATGCGCCTGCACTCCTTGGCAGACGTCATCCGGTAGAGCCACGCCATGCGTGGCTGGCACGGTGCTGGGATCGCTCGAAAGGCATCCACGCATGGCGTGGATCTACCTTGAATCAAGATTGGAAAGGATCCACGCATGGCGTGGATCCACCCGTTACAGCGTGATCTGCTGGAAATTCTCGACGCGGTCGTGCCCGTGGGTGGCCTCACCACTGCGCGGCAGCGGATAATCGTCCAGGCGGTCGATCAGACGCGTCTGCAGACCCGCGTTGCGCGCGGCATCCAGCTCTTCCACCACATCGGACAGGAACAGAATCTGCGCGGCCGGTACGTCGATTGCCTCGACAATACGGCGGTAGCTGTCGGCCTCACGCTTGCCGCCGACTTCGGTGTCGAACCAGCCCGAGACCAGCCCAGTCAGGTCACCGGCTTCGCTGAAGCCGAAGAACAGCTTCTGCGACGGCACCGAGCCGGAGGAATACACGTACAGCGGCTTGCCCTCGGCATGCCAGCCCTTCAGGACAGCGGCCACTTCCGGATAGAAGTGCGCCTTGTAGTCGCCGTTGCGGTAGCCGGCTTCCCAGATCATGCCCTGCAAGGCCTTGAGCGCGGTGTGCTTGCGGTCCTGGTCGATCCAGCCCTGCAGCGTCTCCACGATCAGGCTGTCCTGGCAGGCACCGCCGATCTCCATCGCCACCGCGTCCAGCCAGCGGCGCACCTGCGGCTCCTGGCCATGCGCGGCGACGAACGCCGGCAGTGCCTTGCGCGCATACGGGAACAGCACGTTCTTGACGAACGAAATGCTGCTGGTGGTGCCCTCGATATCGGTGAGGATGACGGTCGGTTGCGGCATGGATCAGTCGGCCTGGTGCTGTGCGGGGTGGTAACGCGGGAAGGTCTGGGCGATGTCGCTGCCGGTGAAATGGCCGACCCAGCCATCCGGCTCGGTGAAGAAGCGGATCGCCACGAAACTCGGCTCCTCGCCCATGTCGAACCAATGGGTGATGCCATCGGGCACGGCGATCAGATCGTTCTTGACGCACTCGATCTCGTAGACCTTGCCGTCCACGTGCAGGGTGAACAGCCCGGAGCCGGCGACGAAGAAGCGGACTTCATCTTCCTTGTGGAAGTGCTCGTCCAGGAACTTCCTGCGCAGCTCGGCGCGGTTCGGGTTGTCCGGCGCGATCGAGGCGACGTCCACGCTCTTGAAACCGTGCGTGGCGACGAGACGGTCGATATCGACCTTGTAGGCGGCGAAGACCTCATCCTGGCTGGCGCCCGGCGCGACCTCATGGGCCGCCTGCCAGCGCTCGAAGGTGACGCCGATCTGCTTCAGTTCGGCAGCGATCGCCTCGCCATCCCGGCTGTCGAACAGCGGGACATCCGGGGCGGTGTCATCAAATATGCGGAGTCGGCTCATGGCGGCGGCATCGAGGCGAAGAGGGGAAGGAAAGGGTACCAGTGCAGCGCCGGGGTGGGGGCGACGCACTGATGCCGATGCGCGGAATACAGATTCTCTTCAGGAATCTGAGCGCGATCAGCCGCGCAGCTTGCGCAGCTCCAGCTCACAGTGCAGCAGGAATTCGAACGCTTCCATGTGGCGGCGCGCCTCGGCCATGGTGCGGCCCCAGGCATACAGGCCGTGGCCGTCGATCAGATAGCCCCACAGCGGCTGGGTGTCGAGCAGGGCATCGACCTGCGCCGAGAGCACATCCATGTCCTGGGTATTGGCGAACACCGGCACATCGACCGCCATCTCATGCGTGCTGTTGCCGTGGAAGGCCTTCAACAGCTCGTAGCCCTCCAGGCGGATATGGCCCTGCGGCGCGTACAGGCGCGAGGCGATGGTCTGCACCGGCGAATGGGTGTGCAGCACGCAGCCGATCTCAGGGAAACGGCGGTACAGCTGGGTGTGCAGCAGCGTCTCGGCGGACGGGCGCAGCGGGCGGCCGACGGCCTTGCCGTCGAAATCCACCACCATGATGTCGTCCTCCACCAGCCGGCCCTTGTCCTTGCCGGACACGGTGATCGCCGCATGGCGGTCATCCAGGCGGTGGGAGAAGTTGCTGCTGGTGGCCGGGGTCCAGCCGGCGTGGGCCAGCTCGCGGACGTTGTCGATCAGCAGCTGGGCCAGTTCGCTCAGGCGCGCGGTGTCGTACGGGAAGGTGGGGGTGTTCATGCCGGTCATTTTAGCTAGGTCAAACGCTAAAAGCAGGTTTGTCGACTGGGCCGGAGGGGGGGGGGTTTGCGGGGGACGCCGCAAGTACGTCCTTGTAGGCTTATGTCGCCGCATCCATGCGGCTCATGCCCCCTCAAACCCCACCCCGTCCGTCCTTCCACACATTGAGCAGCCCGCTGGCACGAAGCCGAACCGGAAGTCGAAGGCCGGGTGTTTGGCGTTGCATTTGACGTGGGCACCGTCACCCGCACGCTGTCAGAGGCGGGGTGGGGTGGGTTGGCGGGGGTATGAGCCGCAGGGATGCGGCGACATAAGCCTCCATGGATGGATTCACGGCGTCCCCCGCGAACCCACACCACCCCGCCAAACCGACCGCACCAGCACAGCCGAGGCTTCGGCTCTTGATCTGGGGGCGTAGACCTTACTTCGCGCGCAGGCGGCTATGGCGATACCCATAACCGAAGTAGATCGCGAAACCGCCCAGCGTCCAGAAGCCCATCAGCATCCAGTTGTGGGCCGTCATCGCCGTCAACAGCGCGATGCAGCTGAGCACACCCAGGCTGCAGATCAGCCATGCCATCGGCATCCGGAACGGACGCGGCAGGTCCGGCTGGGTGCGGCGCAGGATCAGTACGCCCGCGCAGACCGCCGCGAACGCGATCAGCGTGCCCATCGAGGTCAGCTCACCGAGCACGTCCAGCGGGAACACCGCCGCCAGCAGCGCGATGCCGATGCCGGTGATCACGGTGTTGATGTGCGGGGTGCGGTACGTGGGGTGGATCTTGGTGAACAGCGGCGGCAGCAGCCCGTCGCGGCCCATGATCATGAAGATGCGCGGCTGCGCGATCACCATCACCAGCACCACCGAGGACAGCCCGATCAGCGCGCCGATTTCCACGACCACGCGGAGCCAGCCCAGTTGCGGATGCGCCGCTACCGCGGTCACCACCGGCTCGTCCGTGCCCAACAGCTGGTACGGCACCAGCCCGGTCATCACCGCCGCCATGGCGATGTACAGCACCGTGCAGATCACCAGCGAGAGCATCATGCCGATCGGCATGTCGCGCTGCGGCTTGTGCGATTCCTGCGCGGCCACCGAGACCGCCTCGAAACCGATGTAGGCGAAGAACACCATCGCCGCACCGCGCAGCACGCCATCGAAGCCGTACTTGCCCGGGCCTTCGTTCTCCGGAATGAACGGGGTCCAGTTGGCCGGATCCACGTACTTCCAGCCCACCACGATCACCAGCAGGATCAGCGCGGTCTTGAGCACCACCATCGCCATGTTCATGGCAGAGGATTTGCTGATGCCGACGTAGCACAGCCAGGTCAGCAGCAGCACCAGCACGGCGGCCGGGATGTTGGCGATGGCGCCGGTCGGGCGCAGCTGGCCATCCAGTGGTGCGCTGACCAGCGCGGCCGGTAGATGAATGTCGAAATGGCTGAGCAGGCTCAGGAAATAGCCGGTCCAGCTGACCGCCACGGCGGAGGCGGAGACGCCATATTCGAGCACCAGCATCCAGCCGATGAACCAGGCCGAGAGCTCGCCGAAGGTGGCATAGGTATAGGTGTAGGCACTGCCGGAGACCGGCACCATCGCCGCGAATTCGGCGTAGGCCATTGCGCAGAACGCGCAGCAGATCGCGGCCAGCACGAAGGACAGCATGATCGCCGGGCCGGCGTGGTTGGCCGCCGCCTGGCCGGTAATCACGAAGATGCCGCCGCCGATTACCGCGCCGATGCCCAGCGCGGTCAGGCCCCAGGGGCCGAGGGTGCGGCGCAGGCTCAGGCCGTTGGCGTCTTCATGGGCGGCGTGCGGATGCTTGGTGGCCCACAGTTGCTTGAACATGGTTTGGATGTCTTCTCAGGCGCGACGTATCAAACGACCGGTCCGGCACAGGGCCGGCCCGGCAGCACTCAGGCGTTGTTCTTGTTCAGCTTGCTGTGGCGGATGCCGTAGCCGAAGTAGATGCACAGACCCAGCAGGGTCCAGGCCACGAACAGGTGCCAATGCACCACGAACGCCTGGTAGAACAGGAACAGACAGGCCAGCGCGCCCAGCGGGCAGATCACCCACACCAGCGGCACGCGGAACGGTCGCTCCAGTTCCGGGCGCGTGTAGCGCAGGACAAGCACGCCGATGCAGACGGTGGCAAAGGCCAGCAGGGTGCCCATCGACACCAGCTCGCCGAGCACGTTCAGCGGCACGGTACCGGCCAGGGTGGCGGCGATGGCGCCGACGACGATCGTGCTCCAGTACGGGGTACGGAAGCGCTTGTGCACCTTGCCGAAGATCTTGGGCAGCAGGCCATCGCGGGAGATCGTGTAGGCGATGCGGGTCTGGCCCATCATCATCACCAGCACCACCGAGGAGAGGCCGGCGATCGCACCGATTTCCACGGCGGTCTTCAGCCAGGACAGGGTCGGATAGGGCTCCAGCGCGGTCGCGACGGGCTTGTCCGTGCCCAGCAGGTGATACGGCATCATGCCGGTCAGCACAGCGCAGACGATGATGTAGACGATGGTGCACACGGCCAGCGAGCCGAGCAGGCCGATCGGCATGTTGCGCTGCGGGTCCTTGGTTTCACCGGCGGCGGTGGAGACCGCATCGAAGCCGATGTAGGCGAAGAACACGATGGTTGCCGCACGGAACACGCCGCTCCAGCCGAACTCGCCGGGCACGCCGGTGTTCTCCGGAATGAAGGGGGTCCAGTTGGCCGTATCCAGGTGCGCTGCGCCGAAGCCGATGAACAGGCAGATCACGGTGACCTTGATCGCCACGATGATCGCGTTGACGAAGGCCGACTGGGTGACGCCGACGTACAGCAGGCCCGAGACGGCCGCCACGATCAGCACCGCCGGCAGGTTGAACAGCTTGCCGGAGGAGATGAACTCATGGCCGGTCCAGGCGATGGGCGCGGCGCTGAGCGCGTCCGGGAAGGGCATGTTCAGCGTGGTGGTGATGAAGCTGATCAGGTACGCCGACCAACCCACCGCGACCGAGGCCGAGGCGAACAGGTACTCCAGCACCAGGCACCAGCCGATGAACCAGGCCATGCCTTCGCCGAGGGTGGCGTACGAATAGGAATAGGCGCTGCCGGAGACCGGCATCATCGCCGCGAACTCGGCGTAGCACAGGCCGGCCAGCGCGCAGGCGAAGCCGGCGAACACGAACGACAACATCACCGCCGGGCCGGCATGGTTCGCTGCGGCCTGGCCGGTGAGCACGAAGATACCCGCACCGATCACCGCGCCGATACCCAGCAGGATCAGGTGTTTCGCTGTGAGGGTCCGCCTCAGTGTGGGCTCGCCGTCCAGGCTGCCTTCGATGGGCTCGCCGGCATCGACGTGCGGTGCCGGTGCGACCGGTTTGACCCTCAACAGAGACTTCAGCATGCAGTGCTTCCCTAAATGAACAAAGGTGAGGCGCGCGGTACATTGCCGCACGCCCTGATGGCGACTGGGCGCCCCAGCGGTGCGGGGCCCGCTGTACCTTAGCCAAAGCTGAAGCCGCTGTACAAGCACAATTGCAGCATGGCCGAGCGATAATCGGCCAAATCCGCACGATGCCTGCACCTGCCATGTCGCTGAACCCCGAATCCGTTGCCATTCCTGACGCCGCCCTGCGCAGTCAGCTTGACGCTTACGCCCGCCGGCACCCCGAGCACGCGGCATTGGCTGACGAATTCAGCACAGTGTTGGATGATCCTGAGAACCCGTTCCTGCGCGAGCGCCTGGCCGGGCACTTCACCGGCAGCGCGTGGCTGGTCAGCGCCGACGGGCAGCGCGTGCTGCTCACCCACCACCGCAAACTGGACCGTTGGCTGCAGCTGGGCGGGCACGCTGATGGCGAGCGCGATCTGGCCCAGGTGGCGCTGAAGGAGGCCGAGGAGGAATCCGGGCTGAGCGCGCTGGTGCTGGAGGATGGCGAGTTGTTCGACATCGACAAGCACTGGATTCCCGAACGCAAGGACGTCCCGGGGCATTGGCACTACGACGCCCGCTACGTCGTGCGGGCGCTGGGCAGTGAGCAGTTCGCGATCAGCGAGGAATCGCTGGCGTTGGCCTGGCGCGAGATCCGTGACGTGGCCAACGCGGCGATCGAGACCCCCGATGGAGATGACTCGTTGCCACGCATGGCCAAACGCTGGCTGGCGCGGTGATTTAACAGGGACGGGGGTAGTTATTAATTACCCCCGTCCCCGTTAATAAAGGACGCGCGTGCGCAGCGTGCCCGGGATGGCCGCCAGTTCGTCGCGCACGGCGCCGGCCTGGGCTTCGCTGGCGGTGATGTCGATCACCACGTAGCCGACCTTGGCGTCGGTACGCAGGAACTGGCCGTCGATGTTGACGTTGTGGCGCGAGAAGATCTCGTTGACCTTGGAGAGCACGCCCGGCACGTTCTGGTGGATGTGCAGCAGGCGCAGGCTCTCGGCGTGCTCGGGCAGCGTCACTTCCGGGAAGTTGACCGCCGACAGGGTGCTGCCGTTGTCGCTGTAGCGCACCAGCTTGGCCGCCACTTCCACGCCGATGTTGTCCTGCGCTTCCAGCGTGCTGCCGCCCACGTGCGGGGTCAGGATGACGTTGTCGTGGGCGGTGAGCGGGGAGACGAAGGTATCGCCGTTGCCCTTGGGTTCCACCGGGAATACATCCAGCGCCGCACCACCGAGGTGGCCCGAGCGCAGCGCCGCATCCAGCGCGTCGATGTCGACCACAGTGCCGCGCGCGGCGTTGATCAGGTGCGCGCCGGGGCGCATCCGCGCCAGTTCGTCGGCACCGATCATCCACTGCGTGGCGGGGGTTTCCGGCACATGCACGGTCACGATGTCGGCGCGCGACAGCAGGTCATCCAGGCTGATCGCCGCGCGGGCGTTGCCCAGCGACAGCTTGGTTTCCACGTCGTGGAAGATCACCTGCATGCCCATCGCCTCGGCCATCACGCCGACCTGGGTGCCGATGTGGCCATAGCCGATGATGCCCAGCGTCTTGCCGCGCACCTCATGGCTGCCGGCTGCGGATTTGGACCAGCCGCCGCGATGGCATTCGGCGTTTTTCTGCGGGATGCAGCGGGTCAGCATGATCGCCTCGGCGATCACCAGCTCGGCCACGCTGCGGGTGTTGGAGTAGGGGGCGTTGAACACCGGGATGCCGGCCAGTTCCGCCGCCTCCAGGTCGACCTGGTTGGTGCCGATGCAGAAGCAGCCGACCGCCATCAGGCGCTTGGCGTTGGCCAGCACGTCTGCGCTGAGTTGCGTGCGCGAACGGATGCCGACGATGTGGGCCTCGGCGATGCGCGCCTTCAGTTCGTCTTCGGGCAGCGCCTTGCTGCGCAGTTCGATCTGCGAATAGCCGGCCGCGGTGAACACGTCGATCGCGGTCTGGCTGACCCCCTCGAGCAACAGTACGCGGATATCCTGCTTCGGGAACGAGGTCTTTTTCGGCGACATGGGCGGCGTGCGGCGTGTGGCGGCGGGAGCCCCCAACTATGCCAGAAGCCGGCCGCGATGGTGCGGTGCGCCAATCGACGTTCAAACGGTTTCAGATGCACCTATTTATCGTGACTGCGTGAGGCCGTCACCGCTGCGGCTGCTACTGGACGCGGCCGGTGGTGGCTGGCAGGCTTGCGGGCTCCCCCGGCACCGCCAGACGCCCCATGACCGATCCGCGCCTTGATTCGCTCCTGCACGACTGCCCCGGGCTGCGCCTGAAGACCGATCCGGCCGATCTGGAGCACTACGGCCGCGATTGGACCCGGCGTTGGACCCCGGCACCGTTGGCGATTGCCTTGCCCGGCACGGTGGAGGAGGTGCAGGCCATCCTGCGCTGGGCGACCGCCCAGCACGTGGCGGTAGTGCCCTCCGGCGGCCGCACCGGCCTCTCCGGCGGGGCAGTGGCGGCGCACGGCGAGCTGGTACTCAGCCTGGAGCGGATGAACAAGCCGCTGGCCTTCGATGCGGTCGACCGCACGCTGACCGTACAGGCGGGCATGGCGCTGGAGGCGGTGCACAACACTGCACTCGAACATGGCCTGATCTACCCGGTGGATTTCGCCGCGCGCGGTTCGTGCTCGATCGGCGGCAACATCGCCACCAATGCCGGCGGCATCCGGGTGATCCGGTACGGCAATACCCGCGAGTGGATCGCCGGCCTGAAGGTGGTGACGATGGCCGGTGAGCTGGTCGAGCTCAACAAGGGCCTGATCAAGAATTCCAGCGGCTATGACTTCCGCCAGCTGCTGATCGGTTCGGAAGGCACGCTTGGCGTGATCGTCGAAGCCACCTTGAAGCTCACCGATCCGCCGCCGGCCAGCAATGTGATGCTGCTGGCGCTGCCCTCGTTCGAGGTGTTGATGCAGGTGTTTGCGGCCTTCCGTGAGCGGCTGCAGCTGCAGGCCTTCGAGTTCTTCACCGACCGCGCGCTCGAGCATGTGCTGGCGCATGGCGCACAGGCACCGTTCGACGAGGTCCATCCGTATTACGTGGTGACCGAATTCGCTGCGGGCGACGAGGTGCAGGAAGCCGCCGCGATGGCCGCGTTCGAAGACTGCATGGAGCACGGCTGGGTCAGCGATGGCGTGGTCAGCCAGAGTGATGCCCAGGCCGCGCAGCTGTGGCGGTTGCGCGAGGGCATTACCGAAGCGGTGGCGCGCTACAAGCCCTACAAGAACGACGTCTCGGTGCGGATCTCGGCGATGCCGGCTTTCCTCGCCGAAACCCAGGCCCTGATCGGGCAGGCCTACCCGCAGTTCGATGTGGTGTGGTTCGGTCACATCGGCGACGGCAACCTGCACATCAATGTGCTCAAGCCGGACGAGACCGCCGATGCGGAGTTCCTGACCCAGTGCGAGCACGTCACCACGCTGCTCGCCGGTGTGCTGGCCCGCTTTGACGGCAGCATTTCGGCCGAACACGGGATCGGCCTGGTCAAAAAGAGCTACCTGGACAGCACGCGCAGCGCGCCGGAAATCGCGCTGATGAAGGCGGTCAAACGTGCGTTTGATCCCCAAGCGCTGCTGAATCCCGGCAAGGTCTTCGACCTCTGAGGCAAGACAGGATTTCACGCAGCCTATACGCTCTGTGCTTTCCACCGCGAACGACACCCCGATGATGCGTCCGATCCTGCTTCTTGCCGTGCTCGCCCTGCCGTTGTCGGCGATGGCCTCCAGTTTTGCCGGCAGCTCTGCCGGCTCCGCGTCCGGTGCGTCCTCGGCCGGTTCGTCCAGCTCGGGCGATGACAAGATCGTGCTCGATGCGCGCGATGACGCCGCGGCCTTCGTGGCCAGCGACGGTGCGATCCGTGGTGCACGCCTGGAGGCAGCGCTGCTGCACCTGCGCGAGCAGAGCGTTGCGCAGCAGCAGGCCAGTGACATGGCGCTGGCCAGGACCCTGCTGGCCCGCTGATGCAACCGTCCGGTCAGGTCCGCCGCTGGCGCTGGGCGGTCCTGGTCGCGTGGCTGGCCGCGCCATTTGCACAGGCGGCGCTGCAGCTGGAGCTGCAGCCGCAGGGATTGAACGCGGCGCAGATCGTGGCCGCCGAGCGTGCCCTGCAGCAGGTACGCACGCGTTTGCCGCCGCCTTGGCAGGCACGCTTCCAGCAACCGGTGCAGGTGCGCTGGTCGGATACGCTGCCGGCCCACGTGCATGGCCGAACCCGCAACGGCACGATCACCCTGCAGCGCGCGTTGCTGGACACCGTGCAGGATGGTGAGCCGCTGCCGCGCCCGCTCGAAGCGGCACTGATCCATGAGCTGACCCACGTGCTGGACCGTTTGCCGCAGGGTGGATGGTCGCGCGATGCACGCCTTCGCGATCTGGCCGGCTGGCAGCGACGCCCGTGGAAGCTCGGTCGCACGGCGAACGCCTTCCGCGAGCGCAGTCCGGACGATTACGAACGCACGCGACCGGCCGAGTTCCTTGCCGTCAATGCCGAGCATCTGCTGCTCGATCCGGATTACGCCTGCCGCCGGCCAGCTGTCGCCGCATGGTTCGCTGAGAACCTCGGGCCGAACGAGCAGGCCATGGCGTGCGACAGCCGTCTGCCGTTGATGCAGGCCGAAGAGGAGGCGGGCGCCGCGACGCTGCTCGAACTGGATCCGGCCCGGATCTACGCGGTGGACTACTTGCTTGCCGAAGGCAATGACCAGCTGATGAGCCGCTGGGGCCACAGCATGCTGCGCCTGGTGATCTGCGCGCCGGGCCGGCCGCGTGGGCCGGCGTGCCGGATGGATCTTTCTCATCACCGCGTGCTGTCCTACCGCGCCTTCGTCGGCGATGTACAGATCTCCAGCTGGCGCGGGCTGACCGGCGCCTATCCTTCGCGCCTGTTCGTGCTGCCGCTCAACCAGGTCATCAACGAATACACCCAGGTAGAACTGCGGGGGCTCTCATCGGTCCCGCTGGCGCTGGATGCGCCGGACATCGCCAGTCTGCTGGAGCGTGTCGCGCAGGTGCACTGGAGCTATGACGGCCGCTATCTGTTCGTCAGCAACAACTGCGCGGTGGAAACCGGCAAGCTGCTGCAGGAAGGCGTGCCACGGCTGGCTTCGCCGGGGTTGAACCGGCTCACGCCGCGCGGGCTGCTGACCCGCTTGGAGCGCCAGGGCGTGGCCGACGCCAGCGTGCTGGCCGATCGCGCGCAGGCGACGCGACAGGGCTACTACTTTGCCTCTGCCGAAGAACACTACCAGCAGTTGTTCGATGCGGCGCGCCAGCAGCTGCCGCTTGGCACGGCAGACGTCGGCCACTGGTTGCGGCAGCCGGCCAGCGAGCGTGCACGCTGGGTAGAGAAGGGTGATCTGCGCACCACCGCCGCCCTGCTGTTGCTGGAACAGGCCGCCCTGCGTCGCGAAGAGCTGCGCGCACGCGACGTGCTGAAGCGGCTGCTGGGCGATCCGGCCAGGGACGATGCTGCGGCGCGTGACACGCTGCGCGCGTTGCTGGAAGACACCGGCCAGCTGATCAGCCCGGCCGCACTGGTGGCGGGGGACGGCTACGGGCTGCCTTCGGCGGACGAGCGTGGGCAGGCCAGCGAGGCGGCGGCGCGTCTCAGCGCACAGGGTGTGCCGGCCTGGCAGGCGTTGCAGTTGCAGCTCAAACACCGCCTATCTCAGGCACAGCAACGCGAACTGGCCACGATCGACAGCAATCTGGCCCGGCTGGGTGCGCGGATGCGTGCGCTGGCGCGAGAGGACGAAGGACAGGTCGCAGCGCGCTGAACCGCGTGTTCAGCGATGCCCGGAAGGTCAGCGTCGCTTCACCTGTTCTCACGGCGCGGCAGGTACGATCAAGTGTTGTCGACGTTATCGCAAGGAGTCCCTCATGCGCGCATTTCCCTGGTTGTTGAGCCTGGCCATTACCGGCGCACTCGCCGCCTGCCAACCGGCCAACGAGAGCGGCCCTGCCGCCGATGGCACGGAAGCGCCCCCTCCGATGGATGCCTCCACCACCGACGAGCGCAGCTATGCGTTCCGCTGTGGCGAGCATGAAGTGCATGCCACTTACCGCGGTCAGGATTCGGCGACGGTGGTGGTCGATGACCGCACCTTCGCGATGTCCTCGCAGCCGGCGGCGTCCGGCGCGAAGTATGGCGATGGGCAGGGCAACGAATTCTGGACCAAGGGCACCACCGACGGGATCCTGATCCTGAAGGGCGAGCCGGACCGCACCTGCACCGGCACCGGTGAACAGGGCGGCGAAGCACCGCCGGCCAATGCGACCGCCAATGCGGATACGGAGGCCGATGCCGCCGGCGGATTCCGCGCGACTGGCAATGAGCCCGGTTGGCTGGCCCAGGTCGGTGCGGGCGCAACGCCGGCGCTGCACATCGAGATGGATTACGGCGAGCGCAAGCTCGAGATTGCCAGCCCCACGCAGGGCCGTGACGGCTGGTCCGGTACCGCCGCCGATGGCACCCCGGTCAAGCTGACCTTCCAGCGCACGGTGTGTCAGGACGACATGAGCGGCCAGGCCTTCGGTGCCACGGCGATGCTCACGGTCGGCGCGCGCCAGTACCACGGCTGTGGTGATTTTGCCGGCGCGCCATCGTTGGCGGCCAAGCCCTGATCCCGCAAGCTCGATCCAGTTGAAGGCACCGGATGCGCGCATGCGCGTCCGGTGCACCATCACATGCCGCGCGGGCAGGGGTTGGGCAGCGCCCGGCTGTCGGCATCCAGGATCAGCTCATTGCGGGTGCCCAGCAGCATCAGCTCGGTGTGCACCAGGCAGTTGTCGGCATGGCGCTGCAGGAGCTGATTGAACAGCCCGGCACGGTCGTCGCAGCTCTCGTGGATCGCGTACGCCAATTCGCGCGCACGGTCTTCGTCGTACGCTTCTTCGCCAGCGAAGTGCTGGCAGGCGCTTTCGCGCGCCAGGAAGGCCTGCACATCGCCGGGCATCGCGCAGTACATGCGGATGTCCTCGGCCACGAACACCTCCGCTGGCACGTCGCAGCGCACACCGCGGGCGGTGTCAGCCAACGTGGCGGGTGCGCGCGGGGTATCCAATGTCTCACTCTCCACTGCCCGCGGCGAGCACGCCGCGAGCAGCAGGAGCACGACGATCAGTGCAGACCGCTTAGTCGGCACGGCCGGCGAATTCACCGGTGGTGGTGTTGACCAGCACGCGTTCGCCGTTGGCGATGTACTCCGGCACCATGATCTCGATGCCGGTGCTGAGCTTGGCCGGCTTCGGGCGCTTGGTGGCGGTGCCGCCTTTGAGCTCCGGCGGCGTCTCGACCACTTCCAGCACTACGCTGGTCGGCAACTGCACGCCCACCGGGGTCTCGTCGATCACCTGCACGTAGATGCCGGTCAGACCATCGGTGATGTAGCCGGCGTCATCGCCGAGCACATCCGCATCGACCATGTATGGGGTGTAGTCCTCGTCATCCAGGAAGACGAAGGCATCGCCATCCATGTACGAGTACGTCGCCTGGCGGCGCAGCAGCTCGACTTCCGGCAGGTTGTCGTCGGCATCGAAGCTGGAATCGAGCTTGTTGCCGCCCGGCACGCTGTACATGATGAAACGGAAGCGGACATTGCCGCCGCGCCCCTGCGGGGAGCTGCGTTCGATGTCGCGGATCTGGTAAACGCCGTTGTTGAATTCGACGACGTTGCCTTTCTTGATGTCGCTGGCTTTCATGGGAATGAAGGTCGGTTCGTGGAGGTGGCGGGTGCCGGAACCGGGCACCCAGCGGGTTGCGTGCTCGCTTACTTCGGCGCCAGACGCACGGCGCCGTCAAGGCGGATGGTCTCGCCGTTGAGGTAGGTGTTGCCCAGGATATAGGCGACCAGACCGGCGAAATCTTCCGGCTTGCCCAGGCGCGGCGGGAACGGGATGGAGGCGGCCAGCGATTCCTGCACGGCCGGCGGCATGCCATCGACCATCGGGGTCCAGAAGATGCCCGGGGCGATGGTCATCACGCGGATGCCGAAGCGCGACAGCTCGCGGGCCATCGGCAGGGTCATGCTGACCACGCCGCCCTTGGAGGCGGCATAGGCAGCCTGGCCGATCTGGCCTTCATAGGCGGCCACGCTGGCGGTGTTGATGATCACGCCGCGCTCGCCATCCTCGCCCGGGGTGTTGTGCTGCATGCGGTTGGCGGCGGCCTTGGCGACGTTGAAGCTGCCGACCAGGTTGACCATCACCGTGCCCTGGAAGTTGGCCAGCGGCATCGGCGCTTCTTTGCCGAGCACGCGGCCGGCGCCCAGGATGCCGGCGCAGTTGATCGCGGTGTTCAGCCCGCCCAGGAAGTCGCAGGCGGCATCGATCTGCGCGGCGACGGCGGCTTCGTCGCTGACATTGGTGCTGTAGTAGCGCGCGTTGGACTCGCCAAGCGCGGCCACGGCGGCCGCGCCCTTGTCGTCATTGAGATCGAACAGGGCCACCTTGGCGCCGTTGGCGACCAGGTGCTGGGCCACGGACAGGCCAAGGCCGGAGACACCGCCGGTAATGACGGCGCGGACAGAAGACAGCTGCATTGCACGATCCCGCTGGTTCAAGAACCGCCGATTCTAGCGGAAGCGGCCGCCTTCACCGTTGTGCACTGCCCACGGCGACCTTCGCACGCAGTGCCAGCCGCCGCGCGAACTCGTCCGCGGCCAGCCCCGGCGCGAAGAGGAAGCCCTGGCCGACCGAGACCCCCAGCGTGGTCAGGAACTGGCGCTGGGCCTCCGATTCGATGCCCTCGGCGACCAGCCCGAGGCCCAGGCTGCGCGCGATGCCGCAGACCGCCTCGCAGACCGCCACGTCCGAACGGTTGGTCGGCACGCCCTCCACGAACAGCTGGCTCAGTTTGAGGCCATGGATCGGCAGGCGGCGCAGATAGTTCAGCGCGCTGTAGCCCTCGCCGAAGTCGTCGATGGTCAACAGCACGCCCATCTCGCGCAGCTGCGCGAAGGTGCGCAGGGTGTCCGGGGCGTCTTCGATCAACACCCGCTCGGTGAACTCCAGCTCCAGTGCGCTGCCGGGCAGGTGGAATTCGTCCAGTACGGCGCGCACGTTCCGGGCCAGATCCTCGCCGACGAACTGCCGGTAGGACACATTCACCGCCACCCGCACGATGCCCAGCCCGTCGTCCTGCCACTGGCGCACCTGTCGGCAGGCCTCGCGCAGCACCCACAGGCCGATCCGGACGATATCGCCGGTGCTCTCGGCATGGCCGATGAAGATGTCCGGGCGCAGTTCGCCCAGCTGCGTGTTGCGCCAACGAATCAGCGCCTCGGCGGCGATCAGCTGGCCGCTGTGCAGGTTGACCTGCGGCTGGTAGACCAGGTGGAACTCATCGTCGTCCAGCGCCCGGTGCAGCCGGCTCTCGATCTGCAGCCGATCATGCTGGCGCTGGGCCAGCTCGGGCGAGAACACCTGCCAGCCATTGCGGGTGCGCCGCTTGCAGTCGTACATGGCGATGTCCGCGTTCTGGATCAGCTGCTGCGGGCGCAGCCCATCCTGCGGCGCACGCGCGATGCCGATGCTGGTGGTCACCGGGAATTCGTCGGCACCGAAGCGGAACGGAGTGCTGAACGCACGGGTGATCGCATCGGCCAGCCGCTCGGGCTGATCGGCCTGGTCACGGGTATCGCAGACCACCAGGAACTCATCGCCGCCGAACCGGGCCAGCAGCCCCTCGGTACCGATCGCGGTGGCGATGCGGCGGGTGGCATCGATCAGCAGCTCATCACCGGCGTTGTGGCCGAGCAGGTCGTTGACGATCTTGAAACGGTCCAGATCGATGTACAGCACGGCCACCCGGCAATGGGTGGGGTTGGCCATGCGTGTGGCCAGATCATTGAGCACCGCATCGCGGTTCATGATGCCGGTGAGCGGATCGGTGCGCGCCTGGATGCGCAGCGTCTCTTCGGCCTGCTTGCGCGCGGTGATGTCCTGCACGGTGCCGGCGATGCGGGCGGCATCGACATCGCCGGCCTCGGCTTCGCCGATCATGCGCACCCAGAACGAATGTCCATCGCTGCGCTGGCCCTGCAGCTCCAATTCGAAGGATACCTGCCGGTCGATCACATCCAGCAGCGCCTGCTGCAGCAGCGCCCGATCATCCAGGCGCAGGCACTCCAGCAGCTCGGCCATGTCGCGCATCGGCAGGTTCTGGCCGAGGATGCGGGTCGCCTCGTCGGTGAGGTACAGGCGCTGCAGGCCGCGGTCCCACTCCCAGCCGCCGATGTGCGCCAGCGACTGCGCGCGGTCGAACAGGGTGTTGTTGCGCTTGAGCTCGGTGATGTCGCTGAACAGCCCGAACACGTGATCCGGCGCATCGCGCCCGTTGCCGTATACCGGCACGTTGGTGGTGGAGATCCAGATCATCCGTCCGCGCGGGCGGTGGTAGAGGCCGACGATGGTGCTGCGCACGATGCGCCCGGTCTGCAGTGACACGGCGGCCGGCCATTGCTCGCGGGTCAGCGGGTGGCCGTGTTCGTCCACGCTGATCCAGTCCTCCGGTGCCAGCATCGCCTGCAGGCTGCCGCCGTTGCCGGCAATGCCGAGGATGCGATGTGCAGCCGGGTTGGCCGAGACGACCCGCAACTGGCGGTCGAACAGGATCACGCCCTTGTCGATCGACTCCATCAGCAGCCGATAGCGCGACTCGGCCTGCCACCGGCTGCTCAGGTCACGGGCCACCGCCACGATGCAGTGCTCGCCCTGGTGCTCGAAGCCGGCCGAATGCACCTCCACCGGGAAGCGGCTGCCATCGCCGCGCATGTTGGTGACTTCGATGACGTAGGTCTCGCCCCGATGCAGGGCTTCCCAGACCGGGTCCAGGTGGTCGCCGGGCAGGTCCGGGTTCAACAGTTCGATCGGCTGGCCGACGATCTCCTCACGGGGGCGGCCATAGGCACGCACGCCGGCCTTGTTGAGGTCCAGCACCACGCCGCGTTCGCTGAGGATGCTGACCGGGTCGGGGACGGCATCGAACAAGGCGGCATAGCGGCGCAGGGCCAGCTGCCGCTCGTCCATTGCTTCCTGCAGGGCCTGCTGGACCTCCTCCAGCAGGCTGCGCAGGTCGCCCGGCGAGTGGGTCAGGGCGCGTTCCAGGGCAGCCAGCGCGTGGACGTGGGGGGTGAGGTGATCACCCACCGCAGCGTCCTTGCGCGGGCCGCCGCTTTTCATGTCGCCGCCAGGGCCCTGCCGGTCTTGCTGCCGGTCTCGCGCCCCAGCCGTGCGGCCAGCCAGCGCCCGGTGGTGGCCAGCGCCGGCAGATCGATGCCGGTGCGCATGCCGATGCCATGCAGCATGTAGACCACGTCTTCGCTGGCGACGTTGCCGCTGGCGCCCTTGGCATACGGGCAGCCACCCGCACCGGAGACCGCCGAATCGACCACGCGCACGCCTTCTTCCAAGCAGGCATCGATGTTGGCCAGCGCCTGGCCGTAGGTGTCATGGAAGTGCACGGCCAGCGCGGCCATCGGCAGTTCGCTGGCGACCGCTTTGAGCATCGCGCGTGCCTTGCGCGGCGTGCCGACGCCGATGGTGTCGCCGAGCGAGATTTCGTAACACCCCATGTCATGCAGTGCGCGCGCGACACGGACCACCTCGCTCACCGCGACCTCGCCCTGGTACGGGCAGCCGAGCACGGTGGACACATAGCCACGCACCTTGACCCCGTCGGCCTTGGCCCGCGCCAGGATGGGGGCGAAGCGCGCCAGCGACTCGTCGATGCCGGCGTTGGTGTTGGTCCGGTTGAAGGTTTCCGAGGCGGCGGTGAACACCGCCACTTCCTGCACGCCCACCGCGCGTGCGCGGTCGTAACCCTGTTCGTTGGGCACCAGTACCGGATAGTCGATGCCCGGGCGGCGCTCGATGCCGGTGTAGACCTCGGCGGCGTCGGCCAATTGCGGCACCCAGCGCGGGCTGACGAAGCTGGTCGCCTCGATGGTGCGCAGGCCGGTCAGCGAAAGCTGGCGGATCAGTTCGATCTTGTCGGCGGTGGCCACCGGCTGGGCTTCGTTCTGCAGCCCGTCGCGCGGGCCGACCTCGACGATGCGGACGAAATCATCCATGTGCCAGCCCTCCGCGAACGGAGCGACGGACGACCAGCAGGGGGCGGGGCGGGGTAGAGATCACGGAGATTCCTGTCAGACGAAAGGTGGCCCACGTTCCCCGGCGGGCCACGAAAGGGGGATACGCGGGATGGGCGACAAAGCGGCCATCCCTGCGGCGGTGGGCGGTCAGCCCGGGCGGTGGCAGACCGCTTCGATGTTGTTGCCATCCGGGTCGAGCACGAACGCCCCGTAATAATCAGGGTGGTAATGCTCGCGGATGCCCGGGGCACCGTTGTCCGTGCCCCCGGCTGCCAGTGCGGCGCGGTGGAAAGCGTCCACCTCGGCCCGGCTGGCGGCGCTGAAAGCGATGTGCACGCCGCCATGGGCACCCGGGGCGTTGCCGATCCAGAAGTCCGGCTTGCCGCTACGGCCGAAGCCGGCATGGTCATGGTCGCCGGTCTGCGCGGCCGAGACCTGCATCACCACCGAGATGCCCAGCGGGGCCAGGGCCTGCTGGAAGAACGACAGGCTGCGCGCGAAATCGCCGCAGCGGAGGCCAACGTGGTCGAGCATGGTGCCTCTCCTCAGTCCTGGGTGACCCAGTGCGGGGCGCGCTTGTCCAGGAAGGCGCCGAGGCCTTCCTGACCTTCGGCCGAGACCCGCAGGCGGGCGATCAGGGCCGCGTTGTCGCGGTCGGTGGCATCGCGGTCGCGGCCCAGCGCGACCCGCCGGACCAGCGCCTTGGCAGACGAAGAGGCCACCGGACCGGCCTTGTCGAGCAGGCCAAGCTGGCGCTGGACGGCCTCGTCGATCCGTTCAGGCTGGATCAGCTGGTGGACCAGGCCGATGCGCAGGGCGGTCTCCGCGTCGAAATGCTCGCCGGTGGCGAACCAGCGGCGCGACTGGCGCGGGCCGATCGCGTCGATGACATAGGGCGAGATCACGGCGGGCAGCAGGCCCAGGCGGCTCTCGGTCAGGCCGAAGCGGGCGCTGGTGCTGGCGATGGCGATATCGCAGCAGGCCACCAGGCCGACCCCGCCACCGAAGGCGGCGCCCTGGACACGGGCGATGGTCGGCTTGGGCAGCTCATCCAGGGTCCGCATCAGGCGGGCCAGGGCAAGGGAGTCCTGGCGGTTGTCCTCCTCGCTGGCGGCGGCCATGCCGCGCATCCACTGCATGTCCGCGCCCGCCGAGAACGAGGCGCCTTCGCCGGCCAGCACCACCGCCCGCACGTGGTCGTCGCGGCCGGCGGCCTCCAGGGCGGCCGTCAGCTGGGCGATCAACGAGGCGTCGAAAGCGTTGTGCAGGGCCGGGCGGTTCAGCCACAGGGTCAGCACCGAGGCGCTGCGTTCAATCCGAAGTGCATCACTCATGGGTCGGCTTGCTCCAGTACATGTACAGATCATAGCGGGCCATCGGTCACGGGCAATGGCGCGGCGCGTCGATGGTAGAATTGATAACCATTCCTATCATCGAGAAGGCGCTCCGTGACGTTGTCCGATCTGGCGCTGTACAGCTCCGCCGTGGTGGAGTCCGTGCAGGAAACACACGCAAACGATGCGATCGCCCGCCGACTGAAGGAGCTTGGCTTCGTCAAAGGGGAAGAGGTGCGTCTGGTCGCCCGTGGTCCCGTCGGCGCCGAGCCGCTGCTGGTGCAGGTGGGGTTCACGCGCTTCGCGCTGCGCCGCAGTGAAGCCGCCCGCATCGTGGTGACCGCGTTGCAGGCCCAGCAGGCCCGCGCATGAGCACCGCCAGCAACGCCCTGCGCATCGCCCTGGTCGGCAACCCGAACAGCGGCAAGACCGCGCTGTTCAACCAGCTCACCGGCAGCCGCCAGAAAGTGGCCAACTACACCGGCGTCACCGTTGAGCGCAAGGAGGGCCGCCTGCGCGCGCCGTCCGGCCGCGAGTTCGCGGTGCTCGATCTGCCGGGCGCCTACAGCCTGCAGCCGGCCAGCCTGGATGAAGCGATCACCCGTGACCTGTGCCGGGGCTTCTACCCGGGCGAGGCCGCCCCGGATGTACTGCTGTGCGTGATCGATGCCACCAATCTGCGCCTGCACCTGCGCTTCGCGCTGGAGCTGCGTGAGCTGGGCAAGCCGATGATCGTGGCGCTGAACATGGTCGATGCGGCCGAGCGCCGCGGCATCAAGATCGATGTGCAGGCGCTGGAACAGGCCCTGGGTGTGCCCGTGGTGGAAACGGTGGCGGTGCGCCGCAACGGCGCGGCCAAGCTGGTCGAGCGCCTGGATGCGATGGTGCCGCACCTGCAGGCCCCGGTGACGGTGCCTGCCGCCGAGGCCGATTACCACGCCCAGGTGCGCGACATCCTGGCCGCTTCGGTGAGCATGCCGACACGTACGGCGAAGATCGATGACGCGCTGGATCGCTGGCTGCTGCACCCGGTGTTCGGTCTGCTGACCCTGGCCGTGGTGATGTTCCTGATCTTCCAGGCGGTTTACGCCTGGGCGACGCCGGTCATGGATCTGATCGAGGCCGGTACGGCGGCGCTGGGCGGCTGGATCGGTGGCGCGCTGCCGGAAGGCCCGCTCAACAGCCTGCTGACCGACGGCATCATCGCCGGCGTGGGTGGGGTGATCGTGTTCCTGCCGCAGATCCTGATCCTGTTCGCCTTCATCCTGGCGTTGGAAGAATCCGGTTATCTGCCGCGCGCGGCCTTCCTGCTGGATCGCATGATGGCCGCGGCCGGTCTGTCCGGGCGCTCGTTCATCCCGTTGCTGTCCAGCTTCGCCTGCGCGGTGCCGGGCATCATGTCCACCCGCAGCATCCAGGACCCGCGCGACCGGCTCGCCACGATCCTGGTGGCCCCGCTGATGACCTGTTCGGCGCGCCTGCCCGTGTATGCGCTGCTGATCGGCGCCTTCATCCCGCAGAAACAGATCTGGGGCGTCTTCAACCAGCAGGGCCTGGTGTTGTTCGGCCTGTACGCGGCCGGCATCCTCAGCGCGCTGCTGATGTCCTGGACGATGAAGAAGTGGCGCCGCGACAAAAGCGAGCATCCGTTGATGCTGGAACTGCCGTCCTACCGCATTCCGCACCCGCGCGATCTGGCGGTCGGGCTGTACGAGCGCGGCATGATCTTCCTCAAGCGCGTGGGCGGCATCATCCTGGCGTTGACCATCCTGCTGTGGGTACTGCTGTCGTTCCCGGGGGCGCCGGAGAACGCGACCATGCCGGCGATCGACTACAGCTTCGCCGGTCAGATCGGCCATGCGATGGCGGTGTTCTTCGCGCCGCTGGGCTTCAACTGGCAGATCTGCATCGCGCTGATCCCGGGCCTGGCCGCGCGTGAAGTGGCGGTGGCCTCGCTGGCCACGGTGTACGCGCTGTCCGCCGCCGATGACGATGCCGCCAGCCAGGCGCTGACCCCGCTGATCAGCGACGGCTGGTCGCTGGCGACCGCGCTGTCGTTGCTGGTCTGGTACATCTATGCCCCGATGTGCATCTCCACGCTGGCCACGATCAAGCGTGAGACAAACTCCTGGAAGCAGATGGGCTTTGCCACGTTCTACCTGTTCGCGGCCGCCTACATCGCCTCGTTGATCACCTACCAGGTGACCGTGGCACTGGGCGGCGGCTGATGGAGACCGGTCTGCTGCTGCAGTACGTCGTGATCGCGCTGGCCGTGCTGGTCAGTGCGTGGGTGGTGATGAAAAAGCAGTTCCCGGGTACCGTGCGCAAGGCACGCGGGGCGATCGCGCTGGGGCTGGTGAAGCCGCAGCGCGCCGCCTGGTTGCAGGCGCTGGGCCGGAAGATCGCGCCACCGGCGACCGGTGGCGGTGGTGCGTGCGGCGGTTGTGACAGCTGCGGGCCGACGCCGCCGAAGCAGCACTGAGGCGCTTGGCGGTAGAGCACGCCCTGCGTGGTTGCTCAATCCCGCACCAGCCCCCCATCCACCACCAGGTTCTGGCCGGTCACCGCGCGTGACCACGGCGAAGCAAAGAACAGCACCGCATCGGCGAACTCGGCCGGGGTGGTGACGCTGCGCAACGGGGTGTTGGCCGCGATGTAGTCAAATACCGCCTCCGGCGTGGCCGCACTGGCATCGGTGGTGCGCAGCAGGCCGCCAGAGAGCATGTTGACGGTGATGCCATCCGGGCCGAGATCGCCCGCCAGCGTACGGGTCAGCGAGAGCAGGGCGGCCTTGGCCGCGGTGTAGTCGTGGTAGGGCACCACCGGGTTCTGGAACAGGTTGGTGCCGATGTTGATCACCCGGCCGAAGCGCTGCCCGCGCAGGCCGGGCAGGGCGGCCTGCACCGTATTGAGTGCACCGCGCACGCTGCCTTCGAACTGCCGGTTGAATGCGTCCCAGCCGATCACGTCTGCCTTGTCGCGCGCATCGCCGTTGAATGAAAACGCCGCCAAGGCATTGTTGACCACCGTGGTGATGTCACGGCCGAAGTGCTGGCGCGCCTGTGCGAACAGGGCATCGACCTGGCGGCGCTCGGTCACATCGGCCTGGATCGCCACGCAGGCGCTGCCCAGCTCGCCCGCCAGCGCCCGCGCGGCGTCGGCGCTGGCGTGGTAGTTGATGACGACCTGTGCGCCCTCGCGTACGAAGGCGCGAACCAGGTGCTGGCCGAGCCCGCGGGCACCGCCGGTGACGAGAACAAGCTGCTGCGAAAGCTGCATGGAGGGGCTGCCAAAGGGATCCATCCGATAGCGTAGCAAGCAGTGCGCGGATTTCCTCTTGTGCAGCGCCGCCGGCACCCGCTAGCCTGCATGCATGACTACCACTCCCCTACGTTTGCTCATCCACGGTGCGTCCGGCCGCATGGGCCAGGCGCTGCTCCGCCTTGCCGCTGACAATCCCGCCCTGCAGGTGGTGGCCGCGGTGAACCGCCGCTCGCCGGCCCAGCGCGTGGTCGAGGGCGTGCCGCATTTCGCCAGCAGCGAGCTGGCTGGTGCCCCCCAGTTCGATGTCGCCATCGATTTCAGCCTGCCCGAGGGCTTTGATCCGGTGCTGGCGCTGTGCGTGGAGCGCGGTGCGGGCTTCGTGTCCGGCACCACCGGCATCAGTGAGGCGCAACGCCAGGCACTGATCCAGGCGGCCGGCCGGATTCCACTGGTCTGGGCCTCCAACTTCAGCCTGGGCGTGGCGGTGCTGGACGAGCTGGTCGAGCGGGCTGCCGCTGCACTGGCCGGCTGGGACTGCGACATCGTCGAATCCCATCACACCCAGAAGAAGGACGCGCCCTCCGGCACGGCCCTGACCCTGGGCGCGGCGGCGGAGAAGGGCGGGGCGCACCCGCACTACGCCAGCCTGCGCGCCGGCGACATCGTGGGTGAGCATCTGGTCCAGTTCACCGGCCTGGGCGAGCGCATCGAGCTGACCCACCGTGCCACCAATCGGGACATTTTTGCCCGTGGGGCCCTGTTTGCGGCCAGCCAGCTGCCGGGCCGCGCGCCGGGCAGCTACCGGGTCCGGGATCTGCTGGATGGGGCCACGCCGCCGCCCGCCGTCTGAATTGGGGGCCTCGGGGCAGGACGGGCGGGCGCCTGAACCGGCGCTGCGCCCTCCGTCGGCCTGAACAGGGCAATTGCACGCGGATACTGGCGCCGCACCCGGCTTGCCTTTACAATTCCCGCTCGCCGAATCACGACAGCCGGACCGGTCCAGAACCGCAGTCCGCGCTTTTTTGCAGCCGCTTTTTCGTGAAGCGCAGGCGTGACTTCGGCGACCCCTCGGTAGCCAAAGTGAGATTTCCGTGACCCAAGCCGCAATCCTCGTCCTCGAAGACGGCACCGTATTCGAGGGCGAATCCGTAGGCGCGCCCGGCCTGTCCGTCGGTGAGGTGGTGTTCAACACCGCCATGACCGGCTATCAGGAAGTGTTGACCGATCCTTCCTACGCCCGGCAGATGGTCACGCTGACCTACCCGCATATCGGCAATACCGGCATGACCGACCAGGACGATGAAGCGGCCAAGGTGTGGTCGGCCGGCCTGATCGTGCGCGATGTCCCGCGCCGCCCGAGCAACTGGCGCAGCCAGGTGTCGCTGCAGGATTGGCTGATCCAGCGCGGCGTGGTCGCCATCTCCGGCATCGATACCCGCAAGCTGACCCGCATCCTGCGCGAGCGCGGCGCCCAGAACGGTGCGCTGATGGCCGGCGACGGGCTGAACGTGGAGACGGCGCTGGAAGCGGCGCGCAAATTCCCGGGCCTGAAGGGCATGGATCTGGCCAAGGTGGTCAGCACCGACAAGCGCTACACCTGGACCGAGGGCCAGCTGGATCTGGACAGCAATGCCTTCGTCAACGCCGCACCGCGTTTCAAGGTGGTGGCCTATGACTTCGGCGCCAAGCTCAACATCCTGCGCATGCTGGCCGAGCGCGGCTGCGAGCTGACCGTGGTGCCGGCGCAGACCCCGGCTGCCGAAGTGCTGGCGATGAATCCGGATGGCGTGTTCCTGTCCAACGGCCCGGGCGATCCGGAACCGTGCGATTACGCGATCACCGCGATCAAGACCTTCCTCGAGAAGAAGGTGCCGGTCTTCGGCATCTGCCTGGGTCACCAGCTGCTGGCACTGGCCTCCGGGGCCAAGACGGTCAAGATGGGCCATGGCCACCACGGCGCCAACCACCCGGTCCAGGATCTGGACGGCGGCCGCGTGATGATCACCTCGCAGAACCATGGCTTCGCGGTCGATGAGGCCTCGCTGCCGGCCACCCTGCGCGTGACCCACCGCTCGCTGTTCGATGGCACCAACCAGGGCATCGCCCGCACCGACGTGCCGGCGTTTTCGTTCCAGGGTCATCCGGAAGCCTCGCCGGGCCCGCACGATGTCGGCCCGCTGTTCGATCGCTTCGTGACCCTGATGGCCGAGGCCAAGGCGTGATGCGCAGCCCCGCGCTGCTGCTGTCGCTGTTGTGCCTCACCGGTGCGGCCCAGGCCGCGCCGGCGTCCGATACGCAGGTGCAGGCGGTCGTGCAGGCGTTGGGCTTGGGCACGCTGGGCACGGACATGGCCAAGCTGATGGTCGACAACGTGCCGGCGCTCAATGCGCTGCCCGAGACCGATCGCCAGTGCGCGTATGCGCCGATCAAGGGTCTGCTCGATGCGCAGTTCCGTCGCTCGGTGATCAGCGGCCTCGGCAACGACGGCGACCAGGTGATCGCGGAGTGGTCGCGCTTCCTGGGGACGCCGGGCGGCAAGAGCCTCTCCTCGGCCTTCGCAGGTGCCAATCCATCGACGATCGCCACCAAGGCCAACGCCGAGCTGAGTGAAAAGGAACGCGCCGAAGTGGCCGCGTTCCTGACCAGCCCGGCCTACACCCGCTTCATCGCCACGCTCGACATCGAATCGGAGCTGCCCGACGACATCGGCGTGCAGCTGGCGAAAGGACTGCAGGACCAGTGCCGGATCGCGCTGAACCCCGACGATATTTCCTGATCGACAGCGTGCGATCACCCCCATCTGCCTCGCTGTCCAGACTTAGAGAAGACAATGCCCAAGCGCACTGACCTTAAAACCATCCTCATCATCGGTGCAGGCCCGATCGTCATCGGCCAGGCCTGTGAGTTCGACTACTCTGGCGCGCAGGCCTGCAAGGCACTGCGCCACGAGGGTTACCGCGTGGTGCTGGTCAACAGCAATCCGGCCACCATCATGACCGACCCGGAGATGGCCGACGCCGTCTACATCGAGCCGATCAACTGGCAGACGGTCGAGAAGATCATCGCCAAGGAAAAGCCCGATGCGCTGCTGCCGACCATGGGTGGCCAGACCGCGCTGAACTGCGCGCTGGACCTGGCCGACAACGGCGTGCTGGAGAAGTACAACGTCGAGCTGATCGGCGCCAAGCGCGATGCGATCCGCATGGCCGAAGACCGCGAGCTGTTCCGGGTGGCGATGGGCGAGATCGGCCTGGAGTGCCCGTCCGCTGCGGTGGCGCACACGCTGGAAGAAGCGATCGACATCCAGACCCGCGTCGGCTACCCGACCATCATCCGCCCCAGCTTCACCCTGGGCGGCAGCGGTGGCGGCATCGCCTACAACCGC
Organism: Stenotrophomonas sp. AGC87; assembly: GCF_057333975.1. Lineage (NCBI taxonomy): Bacteria > Pseudomonadati > Pseudomonadota > Gammaproteobacteria > Lysobacterales > Lysobacteraceae > Stenotrophomonas > Stenotrophomonas sp. AGC87. Next base: position 243,145 of record NZ_JBHFHW010000042.1, read on the forward strand.
GAAGAGCTGGTCGATATCGTGACCCGCGGCCTGGAGCTGTCGCCGACCACCGAAGTGCTGGTGGAAGAATCGGTGCTGGGCTGGAAGGAGTTCGAGATGGAGGTGGTGCGCGACACCGCCGACAACTGCATCATCGTCTGCTCGATCGAGAACCTGGACCCGATGGGCGTGCACACCGGTGACTCGATCACCGTGGCCCCGGCCCAGACCCTGACCGACAAGGAATACCAGCGCCTGCGCGATGCCTCCATCGCCGTGCTGCGCAAGATCGGCGTGGATACCGGCGGTTCGAACGTGCAGTTCGGCATCAGCCCGACCACCGGACGTGTGGTCGTGATCGAAATGAACCCGCGCGTGTCGCGTTCCTCGGCGCTGGCCTCCAAGGCCACCGGCTTCCCGATCGCCAAGGTCGCGGCCAAGCTGGCCGTGGGTTACACCCTGGACGAATTGAAGAACGAAATCACCGGTGGCCTGACCCCGGCCTCGTTCGAGCCGTCGATCGATTACGTCGTCACCAAGATCCCGCGCTTCGCCTTCGAAAAGTTCCCGGCGGCCGATGCGCGCCTGACCACCCAGATGAAGTCGGTGGGCGAGGTGATGGCGATGGGCCGCACCTTCCAGGAGTCGCTGCAGAAGGCCCTGCGTGGCCTGGAAACCGGCAAGATCGGCCTGGACCCGACCGGTCTGGACCTGTCCAACGAAGACGACATCACCACCATCAAGCGCGAGCTCAAGGCCCCGGGCCCGGAGCGCCTGTTCTTCGTGGGGGATGCATTCCGCGCCGGTTTCAGCGTGGAAGAGGTCTTCGCGCTGTCGCACATCGACCCGTGGTTCCTGGACCAGATCGAAGAGATCATCCAGGCCGAGGCCGAGGTGGCCGCCGACGGCATCGACGCGCTGGACGCCGCACGTCTGCGCAAGCTCAAGCGCGCCGGTTTCTCCGATGCCCGCCTGGCTGAACTGACCGGCACCAACGAAGCGGCCGTGCGTGCGCTGCGTCGTGCCCACAAGGTGCGCCCGGTGTACAAGCGCGTGGATTCCTGCGCCGCCGAGTTCGCCACCAGCACCGCGTACCTGTATTCGACCTACGAGGACGAGTGCGAAGCGGCGCCGAGCAACCGCGACAAGATCATGATCCTGGGCGGCGGTCCGAACCGCATCGGCCAGGGCATCGAGTTCGACTACTGCTGCGTGCACGCCGCGCTGGCGCTGCGCGATGATGGCTTTGAAACCATCATGGTCAACTGCAACCCGGAAACCGTCTCCACCGATTACGACACCTCCGACCGCCTGTACTTCGAGCCGCTGACGCTGGAAGACGTGCTGGAGATCGTCGAGCTGGAACAGCCGAAGGGCGTGATCGTCCAGTACGGTGGCCAGACCCCGCTGAAGCTGGCGCGCGCGCTGGAAGCCAACGGCGTGCCGGTGATCGGCACCTCGCCGGACTCCATCGATCTGGCTGAAGACCGCGAGCGCTTCCAGCAGCTGGTCGACAAGCTCGGCCTGAAGCAGCCGCCGAACCGCATCGCCCGCAACGATCAGGAAGCCCTGCTGCTGGCCCGCGAGATCGGCTACCCGCTGGTGGTGCGCCCGAGCTACGTGCTGGGCGGCCGTGCGATGGAAATCGTCTACGGTGAATCCGATCTGGCCCGCTACGTCCGCGATGCGGTGAAGGTCTCCAACGATTCGCCGGTGCTGCTGGACCGCTTCCTGGACAACGCCGTGGAAGTGGACGTGGACATCATTGCCGACAAGGACGGCAACGTGCTGATCGGTGGCGTGATGGAGCACATCGAAGAAGCCGGCGTGCATTCGGGCGACTCGTCCTGCTCGCTGCCGCCGTACTCGCTGTCGGCTGAAACCCAGGCCGAGCTGCGTCGCCAGGTGGTCGAGCTGGCCAAGGCCCTGAATGTGGTCGGCCTGATGAACACCCAGTTCGCGATCCAGGCCGGTGAGAACGGCGAAGACATCGTCTACCTGCTGGAAGTGAACCCGCGTGCCTCGCGCACCGTGCCGTTCGTCTCCAAGGCCACCGGCATGCCGCTGGCCAAGATCGCCGCGCGCTGCATGGCCGGCAAGACGCTGGCCGAGCAGGGCGCGACCAAGGAAATCGTGCCGGGCTACTACTCGGTCAAGGAAGCGATCTTCCCGTTCGCCAAGTTCCAGGGCGTCGACCCGATCCTCGGGCCGGAGATGCGCTCCACCGGTGAGGTGATGGGCGTGGGCCGCAGCTTCAGCGCCGCCTTCGCGCGTGCGCAGGAAGCCGGTGGCATCAAAGCACCGCCGCTGGGCAAGGCCTTCGTTTCGGTCCGTGACCCGGACAAGAAGCGTGTGCTGCCGGTCGCCAAGGCACTGCTCGAGCGCGGCTACACCCTGGTGGCCACCCGTGGCACCGGCGCGTGGCTGCAGGAGCACGGCATGGCCTGCGAGATCGTCAACAAGGTGGTCGAAGGCCGTCCGCACATCGTCGATTCGATCAAGAACGGCGAGATCGTCTACATCGTCAACACGACCGAAGGTCGCGCAGCGATCAATGACTCCTTCTCGATCCGTCGCGAAGCGCTGCAGCATCGCGTGACCTATTCGACCACCATCGCCGGCGCCATGGCGCTGGTGCAATCACTGGAATTCCGCGGCACCGGCCCCGTCTGGTCGCTGCAGGAACTGCACAAGGAGTTGAACGCATGAGAGCACCGATCACCCTGAAGGGCGCGCAGCGTCTGCGCGAAGAGCTTGACCACCTGAAGTCGGTCAAGCGCCCGAAGGTCATCGCGGCGATCGCCGAAGCGCGCGAGCACGGCGATCTGAAAGAGAACGCCGAGTACCACGCTGCGCGCGAAGAGCAGGGCTTCATCGAAGGCCGCATCAAGCAGCTGGAAGGTGAGCTGTCGCATGCCGAGATCATCGACATCACCAAGCTCAACGCCGGCAGCAAGGTGGTGTTCGGCGCCACGGTCGAATTGTCGGACGTGGAGAATGATGAAGAGAAGCGCTACCAGATCGTTGGCGACCTGGAAGCGGACATCAAGCTGGGCATGATCGCGATCTCCTCGCCGCTGGCCCGTGCCTTGATCGGCAAGCTGGAAGGCGATGCGGTCACCATCGACGCACCGGCCGGCCAGCGCGAGTACGAAATCGTCAGCGTCCAGTACCTGGACTGACGGCGATGGCCACGGCGACGTTGTTGCTGCCGGCGCGCAGCCGGTTTCCGGCGGCGCCGTTGCCCGATGACGTCGCCAAGGCGCTGGGGCGTGCGCAGCGCTGCAGCGCCGAGGCAGGCGAACCCGCCCAGCTGCGTCGGCATTTCCAGACGCAGCCGGACGCGTGGTCTGCGGCCGCCCTGACCCGTGAGCTGGATGTCGGCGATGCCGATCAATCCGTATGGCTGCGGGCGGATCCGGCCAATGTGGTGCCGGACATGCACGGCGCACGCCTGATGGGGCACGGGGATACCCTGCGCCCCGATCTGGCCGATGTCATGCACCTCCTGCCCGCGTTGCAGCCGTTGTTTGTCGGCTACGGCTTCGTGCTGGATGCCCCGGTGCCGTCACGCTGGTACCTGCGCCTGCCGCCAGGCACCACACTGCCCGCATTCGCCGAGCCTGATGAAGTGCTTGGCGATGATCTGTTTGCCCATCTGCCCGAAGGCGATGCGGGCCGCCGCTGGCGCGCCTTGTTGACCGAGGCGCAGGTGGTATTGCATCAGCACGAGTGGAACCAGCAGCGCGTGGCCGACGGCAAACGTGCGATCAACTCGCTGTGGTTCTGGGGCGGCGGTGAGCTGCCCGAGCGCGTGACCACCGCGCATGCCCAGATCCGCAGCCGCGATGCGCTGCTGCAGGCGCTGGCCAAGGCCGCCGGTCTGCAGGCCGATGGCGAGCAGACCGTGGATGCCCTGGTCGACCTGCGTCAGCTGCGTTCGCTGGAACAGTTGGGCAATGAGGCGATCCGCCCGTTGCTGGCGGCGATCGCGCGCGGGGAATTGAAGCGGCTGGTGCTGGATTTCGAGGATGGCGCCCGCGTGGAGATCGACAAGAGCCAGCGCTGGCGGTTCTGGAAGAAGCCGGTGCAACTGCACGACCTCTGAGTGCGTCGCAATGACCGCCGGCCAGTGGCTGGCTCCAGCGGGCAGGCTGCGCCATCCACGCATGGCGTGGATCTACCGTTGTCCTCCCGGTATTCCAGGGTAGATTCACGCCATGCGTGGATGCGTTCACCGGGCAGTATCATGGTCGCGCATGTCATCGATCGAGCCCGTTTTGACCCAGTCTGAAGCACCCCGTATCCAGCGTCGTCCTGCCGCCGCCGTCAGCGAGTGGCCGTCCTCCATGTTGCCGTTGCTGCAGCGCTTGTACGCCGCCCGCGGGGTGACCGATGCCGCGCAGGCCCAGCCGAAGCTGGCCCAGCTGCATGCGCCGGATCTGCTGGGCAGCATGCAGGCCGCGGTAACGCTGCTGGCCGATGCGATCGCCAACAACGAACGCATCCTGATCGTTGGCGATTTCGACTGCGACGGCGCCACCGCCTGTGCGGTCGGGGTGCGCGGCCTGCGCATGCTCGGCGCGCGCGATGTGGTGCACGCGGTGCCCAACCGCATGCTGCACGGTTACGGCCTGTCGCCGTCACTGGTGGCCGAGCTGGCCCCGCTCAATCCGGGCCTGCTGGTCACGGTCGACCATGGCATCGCCTGCCATGCCGGCGTCAACGCGGCCAAGGCACTGGGCTGGAAAGTACTGGTCACCGATCACCATCTGCCGGGCGAACATCTGCCGCCGGCCGATGCCATCGTCGACCCCAACATCAGCGGTGATGCGTTCCCGAGCAAGGCACTGGCCGGCGTCGGGGTGATCTTCTATGTATTGATGGCACTGCGCCGCCACCTGCGCGAGCAGGACGCGTTTGCCACGACGCCCGAACCGGACCTGCTGACCCTGCTGGATCTGGTCGCCGTGGGTACGGTGGCCGATCTGGTCGCGCTGGATGACAACAACCGCGCCCTGGTCTCGGCCGGCCTGCGCCGGCTGCGAAGCGGCAAGGGCTGCGTCGGCCTGCAGGCGCTGATCGAGGCCAGTGGGCGTGACGCCTCGCGGCTCACCGGCAGTGACATCGGTTTCGCGCTCGGCCCACGGTTGAATGCGGCCGGCCGGCTGGAAGACATGGCACTGGGCATCGAGCTGCTGCTCACCGAAGACCGCGCCCACGCGCGTGAGATCGCCACGACGCTGGAGTCGATCAACACCGAGCGCCGTGCGGTCCAGCAGTTGATGACCGACGACGCGGAGCTGGCGGTGTCCCGTGCGGTGCTCAGTGCCGAGGGCGTGCGCCCGGTTGCGGCCTGCCTGTTCGATGCCGAGTGGCATCCCGGTGTGGTCGGGCTGGTGGCTTCCAAGATGAAGGATCGGCTGCACCGGCCGGTGATCGCGTTCGCGCCCTCAGAGCCCGGCGGCGATTCGCTGCGTGGCTCGGCGCGCTCGATTCCCGGCTTCCATATCCGTGACGCGCTGGCCTTGGTCAACGCGGCGCACCCGGGCCTGATCGACAAGTTCGGTGGCCACGCCATGGCCGCTGGCCTGAGCCTGCCGCACGCGCAGCTGGCCGCGTTCGAGCAGGCCTTCGTGGATGTGGTGGAGCGCACGCTCGATCCGCTGTCGCTGCAGCAGCTGCTGCTGACCGATGGCGAGCTGTTGCCGCAGGAACTGGATTTCGCCCATGCCGAGGCGCTGCGCCTGGCCGGCCCGTGGGGGCAGGGCTTCCCGGAGCCGTTGTTCGATGGTCACTTCCAGGTTGCGCGCTGGCAGGTGCTCAAAGAGAAGCACCTGAAACTGAGCCTGCGCGTGCCGGGCCGAGCCGAGCCGGTCAGCGCCATCCACTTCAGCGGCTGGACCGGCAATGCGCCGGCCAACCACGTCCATATCGCCTACCGGCTGGTCAGTGATGACTACCGCGGCGGCGGCGCGATCCAACTGATCGTGGAGCACTGCGCCGACGCGTAACCGGGCGGGTGCGGCTTACTCGCGTACCTGGGTCACCAGTGTCGGCATTTCCCAGGCGCCTCCGGCGGCGACCAGACGGCACAGCCCGGTGCTGCTGTCCGCCGTTTTCACGAACTGGGTGCCGGTCCAGCCCCACGTGGTGGAGTACCAGCAATCGCCGAGGCCACGGCCCTTGTGGGCCTCCTGGATGGTGCGCACCTCATCACCGACCGCTGCCGTGGTGACCAGCCGCGGCTGGTACGGCGCGCGGTCGTTGATCACCCAGTAGCCGTCACCAGTGTTGTACGCGCCGCGCCAGCAGCTCAGCGAGACCAGCAACTTGTCGGCGCTGAGCCGCTGCACCGTCAGCGCTTCGGGTTCCTCGCCGGGTGACAGGCTGCCGCTGGGTCCCAGCGCTTCGCAATCGTCGGCTGAAGTCACCGCTGCGAGGGCGGCACGCAGCGCGGGCGATGCGGCCAGCGCGGTGTCTGCCGGGCGGGTCGCCACCGGCTTGCCCAGCTGCACGACCGGCACCGGCAGTGCGGGCGGCACCGAGGATTCGGCGAGGGTGCCTTTGCGCATCAACGCGCCGGGTGTGCCAAGGCGACCCTGGAACGCATCCATCTTCAACAGCACGGCCGAGGCGCCCTGATCAGAGACCGTCCAGCGCGCGCCATCGTCGCCGATCAGCTCGATGCGGCTGTTGCGTGTCAGCGAGGTAAGCAGGGCAGCGAGCTGCTTCGCGGAAAAGGTGGCGGTGCCCTCGGCGGCATCAAACTGCATCGGGCCCAGCGAGGCGCCATTGATCTGCAGGCTGAGCCGCCGGGTGGCGGTGTTGTCGTCGTACTGGCCCAGCATCAGTTCCGCCTGCACCGGTTGATCCGGCCCGCCCGCGCGGGTGAGCAGGATCGAGACCGGGTCGCCGCCATTGTCATCGGCCTGATAACCGGCGGCGCGGCAGGTGCGGGTGTTGTCGCAGGCCAGCGTCCAGTCGTGGTGGGTGAATTGCACACCCTCGACGGGCGCGGCGGCGTAGCCGGGCAGGGCGAGGCCCATCAACAGCGGGGCGGTCAACAACAGGCGCATGCGGCATCCTTGGTCCATCAATCCGTGGAGGGCGATCTTGGCCCAGCACGGATGAGGCGTCCATGACCGGAACAGGCGAGTGCCGCCGCTCAACCCCGTTCTCGTGCGCCGTGCGTTCAATGAGGTGTCATCGGATCAGGAGCGTCACATGGGACTCGCACTGCGCAGTATCGGTCTGCTCGCGCTGCTGTGCTGGCAGCTGCCCAGCGCCCACGCACAGGCGCGGCGTTTCCCGCCGCCACGGCCGCCGATCCTGCAGGTCGCCGGCGCCGAGGTGCCGGTGCGGCTGACCGAGGCCAGCATCGACAGTCGTGTCATGGCGGGGCTGGGCGAAACCACGATCGAGCTGACCTTCCACAATCCCAATGCGCGGGTGCTGGAAGGGCAGCTGGCGTTCCCGCTGGCCGCGGGCCAACAGGTGGCCGGGTTCGCACTGGATATCGATGGCGCGCTGCGCGACGCGGTGCCGGTCCCCAAGGCGCAGGGTCGCCAGGTGTTCGAGGCGATCGAGCGGCGCCAGGTTGATCCGGGCCTGCTGGAGCAGACCGCCGGCAATCAGTTCCGGCTGCGGCTCTATCCCATCCCGGCGCGTGGCGAGCGTCGCGTGCGTCTGGTGCTGCGCGACAGCCTGCCGACCGTCCCGCAGGGCCTGCAGTGGTCATTGCCCGTGTTCTTCGCACGGCAAGCCGAGCAGGTAACGGTGAAGCTGGAGGCCAGCGGGACGGGCAAGCCGGTCGCTGTGGGTGTCAATCCACTCGGGTTTACGTTGAAGACCGGCGCCTATGTGGCGCAGTGGCAAGGGCGCGGTGCGGATCTGCCCGCACAACTGCAATGGAGCCTTCCGCTCGCGCGCAGCACTGACGTGGTCACCGGGCTGCATGAGGGGCAGCGCTATCTGCTGGCCAGCGTGCCGGTTCGCACGTCCACCGCGCCGCGCGTTCTGCCTCGGCGCATCGGCCTGCTCTGGGACGCGGCGGGCTCGGCAGGGTCACGCGACCGCGCCGCCGAACTGGCGGTGCTGGATCGTTACTTCAGCGCCCTCGGCACCGGCCAGGTCCAGTTGACCGTGCTGCGTGACCGCAGCGAAACGCCGCGGGAGTTCACCGTCAACAAGGGCGACTGGTCAGCACTGCGCGAGTACCTGAGGGCACTGCCCAACGATGGCGCCAGTGCGCTGGGCGACTGGACGCCGAACCCGGCCATCGGCGAGTACCTGTTGGTCAGCGATGGCCTGGCCAACTACGGCAGCCAGACGTTGCCCACCCTGTCGCCCAATCAACGCCTGTTTGCGCTGAGCAGCGCCGGTGCGAAGACCGACACCCCGCGCCTGCGCGCCTGGACCGGCGCCCATCATGGGCAGCTGCTGCAGGTGAGCAGTGAGGCAGACGTGCCAAGCGTGATGCCGCTGCTGCTCCAGCAACCGGTCGACGTGGCCGATGTCGTGGCACGTGGCGTGGAGGACGTGAACGTGGATGCCTCCAGCGCCACACAGGGTTGGATCCGCGTCACCGGCCGTGTGCTGCGTCCCGATGCGACAGTGCTGCTGTCGCTGCGCGGTGGCGGCAGCGATCCGCAGCCGATCACGCTCAACGTCGCGAACGCACGGGGGGTGGAAGGCGGCCTGGTCGCTCACGCCTGGGCGAATGCCCGCTTGGCGGCCCTGGCGGCGGACCCGGCCGGGGCGCAGGCGTCCAAGATGTTGTCGCAGCAGTTCGGTGTGGTGACCGCCGATACCTCGCTGCTGGTTCTTGAAACGTTGGAAGATTACCTGCGCTACGGCATCCGTCCGCCGGCCCCGTTGCGCGCGGCCTACGACCAGCGCCATGCGTTGACGGTGGCGGATGTGGCAAGCGAGCGGAAGCGCCGCCTGGATGGCATCGCCCGCCAGTTCGCCGAGCGCGAGCAGTGGTGGAATACCCACTGGCCCAAGGATGCGCCACCGCGACCCAAGCAGGAATCCCGATCCGTCGCCGCGCCAGTGGCCATGGCGATGGCCGCGCCACCGCCGGCACCTGCGGCGCCGATGGCGCTGGACCGTGTCGAGCTGACCGCGTCGGCGGTTGCCGATCAGGCAGAGGCCACCACCGAGCGCCGCGCTAAATCGGCACCCAAGACCAACAGCGGCCAGATCACCCTGACGCTGGCACCGTGGGCGCCCGACTCGGCCTACGCACGCCGTCTGCGCGATGCCAGGCCCGCCCAGCTGTATCCGCTGTATCTGCAGGAGCGCGAACAGCACGCCGGAAGCAGCGCCTTCTATCTGGACGTGGCCGATCTGCTGCTGGCCAGCGGACAACGTGATCTCGCACTGCGGGTGCTGTCCAACCTTGCCGAGATGGAACTGGAAAACCGCCACGTGCTGCGCGTGCTCGGCTACCGCCTGATGCAGGCAAAGGCGCCGGCGCTGGCGGTGCCGGTGTTCCGGCAGGTGTTGGCGATGGGCGAGGAGGAGCCGCAGAGTTTCCGTGACCTTGGCCTGGCGCTGGAAGCGGCCGGGCAGTACCAGGCAGCGGTGGCATCACTGTATGAAGTGGTGGTGCGGCCGTGGGATGGGCGGTTCGACGGTATCTCGCTGATCGCGCTGGACGAACTGACCCGGCTGATCGCGCGCGAGCGTGTGGATGCTTCCGCGGTCGACCCGCGCCTGCGCCGTGCGATGCCGTTGGACCTGCGCGTGGTGCTGAGCTGGGACAGCGACAACAGCGACATGGACCTGTGGGTCACCGATCCCAACGGCGAGCGCGCGTACTACGGCAACCGGCTCACCTACCAGGGCGGGCAGATGTCGCAGGACTTCACCGGCGGCTATGGCCCGGAGCAGTTTTCGTTGCGTGATGCCAAGCCCGGCACCTACAGGATCGAAGCGAACTACTTCGGCAGCCGCGAGCAGCTGGTCACCGGCGCCACCACGTTGATGCTGCGCCTGAGCACCAAGTGGGGCAGCCGCGGCCAGCGCGACCAGCAGGTCACGCTGCGCTTGAAGGACCAGGCGGAGACGGTGCTGGTTGGGGAGTTCGAGGTGAAGTAAGCGGGGGGTAGTGGTACCCCGCAGCAGTGCCGAACCCCGCGGTGGGGCGGCCCTCACCCGATGGCGGGAAGCGCCGCCATCGGGGCAGGGTAACGGCGCAGTACCTGGACATCATCGACCGCGCACTCCGGGTAAATCCAGCGTGCCCACTCCGATACGATCCAGGCAGTGCGGGCGCCGCGCCACTGATCATGGCCGGATTGCCGCGGTAGCAGTACCAGGATCAATCCGGCCTTATGTCCGGTGGTGACGATCAGGCCGTGTGGCCGCTCCACATCCGCATAATCGAACAGCATGAAGTCGACGACGGGTTCATAGGGCCATTGGCCTGGGACGCGGAACACGGTGCCATGCCCCAGGGTGTCGTCGGCGATGTCTACCAAACGTTGGATGCGGGTGCTGCACAGGGGCGTAGACATCAGGGCAGAGTGCCGAAGTCGGGGTGGATGGAAGCAAGTCTCCCGTGCTGCGGAGCCGATGCCCATGCAATTAGTTGCGGTTCCGGCGCCGGTGCCGAACTACCAGGCCGTGCAGCGGAAAAAGCGCACCACACGGTCGCTGCGGTTGATGAAGGCGTGCGCCTGCGTGCTGTCGAGCAGGTGGGCGATTGGCAAAGGGCTCTGCCGTGGGTGCCAAGTGACGAATGGCGGTCGCCAAGGGACGGGCGGGGCGCACTACCATGGCGTGATGAGTCAGGCTGACGACCCTTTGCAAATGGATGATTCAATGGCGAACGGACGTGCCGCGCGGTGGCGGCCGGGTGCGCGGATGCTGGTGTGGTCGGTGATCCTGCTGACCACGGCGGTGGCCAATGCGGTGGTGGAAGTGATGGATGCGGCCCGCCGTGGCGAAGACCTGGGCCTGTGGCAGCCGATGATCTGGGAGCTGAGCAGCGTCACGATGATCCTGCTGACGCTGCCGGTCCTGTGGTGGGGTTGCCAGCGCTGGCCTTTGCACGCCGATACCTGGAAGCGGCGGCTGCCGCTGTATCTGCTGGCCAGCGTGGCGTGGTCGCTGGTGCATGTCACCGGGATGATGGGGCTGCGCCATCTCGCCTATGCCGCGCTCGGCTACCACTACCAGGACGATGCCACCTGGCCGGTACGCCTGATGTACGAGTACCTCAAGGATGTCCGTGCCTTCTTCACGTTCGTGGCGATCGAGCACTTCTTCAGCTGGTTCGGGCGGCGCCGGCAGGGCGAGGCGCATCTGCTGGCCGCACCGGACGATGCCCCGCCGGTGGACGCGGTGGACCGCCCGGAGCGGTTCCTGGTGCGCAAGCTGGGGCGCGACTTCCTGGTCGCTACCGGTGATATCGAATATGCCCAGGCGGCCGGCAACTACGTCAACCTGCGGGTGCGCGGGCACGACTACCCGCTGCGCAGCACCATGGCGGCGCTGGAAGAACGATTGGATCCGGCGCTGTTCGTGCGTGCCCACCGCAGCTGGCTGGTGAACGTGCGGCACCTGGTCTCGATCGAGCCGCTGGATGGGGGCGAGGCCCTGCTGCACATGGACGATGGCGGGCGGGTGCCGTGCAGCCGCCGGCAGCTGCCCTCGTTCCGGCAGGCGCTGGCCGTGCAGGCACCGGCCTGACCCTGCCGGGCTGACCGGCACCCTGGCGGACCAGAGTGCCGGCAGGGAACTCAGCGCTTGCTGTCTTTCTTGATCATCGCGTCGATGCGCCCGGCGCGGGCTTCCGAGCCCGGGTGCGAGGACATCAGGCCGCCATCGCTGGACAGCTTGCGGAACATGCTGGCCAATGCGGCCGGGTCGTACTGGTGGCGCTTCATGAAGCGGTAGCCGTATTCGTCGGCCGCGCTTTCTTCCTTCTGCGAGAACTGCGCGTTGACGAAGCCTTCAGCCAGTTCGCCCAGCTGGCCCTGGGTCAGGGCGGCGACATTGGCATTGCCCGAGGCGGCCAGCGTGTCGCGACCGGCCGAGGCCAGCAGGGCGGTGCGCATCTTGGTCTTGGAGTGGCCGAGTTTGACGTGGCCGATCTCGTGGCCGATCACGCCGCGCACTTCATCGTCCGAGGCCATGTCCATCAGGCCGGAGTACACGCGCACGCAGCCGTTGGCCATGGCCCAGGCGTTGACGTCTTCGGTCAGGTAGACCTTGAAGCTCAGGCGCATGCCGTCTTCATTGGCCAGACCCTGGGTGATCTTGGCCAGACGCTGGGCATACGGATTGTTGGCGGGGGCGACCTTGTTCTGCTGGTCCATGTAGACGCAGGCTTCGTCGGCGGCCTTGGCCACGTCCTGGTCGGACAGGGTGAGCGCCTGGCCGGCCTTCAGGCCGGTGCTGGTCAGCTGCTTGAGGTCCAAGGCCGAGGCGGTGGTGGAAGCGGTCAGGCAGGCAAATGCCAGCAGCAGGGCGGAGGATGACGTCCTCATCGGGGTGGTGCTCCATGTAATGCGTTGGGGGACGCCGCAGGGCAGGGGGCCGCGCGGCGGGGCGGAAGTCTACCGCTTGGCCGGGCGCCCGTGTTCAGTGATGTCGTTTTTCCGGCCGGGAGAGGGCGCTTCCTGCCCCGGCTGCCGCCGGAAAGCCCCGGATAGGCTATGATGGACAGTCTTTTCGCACGCATTAATCGCCGACATGATCGAGCTCAATCCTGTCCGCCAGCGCATCACCGATCTCACCGATCGCGTGCTCTCGCTCAGGGGGTATCTTTGACTACGACGCCAAGAAAGAGCGTCTGGAAGAAGTAACCCGGGAACTGGAAAACCCGGATATCTGGAACAACGCCGAGTACGCCCAGAACCTTGGCCGCGAACGCGCCAATCTGGAGAAGACCGTCGGCGGCATCGCCACGATCCTCGACGGCCTGACCGAGTCGGGCGAACTGCTGGAACTGGCCGAAAGCGAACAGGACGAAGAAACCGCCCTTGCCGTGGTCAGCGACCTGGACAAACACCAGAAGCACGTCGAGCAGCTGGAGTTCCAGCGCATGTTCTCCGGGCAGATGGATACCGCGGCGGCCTTCGTCGACATCCAGGCCGGTGCTGGCGGTACCGAAGCCCAGGACTGGGCCGAGATCCTGCTGCGCATGTATCTGCGCTGGTGCGAATCGCGTGGCTGGAAGACCGAGCTGATGGAAGTCTCCGGCGGCGACGTTGCGGGCATCAAGTCGGCCACGCTGCGCGTGGAAGGCGATTACGCCTATGGCTGGCTGAAGACCGAAACCGGCGTCCATCGCCTGGTGCGCAAGTCGCCGTTCGATTCGGACAACCGCCGCCACACCAGCTTCACCTCGGTATTCGTGTCGCCGGAAGTCGATGACAACATCGAGATCGACATCAACCCGGCCGACCTGCGTACCGACGTGTACCGCTCCTCCGGCGCGGGTGGTCAGCACGTCAACAAGACCGAATCGGCGGTGCGTATCACGCACATCCCGACCAACACGGTCGTGGCCTGCCAGACCGGCCGCAGCCAGCACCAGAACCGCGACAACGCGATGAAGATGCTGGCCGCCAAGCTGTACGAGCTGGAAATCCAGAAGCGCAACGCCGAGCGTGACGCGGTGGAAGCCACCAAGTCCGACATCGGCTGGGGCAGCCAGATCCGCAACTACGTACTCGACCAGAGCCGTATCAAGGACCTGCGCACCGGCATCGAACGCTCCGATACGCAGAAGGTGCTGGATGGCGACCTCGACGAATTCGTCGAAGCCAGCCTGAAGTCCGGCCTGGCCGTGGGTGCCAAACGCACCGACGCCTGACCGTCGGGGCCGCCACGCGCGGCCCCGATCCGTTGTGCCCGGGCCACGCCCGGTTTCGCAATCCGCCCCGACCATCGGCATGATGTCGGGGACCGTCCCTCCCCCCGACATACATAGACCCACGCCATGAACGATCAGACCGCCGCGCCGCAGCCCCCCGTCGACGAGAACAGCCTCATCGCCGAGCGCCGCGCGAAACTGACCGCCCTGCGCGGGCAGGGCATCGCCTACCCGAACGATTTCCGCCGCGAGCACTTCGCCGGCACCCTGCAGGCCGAGTTCGCCGATGCCGAACAGTGGACCGCCGAAGCGCTGGAAGCCAGTGACCGCCAGGTCAAGATGGCCGGCCGCCTGATGGCCAAGCGCGTGATGGGCAAGGCCAGCTTCGCCCAGATCCAGGACGAGTCCGGCCGCATCCAGCTGTTCCTGCAGGGCAGCACGCTGGGCGATGCCTATACCGCCTTCAAGGGCTGGGACGTGGGCGACATCATCGCCGTGGAGGGTGGGCTGACCCGGACCAAGACCGGTGAGCTGTCGGTCAAGGCCACCAGCATCCGCCTGCTGACCAAGTCGCTGCGCCCGCTGCCGGACAAGTGGCACGGCCTGGCCGACGTGGAGCAGCGCTACCGCCAGCGCTACGTCGATCTGATCGTGACCCCGGAGTCGCGCGAGGTGTTCATCAAGCGCTCGCGGATCATCCGCGCGATGCGCGCCTGGCTGGACAATCGCGACTTCCTGGAAGTCGAAACGCCGATGATGCATTACATCCCCGGCGGCGCGACGGCCAAGCCGTTCACCACCCACCACAACGCGCTGGACCTGGACCTGTACCTGCGCGTGGCCCCGGAGCTGTACCTCAAGCGCCTGGTCGTGGGTGGGCTGGAGCGCGTGTACGAGATCAACCGCAACTTCCGCAATGAAGGCGTCAGCACCCGCCACAATCCGGAATTCACCATGATGGAGCTGTACGAGGCCTATGCCACGTACACCGAAGTGATGGACCTGACCGAAGGCGTGATCCGTGACGTGGCCAGCAAGGTGCTGGGCACCACCACGGTGGAGTGGGATGGCGCCACGATCGATCTGGCCCCGGCGTTCCGCCGCTGGCGCATGGACGAGGCGGTGCGTCACCACAACCCGGAGATCAGTGCGGCCGACTGTACCGACCGCGATGCGCTGGTCGCCCATTGCGAGCGCCTGAAGATCCGCATCAAGCCGTCCTATGGCTGGGGCAAGCTGCTGCTGGAGATCTTCGAAGCCACCGTCGAGCACACCCTGATCCAGCCGACCTTCATCACCGACCACCCGGTTGAAGTCTCGCCGCTGGCCCGTGCCAACGATGACCAGCCGGGCTATACCGACCGCTTCGAACTGTTCATCAACGGCAAGGAGCTGGCCAACGGCTTCTCCGAGCTGAACGATCCGGAAGACCAGGCAGCCCGTTTCCAGGCCCAGGTCACGGCGAAGGAGGGCGGTGATGACGAAGCCATGCATTACGACGCCGATTACATCCGCGCGCTGGAGTACGGCATGGCGCCGACCGGCGGCCTGGGCATCGGCATCGACCGGCTGGTGATGCTGCTGACCGGCAGCAGCTCGATTCGTGACGTGCTGCTGTTCCCGTATATGCGTCCCGAAAACTGAGACTTGGGTCCGGGCGTGCTTGGGGCACGTCCGGATGGGGGTTCCGCTCCCGTGGCCGCGCGAGTATGGTTTCTGCGTGGCCTTAGCAAGGTGCTATGGCGTGATGGCCACGGACCATGACGGGTCGCAGGGGGTGCTTACATTGGCATCACACTGTGACGACGATCATGAACTGGGGTGTTCATGACGGGAGGCGGACCCATGCAAGGTGCCAGTGTGCTGAGCGGCGGAGTATCCTCTCCGCAGCATGTTCCAGTGTGGTCAAGGAAGAAGGCAGAAGCAGCCTTGAATATTGTCATCGTTGACGACCAGACGTCCGCGCGTACCATGCTGCGCCATGTCATCGAAGACATCGCGCCGGAACTGTCCGTGCACGACTTCGGCGATCCGCTGACGGCGCTCGCCTGGTGCGAGTCGCATGCCGTGGATCTGCTGCTGCTCGATTACCGCATGCCGGAAATGGATGGGCTGGAGTTTGCCCGCCGGTTCCGCCGCCTGCCCAAGCACCGCGACATCCCCGTGATCCTGATCACCGTGGTTGGCGATGAGCCGATCCGTCAGGCCGCGCTGGAAGCCGGGGTGATCGATTTCCTGGTCAAGCCGATCCGCCCGCGCGAACTGCGCGCGCGCTGCTACAACCTGTTGCAGCTGCGCCAGCAGTCGGAGAACGTGAAGCAGCGCGCGCTGTCGCTGGAGCAGCGGCTGCTGGCCAGCATGCACGAGGTGGAAGAGCGCGAGCGCGAGACGCTGTCGCGCCTGGCGCGTGCGATCGAGTTCCGTGATGCCGGCACCAGCGCGTACCTGGAGCGCATGGCGCACGTGGCGGGCCTGATCGCCGAGCAGCTCGGGCTGCCGGAGGAAGAGGTCAAGCTGATCGAGATGGCCGCGCCCCTGCACGACATGGGCAAGATCGCCATTCCCGATGCCGTGCTGCTCAAGCAGGGCAAGCTGAGCGATGAGGAGCAGGCGATCATGCGCCGGCACCCGCGCATCGGCTATGAACTGTTGAGTGGCAGCCAGAACCGGTTCATCCAGGTCGGCGCGCTGATCGCGCTGCGCCACCACGAGCGCTACGACGGCAGCGGCTACCCGGATGGGCTGGTCGGCGATGCCATTCCGCTGGAAGCGCGGATCGTGGCGGTGGCCGATGTGTTCGACGCCCTGATCTCACCCCGTCCGTACAAGGAAGCATGGACCATGGAAGCCACGCTGGCTTATCTGTACGCCCAGCGTGGCCGGTTGTTCGACCCGCGCTGCGTTGATGCCCTGCTGCGCGGCCGCCTCCAGCTTGATGAGATCTGCGCACAGCACTCCACTGCGTCATCCCGCCCGGGGATGTGATATGCGTCGTCTGTACCCGCGCCTGAAGCAACGTCTGGCGCAGCGCCCGGATACCGAGCACGGCCAGGCGATCGTGCGCATCGTGCTGATCACCCTGATCCTGCTGTATGTGCTGATGCCCGGGCCGCGCCACGACCTGCCGCCGGCGCAGTACCACGGGGTGCTGGCGATCGTGCTGACCGGCCTGACCCTGTCGCTGGGGCTGTTCGGCTGGCTGTTGTGGCGGCCGGGGCGCTCGGATCCGCGCCGGGTGGCCGGCATGCTGGCCGACTACGGGCTGATTGCCGCCGGGATGGTGCAGATGGGCGAGCCGCTGGCCTGGGTCTACATCGTGGTGATGTGGGTGACGGTCGGCAACGGCATGCGCTATGGCAACAACTATCTCTATGTGGCCGTGGCGATGGCCATGGTCAGTTTCGGCAGCACCGCGCTGCTCACGCCGTACTGGGAACGCAATGCCCGGCTGGCGTTCGGGCTGTGGCTGGGCCTGGCTGCGGTGCCGCTGTATTTCTCCACGCTGTTGCGCCAGTTGACCCAAGCCATGGCCGAGGCGCGCCGTGCGAGCGAGGCCAAGAGCCGCTTCCTGGCCAACATGAGTCATGAGTTCCGCACGCCGCTCAACGGGCTGTCGGGCATGACCGAGCTGCTGGCCACCACCAAGCTCGATGAAGAGCAGCGCGAGTGCGTCAATACCATCCAGGCCTCCTCGCGCAGTCTGCTGGCGCTGGTGGAAGAGGTGCTGGACATCTCCGCGATCGAGGCCGGCAAGCTGCGCGTGACCGCCGAAGACTTCGCCCTGGCCGATGTCATCCAGGCGATCGGGTTGATCCTGCTGCCGCAGGCCAAGGCCAAGCGGCTGGATTACCGGGTCAAAGTGGCCGATACCGTGCCGCCGTTGCTGCGCGGCGATCTGGGTCACCTGCGCCAGATCCTGCTCAACATCGCCGGCAACGCGGTCAAGTTCACCGACCATGGCCGTGTCGAGATCCGCGTGGCCGTGCTCAATGCCGAATCCGATGGCGGGGTGCGCCTGCGCTTTGACATCCTCGATACCGGCATCGGCGTCGCGCCGGAAATGCGCCCGCGTCTGTTCGAAGCCTTCGAGCAGGCTGATGTCAGCATGGCCCGCCGGCACGAAGGCACCGGCCTTGGTACGACCATCGCCAAAGGCCTCGTCGAGGCGATGGGCGGCGACATCGGCTACGAAGAGCATCCGCCGCAGGGCAGTCATTTCTGGTTCGAGCTGCCGTTCGCGCCGCCGCGCGTGCCGTTGGGCACGGTCACCCCGGCCCTGGTCGGCGACGGGCTGCCGGACCGCAACGGCAATGTCATCGCCTTCGCCGATCCGTTCCTGCGCCATCGCGCGCGCGTGCGCAGCATGCACATCCTGGTGGCCGATGATCACGAGGCCAACCGGATGGTGCTGCAGCGCCTGCTGCAGAAAGCGGGCCACAAGGTGCTGTGCGTCAACGGTGGCGAAGCGGTGCTGGATGCGATGGCCGAGAGCGATTTCGATGCGGCCATCGTGGATCTGCACATGCCCGGCATGAGTGGCCTGGACATGCTCAAGGAGCTGCGCGTGATGCAGGCTGGTGGCGGTCCGCGCACGCCGGTGCTGGTGCTCAGCGCCGATGTCACTCCCGAGGCGATCCAGCGCTGCACCCAGGCCGGTGCACATACCTTCCTGGCCAAGCCGGTGGTCGCCGTGCGCCTGCTGGACGTGCTGGCCGACATCGCCTCCAACGGGCAACTCAAGGCCAGCGCGCCGATCGTGCGCACCGCCACTGCATTGGATGGCGTGCTGGATCCCGGCGTGCTGGACGAGTTGGCTTCGCTCGGCATGGGCGATGGCTTCGAGCGCGAGTTCATCCGCCAGTGCCTGGCCGATGCCGAACAGTGCGTCGGTGTCGCACTGGCCGACGGCGAGCGCGGCGACTGGGTGCATTTCCGTGAGCAGGCACATGCGATCAAGGGTGTGGCCAGCAATCTGGGCCTGGTCCGCGTGGCGAACCGCGCGGGTGACCTGATGCGCATGGCCGACTGGCAGCTCAAGAGCGAGTGGCGGCAGCGCATGACCCTGCTGCAGGCAGGCATCAAGGAAGGCCGTCAGGCGCTGGATGCGCGTGCGCAGCGCAAAGCCCAAGGCCAGGCCGATGACGGCGGCGACATGCGCTGAAAAAAAGCCCGGCGGCAGCCGGGCTTGAACAACACAGGGGAGGGGAGACTCAGGCCACGTCGAGGGTGGCGCGACGCGTCTGGGCCTTGATCAGGCGGTCCATGGTGCGCAGCGACTTGTCGCCCAGCGCGAGTGCGGAATCGACCCACACCTTGGTGATCTCCAGCAGTTCGTCATAGCGCACGGCCTGGGCCAGGTTGCGCGCGGCATTCATCGCCAGGTACGAGTGCGGAATGCGCTGATGCTGGCGGATCAGATCCTCGACCGCCTTGACGCCCTGGCCCTTGGGCACCAGCACGTCGACTACGCCCATCGCGTGCATCTCTTCGGAGGAATACACGCGGCCGTCCAGGATGATCTTCTCGGCCAGCTGCGGGGCCACGCGCTTGCACAGGAACGAGTACGCGCCCATGCCCGGGAACAGGCCGAACAGCACTTCCGGCAGGCCCATGCCGCAGCCTTCCTCGGCCACGATGGTGTGGCAGGCCAGCGCCATCTCCAGGCCGCCGCCGAGCGCGTCGCCCTGGATCAGTGCGATCGAACGCACGTCGCCACCGAAGCCGGTATGCAGGTGGTGCACGCCTTCCACGCAGCGCTGCGCATAGGTCAGCAGGCGGTCGCGGTTGCCCTCGCGGATCAGGCGGGTGAACAGGTCCAGATCGCCGCCCAGGTTGTAGGCGTTCGCATCGGAGGCGAGCACGAAATGGCGCAGCTTGCCGCTGTTGCGCTCGGCCGGGCTGCGGGTGATCGCGCTCATGAAGTTCCACATTTCATCGAGCATGTCCTTCCGGCAGCACGGGCGGATGCCGCTGGCGGCATCGGCGTGCATGTACAGCCAATGGGCATCGTCGTTGCCCGTGGTTTCGGTGCGGATGGTGGCGTAGCGGTGGTTGACGGGCAGCTTTTCAATGGTGCTCATGGCGATTTCCTCGGAGGCTGGCCCGCTGGGAGGACGGGGGGCGGCGGGCCTGACGGGTCCACACGCCGCGATCCTACACCCCCGGCATCTCACGCAATGCAAAAGGCCCCCGCCGTTGCCGGCAGGGGCCCTGTGAAGATGCAGCCGTTGGGGAACCGTTACGGCGCGGGCGTATCGCGCAGTTCGCGGCGCAGGATCTTGCCGACGTTGGTCTTCGGCAGTTCCTTGCGGAACTCCACGATCCGCGGGTGCTTGTAGCCGGTCAGGTTGGCACGCGCGTGCTCCTTGACCATCTCGGCGGTGAGGTTGGGGTCCTTTTTGACGATGACCACCTTGACCACTTCGCCGGATTTTTCATCGGGCACACCGACCGCCGCGACTTCGAGCACGCCGGGCATCATCGCGATGACGTCTTCAACCTCGTTGGGATACACGTTGAAGCCGGACACCAGGATCATGTCCTTCTTGCGGTCCACGATGTAGAAGAAGCCCTGCTCATCCATCCGCGCCATGTCGCCGGTATGCAGCCAGCCCTCGGCATCGACCGCCTGCGCGGTGTCCTCCGGGCGCTGCCAGTAGCCCTTCATGACCTGCGGGCCCTTGATGCACAGCTCGCCGACTTCGCCGGCGGCCAGCGTCTTGCCGGCGTCATCTTTCACGCAGGCATCGGTGGACGGGATCGGCAGCCCGATCGCGCCGTTGTACTCGGCCAGGTTGAGTGGATTGATGCAGGCGGCCGGCGAGGTCTCGGTCAGGCCATAGGCCTCGACCAGGGTCACGCCGGTGACCTTCTTCCAGCGTTCGGCAACGGCGCGCTGCACGGCCATGCCGCCACCGAGGGTGACCTTCAGCGAGGAGAAATCGACTTCGTCGAAGCCCGGCGTGTTGAGCAGGCCGTTGAACAGCGTGTTGACGCCGGTGATCGCGGTGAAGCGGGTCGCCTTGAGCTCCTTGACGAAGCCCTTCATGTCGCGCGGGTTGGTGATCAGATAGTTGCAGCCACCGAACTTCATGAAGACCAGGCCGTTCGCCGTCAACGCGAAGATGTGGTACAGCGGCAGGGCGGTGATGATCACCTCCTTGCCCATCTCGATCCCCGAGGCGGAGATCCAGGCCGAGGCCTGCTGCATGTTGGCGACCAGGTTG
This sequence comes from Stenotrophomonas sp. AGC87, assembly GCF_057333975.1. NCBI lineage: Bacteria > Pseudomonadati > Pseudomonadota > Gammaproteobacteria > Lysobacterales > Lysobacteraceae > Stenotrophomonas > Stenotrophomonas sp. AGC87. Next base: position 264,184 of record NZ_JBHFHW010000042.1, read on the forward strand.
CGGTTGGTCAGCATCGCGCCCTTGGCCACGCCGGTGGTGCCGCCGGTGTACTGCAGGAAAGCGACGTCGTCGTGATCGATCTCGACCTTGGGCAGGGTGTGGCGGCTGCCCAGCTTGAGCGCCTGGTTGAAGCGGATCGCGCCGCGCAGGCTGTAGTTGGGCACCATCTTCTTGATGTACTTCAGCACGAAGTTCACCACGATGCCCTTGGCGCCGAGCATGTCGCCCAGGCCGGTGGTCACCACCTGCTTGATCGGGGTATCAGCGATGACCTGCTGCACGGTGTCGCAGAAGTTGTCGACCACGACCAGCACGGCTGCGCCCGAATCCACCAGCTGGTGCTTGAGCTCGCGGGCGGTGTACAGCGGGTTGACGTTGACCACGGTCAGGCCGGCACGCAGCACGCCGAAGGTCGCGACCGGGTACTGCAGGCAGTTGGGCATCATCAGGGCGACGCGGTCGCCCTTCTTGAGCTGCAGCTCACCGAGCAGGTAGGCGGCGAACTGTTCGACCAGTGCGTCCGTTTCCCCGTAGGTCAGGACCTTGCCGAAACTGGAGTAGGCGGGGCGGTCGCGGAACTTGGCCACCGAAGTGTCGAAGACGGCCGAAACCGAATGGAACTCGTTGACGTCGATCTCGGCGGGTACGCCTTTGGGATAACTCTGCAGCCAGGGTCGTTCCAGACTCATATTCCCCCTCCAGGAAACGTGGATGATGTAACGCGATGACGGAGAGTATCCGTCGTTTCATGCCTCGGCAGCATACCGTCCCGAATGGAAAACGCGAAGGGCCTGTGAAGAAAGGCCGCCACGCGGGTCGGGTCAGTGTGCCAGCCGACGGCAAATGACGTTTGCAACTGCACGGAATGGCTCATCGCAGTGGCGCACCGATGCGGGCGTCGTGACATTGAAGCGCCGCTTCCAGCACAGGGACGGCCCAATCCGGCGTCTGCCGAAGGTGTGCGGCGTCATCGGCGGCCGGCCATGTCAGCCGCCCTCCGTCCATCTGCAGCACAAGCAGTGGGTCCGCAACCGGTTCTCCATGCCTGGTCTCGGCACTGTTGTCGTACACCTGCAGTTGCGCCACCGATGGCAGCAGGCCGATCAGGTTCTGCAGGGCCACCGGGTAACGGCGGCGAATGTCATCGTCGCTGATGGCGTGGCCACCGGCCGCGACGCGTGCGCGCACCCGTGCGATGTGCTGCTCGGGGGAACCCAGGCCGCAGTACCAGATCAGCACATCGTGCGTGGCGCAGGCCTCGGCCAGGGTTGCGGCGATCGACTGCCCGCCCAGGGTGGTCTCGAACGCATGGCTGCGCCGTTGGGCGATCGCGGCCTGCAATCGGGAGAAGCCTTCCTGCCACGCCTGACCATTGGCCTCGCGCTGGCTCATGCCCAGTTCGCGGCACAGCTGCCGGGCCCAGTCGTCCGGATTGAACCAGTCCAGCCCGGCGTCGCGGAGCAGGTGACCCCCGATGGAACTCTTGCCTGCGCCGTTGACCCCTGCCAGCACGAACAGGAAGGGTCGCGCCGCCATCAGTACCCGCTGCCTGCAGCTACCTTGCCCTTGAGCCTTGCCGGCTTGCGCAGCAGCGCGCGCGCCTTGTTGCCCGCCGCGGCACTGTCCAGCACGGCAAGGCGATCATCGAAGCGCTGGCGCAGGTCCTGAAGGGCCGGGGTCCGTTCGCGCAGAGAGGCCAGATCACGCTGCAGCGATACCATTTCGGCCTGCATGGCCTGGTACTGCTCGGCGGAGAGGATGACGGCCTGGGGCTCGTTGTGATTGGTGACCAGCACGGCCTGTTGTTCGCGGACGTCCTGCATGACCTTCCGCCAGTGCTCCTTCACCGTCGAGGCAGTGGTGCGGGTCAGCTCGGTGATCGGGTCGAACTTGAGCGCGTGCAGCATGGCGGTGGCTCCCTGACGGATGCCTCCAGCGTAGCTCATTCCGTACGAAATGGGATAAATATGTGATTTATGAAATTTATGAAAATGAAGGTTGGCCGTTGGGACGCCTATCCGGGGCACGCCGAAGACGCAGGTTCGCGAGGATTCCGGAAAGCAGCAAGGGGGCGTTGCGCCCCCTTGCTGTCACGTCGTCCCCTGGATGGAGACGGCGTACTTCCCCAAGTGACTGACGCTTACTTCTTCCCCGCCAGCTGGCGCAGCACGTACTGCAGCAGGCCGCCGTGCTTGAAGTACTCCACTTCCTTCGGGGTCAGCAGCATCACATGGGCCTCGAAGGTCTTCTGCGTGCCATCGGCCTTGGTGGCGGTGAGGGTGGCCGACTTGCTGGCGCCATCCTCCAGGCCGGTGATGTCCACCACTTCCGAACCGTCCAGGCCCAGGCTCTGTGCGTTCTCGCCGTTCTTGAACTGCAGCGGCAGCACGCCCATGCCGACCAGGTTGGAGCGGTGGATGCGCTCGAAGCTCTCGGCGATCACCGCCTTGACGCCCAGCAGGTTGGTGCCCTTGGCCGCCCAGTCGCGCGAGGAGCCGGTGCCGTATTCTTTGCCGGCGAACACCACCAGCGGGACGCCCTCGGCCTTGTACTTGACGGCCGCATCGTAGATCGCCAGCTTCTGCGGCTCGCCGCCATCCCTCGGGAAGTACAGCGTGTTGCCGCCTTCTTCGCCGCCGAACATCAGGTTCTTGATCCGGATGTTGGCGAAGGTGCCGCGGACCATGACGTCATCGTTGCCACGACGGCTGCCGTAGCTGTTGAAGTCGGCTGGCTGCACGCCACGCTCCTGCAGGAAGCGGCCCGCCGGGGAATCCTTCTTCATGTTGCCGGCCGGGGAGATGTGATCGGTGGTGATCGAGTCGCCGAACAGGCCCATCAGGCGCGCACCATGCACATCTTCGATATGGCCGACGTCCATCGTCATGCCCTCGAAGTAGGGCGGGTTCTTGATGTACGTCGAGCTGCCGTCCCACTCGTACAGGTCGCCATCGGGCGACTTGATGGTGTTCCAGCGGGTGTCGCCCTTGAACACGTCGGCATAGTTCTTCTTGAACATCTCCGGCCCGATGGTCGCGGCGATCACGTCGCCGATTTCCTTGTTGCTCGGCCAGATATCGCGCAGGTATACCGGTTGGCCATCGCTGCCCGTGCCCAGCGGCTCGGTGGTCAGGTCGATGTCGGTGGTGCCGGCGATGGCGTAGGCGACGACCAGCGGCGGGCTGGCCAGGTAGTTCATTTTGACTTCGGGGTGCACACGGCCTTCGAAGTTGCGGTTGCCCGACAACACCGAGGCCACCACCAGGTCACCGGCAGCGATGCCGGCACTGACTTCGGTCGGCAGCGGGCCGGAGTTGCCGATGCAGGTGGTGCAGCCGTAGCCGACCACATAGAACCCGACCTTCTCCAGCTCGGTGAGCACACCGGCTTTTTCCAGGTAATCGGTGACCACGCGCGAGCCCGGGCCGAGCGAGGTCTTGACCCACGGCTTGCGGTCCAGGCCCTTGGCTGCCGCGTTACGCGCGAGCAGGCCGGCACCGATCATCACCGCCGGGTTGGAGGTGTTGGTGCACGAGGTGATCGCGGCGATCACCACCGCGCCATCCTTCAGGCGGAATCTGTGACCGTCCAGCTCGACATCGCTGTAGCCCTTGGCCAGCTGCTCGTTGCCGACCGCCGCACCGCCGCCTTCGTTGACGAACTTGGAGACGTCATCATTGCGCTTGTCGCGGTTGGTGGTCAGGCCGACCAGGTTCTCGCGGTAGTTCTGCTTGACGTCTTCCAGCAGCACGCGGTCCTGCGGGCGCTTGGGGCCGGCCAGCGACGGCTTGACCTCGCCCATGTCCAGTTCCAGCGTGGCGCTGTAGCTGGCGTGCGCGGTGTTGGCGTCGTGCCACAGGCCCTGGGCCTTGGCATAGGCTTCGACCAGATCGATCTGCGCTTCGCTGCGGCCGGACAGGCGCAGGTAGGTCAGTGATTCTTCGTCGATCGGGAAGATGCCACAGGTCGCGCCGTACTCCGGCGCCATGTTGCCGATCGTGGCACGGGCGGCCAGCGGCAGATGCTGCAGGCCCTCACCGAAGAACTCCACGAACTTGCCGACCACGCCGTGCTTGCGCAGCATCTGGGTGACGGTCAGCACCAGATCGGTGGCGGTGGCGCCTTCGGGCATGCGGCCGGTCAGCTTGAAGCCGACCACCTGCGGGATCAGCATCGACGACGGCTGGCCAAGCATGGCGGCCTCGGCTTCGATACCGCCTACGCCCCAGCCGAGCACGCCGATGCCATTGATCATGGTGGTGTGGCTGTCGGTCCCGAACACGGTGTCCGGGTACGCCACCGCCTTGCCATCCTTGTCCGCGGTCATGACGACGCGGGCCAGGTTTTCCAGATTCACCTGGTGGACGATGCCGGTGTTGGGCGGCACTACCTTGAAGTTGTCGAAGGCCTTCTGGCCCCAGCGCAGGAAGCCATAGCGCTCCTGATTACGCTGGAATTCGATCTTGCCGTTGAGGTCCAGCGCGTCGGGCGTGCCGAACACATCGACCTGCACCGAGTGATCGATCACCAGTTCGGACGGGATCTGCGGATTGATCTGCTCCGGCCGACCGCCGAGCTTGACCACCGCATCGCGCATTGCGGCCAGATCGACCACGCAGGGCACACCGGTGAAATCCTGCAGCACCACGCGGGCGGGCATGAAGGCGATCTCGATGTCCGGCTCGGCCTTGGGATCCCACTGCGCCACCGCCTGGATGTGGTCCTTGCCGACGGTGACACCGCCATCCTCGTGCCGGAGCAGATTCTCCAGCAGGATCTTCATCGAGTAGGGCAGGTGGGAGATGTCGAACGTCTGTCCGAGCTTGGGCAGGCTGAAGTAGTCGTAGGTGGTGCCGCCGACGTCCAGCTGGCTGCGGGTGGAGAACGAATCGCTCATTGCAGATGACTCCTTTGCTGATGGCTTGCAACGGCTGCGCCGGAACGCGCGCCTGCTTGCGGCTGCCGTCGGGCTCGCTGCGCCCGCCGATCCCTCGCAGTATGCGACAGCGGCGGGGGCGTGCCAGCCCTTGGGCTCAGGACGCAAGGTTACACAGGCATGTGTAGTGCCGATGTCATTGCCCGGGGCCCCAATGCAGACGGGGCGCCATGAGCGCCCCGTCGTGAAGTGGCTGGTGGCGGCCGCTTACTTGCCGTTGGCGGCATCGATCAGCGGGTTGCCGGTCTTGCCCACGGCATTGGTCTTGGACTTGGCCGACAACACGCCGGTCTTGCCGAACTCGAACACGGTGGCTTCCTGGATGTTCTTGCCAAACGACTTGATCTTGACGAAGTCGTAGTACCAGACCTGCGTGTCGCCGAGCTGTTCGCGGCGGCTGGGGGCGCCGAAGGCGCCGCGGACATCGTCCTGGGTGGTCTTGCCCACTTCGGCGGCATCCAGCTGCTGCTGGGTGATCTCGGTGCCGGTGGTGTAGGCGCCAAACGGGTTGGCATGCGCCGGCGGGGCCGTGAGGGCCAGCGGGGCCGCAATCAGCAGGGCAAAGGCGAGGGTGGTGGCGCGCATCGTGGGATGTCCTTGTCTATCGATGGGTATGCGGGTCGCCAGGGTGACGGGAGCCGTCCGGGTCCGGGCGGCAGCGGTGGCTGCCCGATCAGTCTAGCCTTGTTGCTCGTCCCGAGACGCCCGCAAGCCAGGCGCCGCCTGGATTTGCCCCTGAAGGCTAAAGTACGTACAATTCATACATACTTTTTGAGGCGTACCCCATGGAAGCCACCGTTGCAGAACGCGGACAGATCACCCTTCCCAAGGCCGTGCGTGATGCGTTGGGACTGACCAAGGGCACCCAGCTCACCGTCGAGCTGGAAGGCGGCCGCATCATCCTGCGCAAGAGCGTGGACGATGCGATCTCACGCGCCCGCGGCAAATTCGCGCTGGACGGCTTCGAGTCGTCCGAGGCCGCGGTGAAGGCCGTCCGTGACGAAGACTGAGCCTGCGATGATCGCCGTCGATTCGCCGGTGCTGATCGAACTGCTCAGCAACGGCCCTCAGGCTGACGCCGTGGAGGCCTGCCTGCGCCAGAACCTGGTCGGTGGCCGCGTGGTCGTGTGCGGGGCGACCCTGGCCGAACTGTGCGCCTCGCTGCGCGGCGGTGCCGAAGTGCTCGAGGCGCTGGAGGAAATGGGCGTCCATTTCAACGCGCTGGAAGCCAAATCCGCCCTGCGTGCTGGCGAGATGCAGCGCCGTCACCGGCAGCGCGGCGAAGGCCGCCGCAGCCTGGACGACTTCATGGTGGGTTCGCACGCACTGCTGCAGTGCGACGGCCTGATCACCTGGAACGACAAATTTTACCGCGACTACTTCAAGGGCCTGAAGCTGATCGTGCCGCACGCCTGAGCCCATACTTTTAAACCGCATTCTTTCAAAGAATCACCCGGGAGTTGTCATGTTGGAAGCCTACCGCCACCACGTAGCCGAGCGCGCCGCGCTTGGCATCCCGCCGCTGCCGCTGAGCGCCCAGCAGACGGCCGACGTCATCGAACTGCTGAAGAATCCGCCCGCCGGCGAAGCCGAGTTCCTGCTGGACCTGCTGACCCACCGCGTGCCGGCCGGCGTCGATGACGCTGCCAAGGTCAAGGCCTCGTACCTGGCCGCGATCGCCCTGGGCAGCGAAGTCAATCCGCTGATCACGCGCGAGCGCGCCACCGAACTGCTGGGCACCATGCTCGGCGGTTACAACGTTGCACCGCTGGTGCAGCTGCTTGACGACGCTGCCGTCGGCGCGATCGCCGCCAATGCGCTGAAGAACACCCTGCTGGTGTTCGATGCCTTCCACGACGTGCAGGAAAAGGCCAAGGCTGGTAACGCGAACGCCCAGGGCGTGCTGCAGAGCTGGGCCGATGCCGAATGGTTCACCAGCCGTCCGCAGGTGCCGGAAAGCCTGACCATCACCGTGCTCAAGGTGACCGGCGAAACCAACACCGATGACCTGTCGCCGGCACCGGATGCCACCACCCGCCCGGACATCCCGCTGCACGCCCTGGCGATGCTGAAGAACAAGCGAGATGGCATCGAGCCGGAAGAAGACGGCAAGCGCGGCCCGGTCAAGTTCCTGGAATCGCTGAAGGACAAGGGCCACCTGGTTGCCTACGTGGGTGACGTGGTCGGTACCGGTTCCAGCCGCAAGTCGGCCACCAACTCGGTGCTGTGGTTCACCGGCGAAGATATTCCGTTCATCCCGAACAAGCGCTTCGGCGGCGTGTGCCTGGGCTCCAAGATCGCCCCGATCTTCTACAACACGATGGAAGACGCCGGCGCGCTGCCGATCGAACTCGACGTGTCGCAGATGAACATGGGCGATGTGATCGAGCTGCGCCCGTACGACGGCAAGGCCCTGAAGGACGGCGCCGTCATTGCCGAGTTCAAGGTGAAGTCCGACGTGCTGTTCGACGAAGTGCGCGCCGGTGGCCGCATTCCGCTGATCATCGGCCGCGGCCTGACCGCCAAGGCGCGTGAAGCGCTGGGCCTGGCCCCGACCGATCTGTTCCGCCTGCCGATGGACCCGCCGGATACCGGCAAGGGCTTCTCACTGGCGCAGAAGATGGTTGGCCGCGCCTGTGGCCTGCCGGAAGGCCAGGGCATGCGCCCGGGTACCTACTGCGAACCGAAGATGACCTCGGTGGGCTCGCAGGACACCACCGGCCCGATGACCCGTGACGAGCTGAAGGACCTGGCCTGCCTGGGCTTCTCGGCCGACCTGGTGATGCAGTCGTTCTGCCACACCGCAGCCTACCCGAAGCCGGTGGACGTCAAGACCCACCACACGCTGCCGGAGTTCATCTCCACCCGTGGCGGCATCTCGCTGCGCCCGGGCGACGGCGTGATCCACAGCTGGCTCAACCGCATGCTGCTGCCCGACACCGTCGGCACCGGCGGCGACTCGCACACCCGTTTCCCGGTGGGCATTTCGTTCCCGGCCGGCTCGGGCCTGGTCGCCTTCGCGGCCGCCACCGGCGTGATGCCGCTGGACATGCCCGAATCGGTGCTGGTCCGCTTCAAGGGCACGATGCAGCCGGGCGTGACCCTGCGTGACCTGGTCAACGCGATCCCGCTGTACGCGATCAAGTCCGGTCTGCTGACCGTGGCCAAGGCCGGCAAGAAGAACATCTTCTCCGGCCGCATCCTGGAAATCGAAGGTCTGCCGGAGCTCAAGGTCGAGCAGGCGTTCGAGCTGTCCGATGCCTCGGCCGAACGTTCGGCCGCCGGTTGCTCGGTGCACCTGAACAAGGAGCCGATCATCGAGTACCTCACCAGCAACATCACGCTGCTGAAGTGGATGATCGCCGAGGGTTACCAGGACGCCCGTTCGCTGGCGCGCCGCATCGAGAAGATGGAAGCCTGGCTGGCCAACCCGGAGCTGCTGGCCCCGGATGCCGATGCCGAATACGCCGCCGTCATCGAGATCGACCTGGCCGACATCCACGAGCCGATCGTGGCCTGCCCGAACGATCCGGATGACGTCAAGACCCTGTCCGACGTGGCCGGTGCGGCCATCGACGAAGTGTTCATCGGTTCGTGCATGACCAACATCGGTCACTTCCGTGCGGCCGCCAAGCTGCTGGAAGGCAAGCGCGACATCCCGACCAAGCTGTGGGTCGCCCCGCCGACCAAGATGGATGCCTCGGAGCTGACCAAGGAAGGCCATTACGGCACCTTCGGTACCGCCGGCGCACGCATGGAAATGCCGGGTTGCTCGCTGTGCATGGGCAACCAGGCGCAGGTGCGTGAGGGCGCGACGGTGTTCTCGACCTCGACCCGCAACTTCCCGAACCGTCTGGGCCGCAACTCCAACGTGTACCTCGGGTCGGCCGAACTGGCCGCGATCTGTTCGCGTCTGGGGCGCATCCCGACCAAGGAAGAGTACATGGCCGACATCGGCGTGCTGGATGCCAGCAGCAAGGACATCTACCGCTATATGAACTTCGACCAGATCGAGGACTATCAGGAAGTGGCCGGCACGGTTGCTGCCTGATCCGGGCGCCGGGCGCTGCCCGGCGACCGGTAGCCGCCGACCGTTGGTCGGTGGGCTGAAAACAGAAACCCTCGGTGAAAGCCGGGGGTTTTTTCATGCGAGACGCTCAGCGTACCGGAAAGCGGAAGGGCCAGGCCTCGTCGCCTGCAGCGTTGCGCTCGGCACAGACCTGCCGGAACGTTTCCACGAACGCCTGCTGCAGCCGGGTAGGGTGCCAGTCGGCGCGGGTGGTGAGGCCGATGCGGCGGCGCAGATCATCGCCGGCCCGGCCGATCTCGCAGAGCAGGCCCGCGCGACGCTCGAACACGAACTGATCGCGCGACATCAACGTAAGCCAATCGTCTTCGAGCAGCAGGCCGCGGGTGATCAACACCGAACCACACTCGATGCGCAGCCGCGGCGGTTCGTGGCCGTGCTGGCGGAACATCTGCTCCCAGCGGGCCCGCACCGGTGCCCCCGTCGCGGCGATCACCCACGGGTAGTCGAGCAGTTGCGGAAACCGGAAGCCCTTGGGGGCAGCCAGCGGATGTCCGCTGCGCGCGACAATGACCGGGTCGTCGTCGAAAAGGCCTTCCTGCGCGATGTCGCGCACCGGCAGCTTGTCACGCATCGCGCCGATCAATAGATCCAGGCTGCCTTCGCGCAGGTCGCCCAACAGCTCGGCGTACGGGCCTTCGATCACGTTCACCGTTGCCCCCGGATACGCACGCGCGAAGCGGGCGAGCACCTGCGGCAGCAGGATGGCCCGTGCCAACGGCATGACGCCGAGCGCGACCCGGCCCCCCTGTTGCGAGCGCAACGAGGCAAGTTCATCCACGCCGGCACTGAGTTCGGACAGCGCCAACCGGACCAGGCGCAGCATGCGTGTCGCCGCCGGGGTGGGCTGCACCGTCTTGCCACGTCGCACCGTCAACGGCGTTTCGATCACCTCGGACAACTCGTGCACCGCGCGGTAGATCGCCGGCTGGGAGACGCCGGCGCGGGTGGCAGCCAGGGTGAAGCTGCCGGCGGTGTCCACTGCGGCCAGGGCACGCAGCTGGCCCAGGGTGACCCGACGCTCCACAGCCGGCATCGCCGGCAGCCGCTGCGCGCGGCGGGCAACGCGGACGCCATGCGCGATGTAGGCAAGCGCGCGTTCGATCCGTGGCACCAGCAGCTCCGCCGCTTCGGTAGGGGACATGCCTCCGGGCTGGCGGTCAAACAGGGGCGCGTCCAGTTGTTTCTCCAGCCGGGCGATCGCCTGCGTGAGCGCTGGCTGGGACAGATTCACGTGCGGTGCCGCCGCACTGATGCCGCCGTGGTGGTAGACGGCGGCCAGTGCATGCAGATGCTTGAGGTTCAGGTCCAGAGGTGCACTCATGGATCAACTATAACCAAATTCAATGGCTGTTTCGAAAAACGATCTTGAGGGGCGGGGCAGCGCGAGGACAGACTGCGTCATCGTCAACGAAGGATGGATGGATGTCCCGGGTAGTCTCTTCTATCGAACGCGCCGACGCGGCGGTGATCCAGGTGCTTGCGCAGACCGGTGTCGCCACGGCGCATGAAGCCCAGGGCCGCAGCGGTTTGCTGCACCCACGGCTGCGCCCGGTCTACAGCGGCGCGCGCATCGCCGGCAGCGCGATCACCGTGTCGGTGCCGCCGGGCGACAACTGGATGATGCACGTGGCGATCGAGCAGCTTCGCGAGGGCGATGTGCTGGTGGTCGCACCCACCAGTGACTGCACCGACGGCTATTTCGGCGATCTGCTGGCCACCTCGGCCCAGGTCCGCGGCTGCCGCGGGCTGGTGATCGATGCCGGCGTACGCGATGTGCGTGACCTCACCGCGATGGGCTTCCCGGTCTGGAGCCGCGCGATCCACGCGCAGGGCACGGTCAAGGAAACGCTGGGCTCGGTCAATGTGCCGGTGGTCTGTGGCGGGGCACTGGTCCGGCCGGGTGATGTGGTGATCGCCGACGATGACGGGGTCTGCATCGTGCCGCGTGCGGATGCGGCGCATGTCGCCGACGAGGCACAGGCCCGCGAGGCCCGTGAAGCGGACAAGCGCGAACGTTTGGCCAAGGGCGAGCTGGGCCTGGACATCTACCAGATGCGCGAGCGCCTGGCGGCGAGGGGCCTGCGCTATGAGTAAGGGCGTGCGCGCGATGTGGATGCGGGGCGGAACCTCCAAGGGCGGGTTCTTTCTCGCTTCGGAGCTGCCGGCCGAGCCGGCCATCCGCGATGCCTTCCTGCTGCGTGCGTTCGGCTCACCCGATCCGCGCCAGATCGATGGCATGGGCGGCGCTGATCCGCTGACCTCCAAGGTGGCGGTCGTGGCTCCCTCCAGCCGTGCGGATGCCGACGTGGACTATCTATTCCTGCAGGTGTTCGTGGACCAGGCCGTGGTCAGCGATGCGCAGAACTGCGGCAACATGCTGGCCGCCGTCGGCCCGTTCGCCATCGAGCGTGGATTGGTTGCAGCCACAGGCGAGCAGACCGATGTACGCATCTTCATGTGCAACACCGGCACGTTCGCCTCGGCGACCGTGCAGACGCCGCAGGGCACGGTGGCGTATGACGGCGAGGCACGCATCGACGGCGTGCCCGGCAGCGCCGCCCCGGTTCCATTGGCGTTCGCCGACATCGCTGGCTCCAACTGTGGCGCGCTGCTGCCGACCGGTCATGCTGTGGATGTGATCGACGGCGTGGAGACCACCCTGATCGACAACGGCATGCCGTGCGTCGTCCTGCGCGCTTCCGATGTGGGCATCACCGGCCATGAGGACCGCGCCACGCTGGACGCCGATGAGGCGCTCAAGGCCAGGCTGGAGGCGATCCGCCTGCAGGCCGGCCCGTTGATGCGGTTGGGTGATGTCAGTGCCCAGTCCGTCCCCAAGATGATGCTGGTGGCGGCGCCTCGCGTGGGCGGGGCGATCAGCGTCCGCTCGTTCATTCCCCACCGCTGCCACGCCTCCATCGGCGTGCTCGGCGCGGTGACGGTCGCCACGGCCTGCCTGCTGCCCGATTCACCCGCACACGCCCTGGCGTCGCTGCCGGGTGGCGTGCATCAGACGCTGGAGATCGAGCACCCCAGTGGCAGCACCGCGGCCGTGCTGGATCTGGACGCTGCCGGGCAGGTGACCCGCGCCGCCGTACTGCGCACCGCGCGAAAGCTCTTCGACGGCGTGCTGTTCGACTGAATACGCACGACGTCCTTATTCTTGTGACCTGGGAGGGTTGATATGACCGTTGTAGAGAAGCGGCCGAGCCGCTTCGGCATTGTGGGCCAGCTCTGGTTCCAGGTGCTGGCAGGTACCGTGATCGGCGTGCTGTTGGGGTGGCTGCAGCCGGACATCGGCTCGGCGATGAAGCCCTTCGGCGACGCGTTCATCAAGCTAATCCGGATGATGATCGGTCCGATCATCTTCGTCACGGTGGTGCATGGCATCGCCGGCATGCGCGACATGCGCAGCGTGGGCCGCCTGGCCCTGAAATCGCTGATCTACTTCGAAGTCATCACGATCCTGGCGCTGATCGTGGGCCTGGTGGTGGTGGATGTCTGGAAGCCGGGCGCGGGGATGAACATCGACCCGGCCACCATCGACATGGCCAGCATCCAGGGCTACGTGCACAGCGCCCACGACCAGTCGATCGTGTCCTACATCATGGCGATCATCCCCAACACGCTGGTGAGCGCCTTCACCGAAGCGCACGTGCTGCAGGTGCTCTTCGTGGCGGTGCTGTTCGGTGTGGCGCTGGCCTCGATCGGCGAGCGCGGTGCGCCGGTGATGAAGGTGATCGAGTCCACCTCGGGCGCGCTGTTCAAGATCATCGGCTACATCATGTACTTCGCCCCGATTGGCGCGTTCGGTGCAATCGCCTTCACCGTTGGCCAGTTCGGTGCGGGCTCGCTGCTGTCGCTGGGCGAGCTGATCATCGAGTTCTTCGTGGTCTGCGGGCTGTTCACCGTGCTGGTGCTGGGCAGCGTGTGCTGGTGGACCGGTGCCAGCTTGTGGCGGCTGCTGGGCTACCTGCGCGATGAGATCGTCATCGTCGCGGCGACCACCTCCACCGAAACCGTCCTGCCGCGCCTGATCGAAAAAATGAAGAAGCTGGGCTGCGAGGAAGGTGTGGTGGGTTTCGTGATCCCGGCCGGCTACTCGTTCAACCTCGACGGCACCTGCCTGTACCTGACCACCGTCGCGCTGTTCCTGGCCCAGGCGACCAACACCGAGCTGACCGTCTGGCACCAGCTGGGCCTGATCGCGGTGCTGCTGCTGACCTCCAAGGGAGCGGCCGGTGTGGCCGGCGCGGCATTCGTGGTGCTGGCGGCGACGCTGGGCACCACCGGCACGATCCCGGTGGCGAGCATCGCGTTGATCCTGGGCATCCACCGGATCCTGGCCGAGGGCCTGACCTTCGTGAACCTGATCGGCAATGCGATCGCGGTGCTGGTCATCGCCAAGTGGGAAGGCAAGCTCGACGAGAAGGTGCTGGCCGAGCAGATCGGCACTCGGCGGCTGAGACGCCGCGTGTTGACTGCCGCCACCGTCTGATCCTGCCGCTGCGGTGCTGCCGCGGCCTCCCTACATCCATCCGTTGCGCGGCTGCGGCCGCGCACAGGAGGCGCTTGTGTCCCGTTTTCCCCGCAATACCCTTTGCCTGCTGGTGGCTGCCAGCCTGGCGGCGCCGGCGTTCGCCGCGTTCGCTTCACCCAAGGGCAGTCTGCCCGATGGCGTCGATCTCACGTTGGATCTGGTCGGCAACGTCGCCTCCAATCCGGTCGGTGGTGTCGAGCAGGGCACCGAAGGCTCGTACTGGGTGATGGCCCAGTCCAAGTTTGATCTGGACACGCTGTGGGGTATCCACAACACCGACGTCGATGCGCAGTGGGCCTGGTTCGCCGGCCGCAACCTGGCGCGAGAGAAAATTGGCAATTCGATCAGTGCCCAGCAGACTTGGCGGCCGGTGGCCGGCGGGCGCCTGACCCGCCTGACCTTGCGCCACCGCTTCGACAACGGCCTGAGCATCATCGCCGGGCGCGCCCCGGTGAACAGCTACTTCAACGGCTCCGCGCTCAACTGCGTGTTCATGAGCAACGCGATGTGCCTGACCCCGTATGGGGCGATCACCGATCTGGGCATCACCGCCTACCCGAACGCGTCCTGGGCCGGGATCGTGCGCTACGACGTGAATGACCGCTGGTATGCGCAGGCCGGTGCCTTCGACTACAACAATGCCTTGAACAAGGCCGGCAAGAACGGCCTGGACTTCTCGGTGGGCGAGGGTACCGGGACCATCACCGCGTATGAAGTCGGCTACCAGACCAGCTTCGCCAATGACCGCCTGCCGCGGACCTTCCGGCTGGGCATGTACCGCAACAGCGATGGTGGCAAGAGCTCCTACTACGATGCCAACGGCAACTCCGCAGCGCTGACCGGCAGGCCGACTGCGGTGCAGGACGGTGCGCGGTCGGGCGGATATGCCATGGTCGATCAGACGGTCTGGCGGGGTGCAGGCAAGCGCAACCTCGCGCTTTTTGCGCGCGCGTACGTGAACACGGGCAACGAAGCGCCGGTCGACAGCTTCCTCTCGGCCGGCTTCGTCAAGACCGGCACCTTCGCCGGCCGCGAGCAGGACACGTTGGCGATGTTTGTCTCCAACACCCACTTCAGTGACGAACAGATCGACTTCCTGCGCGACCGGCGTACCCGCAATGGCGGCAACGGTGCGCCGCATGCGGACGAGATCATCGCCGAGCTCAGCTATGGCTGGGCCGTGCACAAGGGCATCCGCCTGATGCCCAACCTGCAGTACGTCATCAACCCCGATCCTCTCTACGCGCCTACCCGTACCACCGACATTCCCGATGCGCTGATTGTCGGGCTGCGCATGGACATCCACTTCGCCCAGCTGTTCGGCTGGTGATTGATCCCCCACGAGGCCCCTGCATGATCATCGACTGCCACGGTCATTACACGACCGCCCCCGCCAGCCACGACGCCTTCCGCAAACAGCAGATCGCGCATTACCACGACCCCTCACTGCCGGCGCCGGTCTACCCGGAGATCAGCGATGCGGAGTTGCGCGAGAGCGTGGAGGCCAACCAGTTGCGCCTGCTGCGCGAGCGTGGTGCCGACATGACCATCTTCTCCCCGCGTGCCAGCACCATGGCCCATCATATCGGCGACGAACGGGTCAGCGCGGAGTGGACACGCCGCTGCAACGACCTGATCGCCCGCGTGGTGGCGCTGTACCCGGAGACCTTCATCGGCGTGTGCCAGCTGCCGCAGTCGCCGGGCGTGCCGATCGCCCATTCGATCGCCGAGCTGGAGCGCTGCGTCAACGAGCTCGGCTTCGTTGGCTGCAATCTCAACCCGGACCCGTCCGGCGGCCACTGGACCGGCCTGCCACTCACCGACAAGGCCTGGTATCCGTTCTTCGAGAAGATGGTGGAACTGGACGTTCCGGCGATGGTGCACGTCTCGGGCAGCTGCAACGCCAACTTCCATGCCACCGGCGCGCACTACCTCAACGCCGATACCACCGCGTTCATGCAGTTCCTGCAGGGCGATCTGTTCCGTGACTTCCCCGCGTTGCGTTTCATCATTCCGCACGGCGGCGGTGCGGTGCCCTATCACTGGGGGCGTTTCCGTGGTCTGGCCGACATGCTGGGCAAGCCGCCGCTGAACGAGCACGTCATGAAGAACGTGTTCTTCGATACGTGCGTCTATCATCAACCGGGCATTGATCTTCTTTTCAAGGTCATCGACATAGACAACATCCTGTTCGGCTCGGAAATGGTCGGCGCGGTCCGCGGCATCGATCCGGAAACGGGGCAGTTCTTCGACGACACGCTGCGGTATGTGAACGCGCTGGGCCTGTCCGAGAGCGATCGCCGCAAGGTGTGCGAAGGCAACGCGCGACGGGTCTATCCGCGTCTGGATGCGCAGCTGAAGGCGAGGGGCCTGTGATGAGTGATTTCGTGAAAGACGCCGATTGGCTGGATTTCTGCCCCGCACCGAGTGTGCCGCGCTTCGTGCCGCCCATGGGCGCTGTGGACGCGCATTGCCATGTCTTCGGGCCGGGCGACCGCTTCCCATACGCACCCGAGCGCAAGTACACCCCGTGCGACGCCGGCAAGGAACAGCTGTTCGCGCTGCGTGACCTGCTGGGATTCGAGCGCAACGTGATCGTCCAGGCCACCTGCCATGGCGCCGACAACAGTGCCCTGGTCGATGCCCTGCGCAGTGCGGACGGCCGCGCCCGTGGCGTGGCGACCGTGCGTGACAGCGTGACCGATGCTGAACTGTGTGAGCTGCACGCGGCGGGCGTGCGCGGGGTCCGCTTCAATTTCGTGAAGCGGCTGGTCGATCCCAAGCCGGATGCGTACTACCGCGCGATCATCGAGCGCATTGCGCCGCTGGGGTGGCACGTGGTGGTCTACTTCGAGGCGGCCGATCTGGCCGAGCGCTGGGATTTTTTCACCTCACTACCGACCACCGTGGTGGTGGATCACATGGGTCGACCGGACGTGACCCAGCCCGTGGAAGGTCCGGCGTTCCAGCAGTTCGTGCGGCTGATGGATGAGCACGCCAATGTGTGGAGCAAGGTCAGCTGTCCGGAGCGCCTCTCGCGCAGTGGCCCCCCGGATTACGACGACGTGGTGCCGTTCGCGCGCCACCTGGTGGAGAGATTCCCGGATCGGGTGTTGTGGGGCACGGACTGGCCGCACCCCAATCTGACCTCGCATATGCCCGACGACGGTACGCTGGTGGACTTCATTCCGCGTATCGCAGTGACCGCGGATCTGCAGCGCAGGCTGCTGGTGGACAACCCGATGCGGTTGTACTGGGCGTAGGTGTCGACCGGCCCGCCGCTGCTAGCTGCGCGCCAACGCCATCAACCGCTCCGCAATCCGCTCCAGCGGCACCATTTCCTCGGCCGCGCCGATCCTCACCGCGCTGCCCGGCATGCCCCAGACCACGCTGGTGGCTTCATCCTGCACGAGGGTCGGGGCACCGGCGTTGCGAAGATCCAGCAAGCCGCGCGCACCATCGTCGCCCATGCCGGTCAGGATCGCGCCGATGGCATTGGCGCCTGCGCTTTCGGCCACCGAGCGGAACAACACGTCCACCGCCGGCTTGTGCCGGTTGATCGGCGGGCCGTCGTCGATCCGGCAGCGCCAGCGGGCGCCGTCGCGAATCACGCGCAGGTGCTTGCCACCGGGCGGCAGGTAGGCGTGGCCGGGCAGGACCGCTTCGCCGTCGGTGGCTTCGCGCACGGACATCGCCGAATGGCGGTCCAGGCGCTCGGCGAACGGGGTGCTGAACTGCGCCGGCAGATGCTGGGTCATCACCACGGCCGGGGCATCGGCAGGCAGGCCTTCCAGCACCACGCGCAGGGCTTCGGTGCCCCCGGCGGAGGCGCCGATGGCGATCAGGCGGTCGGTGGTGCGGAACTGGATCGAGCGCGGTGTCGCCACTGGCGCCACGGCACCCAGGGTGATCCGCGGGGGATTGGGCCGGGACAGCGGGCGCACCCGCGAGCGTGCGGCCATCTTGACCTTGGCGATGATCTCGTCGGCGTAGCCCTGCAGGCCACGGGCGACGTCGAGCTTGGGCTTGGAGACAAAATCCACCGCGCCCAGCGCCAGCGCCTGCAGGGTGGTGTCGGCACCGCGCTCGGTCAGCGAGGAGATCATCACCACCGGCAGCGGGTGCAGGCGCATCAGGTTTTCAAGGAACGCCAGGCCATCCATGCGCGGCATTTCCACGTCCAGCGTGATCACGTCCGGCGCCAGGCGCTTGATCTTCTCGCGCGCCAGCAGCGGGTCGGCGGCGGTGCCGACCACTTCGATGCCGGGATCGCTGGCGAGGATCTCGCTCAGCATCTGGCGGACGACCGCGGAGTCGTCGACGATCAGGACTTTGCAGGGCACACCGTGGGTCATTCGAACAGCTCCACGCCGCCGGTGACCGGGGCCTTGGACAGGCGGGCGCGCACCGCAGATTCGGTCGCGGCCACTTCAGCTTCATGGGCGTGCGGCAGGCGCTGCACCACCACGCGGCCGGTATCGGCGAAGAACCACACCTTGCGTGGATGGATGCCGCACAGGTCCTCGGCGATGATCGGAATGTGCTCGGCCTGCAGGTACTGGCGCACGAACTCGGCGTTGCGGGTGCCGACCGGGTTGCTGGTGAAGCCCTTGAGCACATTGGCCCCGCCGAACACCTTGGCCTCCAGCCGCTTGCGGTGTGCGCCGCGCTTGAGCAGATCGTTGATCAGCAGTTCCATCGCGTAGCTGCCGTAGCGCGCGGGCGCGCCATCACCGACGTTGCCTTCGGGCAGCAGGAAGTGGTTCATGCCACCGATCTTGAGCACCGGATCGCGCAGGCAGGCGGCCACGCAGGAGCCCAGCGTGGTGGTCAGTGCGGTGTTGTCATCCACGGCGAGGTACTGGGTCGGCAGCAGCTTGGCGGCGGTCACCTGGAAGCGGCTGTCGAAATAGCGCATCACCTCGTCATTACGGATCGGCAGACTCATACCGGTGCCCCCGGCGCGCGTTTGTACAGCGTGCGGCCGCAGGGTTGGATCAGGTCGGCGGCGTGCAGGTAGTTCTCCGAGTGGCCGGTATAGAGCAGGCCGTCATCGCCCATGTGCTGGATGAGGCGCGAGAGGATCCCGCGCTGGGTCGGTTTGTCGAAATAGATCATCACGTTGCGGCAGAACAGGGCATCGAACGGGCCGCCGACGTCGTAACGGTTGGCGAGCAGGTTGAGCGGGCGGTAGTCGATGAGGTCACGCAGGGCTGGATTGACCCGGCAATGCCCTTCGTTGGGGCCGGTCCCGCGCTGGAAGTAGCGCTTGCGGATCGCCGGATCCAGTCCGGCGACGCGGTCGATCGCGTACACGCCGCGGCTGGCGGTGGCCAGCACCTGGGTGTCCACGTCGGTCGCCAGGATGCGCACCGGCGGTTTGAGCGTGCCGAAGGTCTCGCAGGCCGTGATTGCCATCGAGTAGGGCTCTTCGCCGGTCGAGGCCGCGCACGACCACAGCTGCAGCGTGCCATGGCCAGCGCGCAGGCGCAGTTCGTCGGCCAGCTTCTCGAAGTGGTGCGGCTCGCGGAAGAACGCGGTGAGGTTGGTGGTCAGGGCGTTGGTGAACGCCTGCCATTCGTCGCCGCCATTGGACTCGAGCTGGTCCAGGTAGTCGCTGAAGCTGCGCATGCCAAGCGCACGTAGCCTGCGCGAAAGTCGGCCATAGACCATGTCGCGCTTGGCCGGCGCCAGTGAGATGCCGACGCGCTGGTAGATCAGCTCGCAGACGCGGCGAAAGTCACGGTCGGCAAATTCGAATTCGCGAGCGTTCGGTGAAGCGGCGTTGGCTGGGGGCGTGGACACGGGCGGACTCGCAGGGGAAGGGGGCGCGGCGATCGCGGGATCGCCGCAGGAACTCAGAACTCTTGCCAGTTGCCGTCATCGGCCGGCGTGCTGCGCGGGGTGCGCACCGGGGCCGCGGCACGCGGGGCAGGGGATGCCGGCGGTACCGGGCGGCTGGGGCGGCGCACCGGGGCCAGCTCGGCGACCGCACGGGCGGTCACGGCGCTGACCGCCTGGGCGACCTGGTTGTCGAGGCGGAAGATCGCCACCGCATCGGCCAACTGGGTGGCCTGTTCTTCCATCGCACGGGCGGCGGCAGTGGCTTCTTCCACCAGGGCGGCGTTCTGCTGGGTGGTCTCGTCCATCTGCACCACGGTCTGGTTGACCTGGTCGATGCCGGCGGACTGCTCCTGCGAGGCAGCGGAAATCTCGGCCATGATGTCGGTCACGCGCTGCACCGAGGCCACGATCTCGCCCATGGTGGCACCGGCCTGGTTGACCAGCTGGGAGCCCTCGGCGACCTTGCCGACGGAGTCGTCGATCAGGCCCTTGATCTCCTTGGCCGCGCCGGCCGAACGCTGGGCCAGCGTGCGCACTTCGGAGGCGACCACCGCGAAACCGCGGCCCTGCTCGCCGGCACGGGCGGCTTCCACCGCGGCGTTGAGCGCCAGGATATTGGTCTGGAACGCGATGCCGTCGATGACCGAGATGATCTCGGCGATCTTCTTGGAGGAGGTCTGGATCGCGGCCATGGTGGTCACCACTTCGCCGACGACATTGCCGCCCTGGGAGGCCACCGAGTGTGCGCCGATCGCCAGTTGGTTGGCCTGGCGGGCATGTTCGGCATTCTGGCGCACCGTGGAGGTGAGTTCCTCCATCGAGGCGGCGGTCTCTTCCAGGTTGGCGGCCTGCTGCTCGGTGCGGCGCGAGAGATCGCTGTTGCCGGTGGCGATTTCACCGGCCGCCAGGTTGATGCTGCCGGCGGCCTCCTGGATCTGGCCGACGATCTGGGTCAGCTGCGCAACGGTGGCGTTGGCATCGTCACGCATGGTGGCGAAGACGCCTTGGAAATCGCCGTGCATGCGCGCGGTCAGATCGCCTTCGGCAATCGCCGACAGCAGCTGCGAGAGTTTGCCCAGGTTCTCATCGCTGACCTGCATCATCGCGTTGAGGTGACCGATCATCCGGCGGAAATCGTGATCGAAGCGGGCGGTGTCGCCCCGCTGGCTGAAATCGCCGGCGGCCGCGGCCGCTGCCAGGCGCTGGATCTCGCCATTGATGCTGCCCAGGTTCTGCTTGACCGCATCGACGGTGCTGGTGATGGCGGCCTTCTCGCCCGGGTAGCGCGCGATATCGGCGCTGAGGTCGCCCTGTGCGTAACGCTGCACCACCGCCAGCACCTCGTCCATGGTCTGCACGTGCGCGCCGACCAGGGTGTTGGTCTCGTGCACCATCAGGCCGTACTCGCCGGGGAAGGCGGTTTCGTCCATGCGGTAGCCGGTGTTGCCGGCGTCATGGCGGCTGGCCATCTCGCGCTGGCCGCTGATCACCGCGTGCAGCTGTTCCTGCATGCGCGCCATGCTTTCCAGCAGGCAGCCGGGTTCGTCATGGGCCTGCTCGCCGATGCGGCTGTCCAGCTTGCCGCGGGCGATGCTCTCGGCCACATGGGTGGCCTGACGCAGGGGCAGGGTGATGCGGTTGCCGATCAGCCAGCTCAGCGCCAGCACGATCAGCACCACGCCGCCGCCGGTCGCCGCCATGATGGCGGTGAACACCAATGCCTGCTGCTGCACATCGTCCATGTAGACGCCGCTGCTGACCACCCAGTTCCATGGTGCGTACATGCCGGCATAGGCGACCTTCTCGACCACCTTCTCGGTGCCCGGCTTGGCCCACTGGTAGGAGACGAAGCCGCCGCCGAGGCGGGCCATGCCGATCTGGTCGTAGTACACGCGCACCCCGTCATCGGTGCGGTAATCCTTCATGTCCTGCCCGATCAGCTCCTTGCGGAACGGATGCATGAGCATGCGGTAGTTCGTGTCGTACACGTTGAAGTAGTAGGTGTCGCCGTCGGCACGCATGCTTTCCAGCGCCGTCAGCGCGGCCTGCTTGGCCGCCGCTTCGGTCAGTTCACCGCTGTCCGCCAGTCGGTGGTAATGCTCCAGGATGCCGTAGGTGAGCTCGACCTGGGTCTTCAGGCTGTCCTTGCGGGTGTCGGTCAGATCCAGGTACTGCATGCGCGCAGCGACCACCGACAGGGCGATGACACCCAGGGCGATCAGCACGGTCAGCAGGTTGAGCTTGCGCCTGACGGACAGGTTGGAGAAATACGGGTTCCAGCGGCGGAATAGATTCATGGGCAGGGCATCTGAGCGGGCAAAAGCACGTGGCGATGCCAGGAGCACGCGGTGGCGATCACCATCCTGGCTGGCCGCGACGAAGTGTCGGGCAATGCTGTTATCGGCCGGATCCGGCGAGTATTGAGCGCATTGCCTATCGGCCATTCAGCCGGACAACAAAAAACCCCGGTGCCGTAGCACCGGGGCCTTTCATTCACAACACGCCGCAGGGTGGTTTAGAACTCCTGCCAGTCACCGTCGGCCAGTTCGGTCGCCACCGGGCGCGAGGCCGGGCGACGCACTGCAGCCTGCGCCAGCGGCGCGCGGACGGCACGCGGCGGTGCGACCACGGCCGGGGCGGGCGCGATGTCCTGCTCATCGAGCTTGAAGATCGACACGGCATCGGTCAGATGGCCGGCCTGTTCTTCCATCGCACGGGCAGCGGCGGTGGCTTCTTCCACCAGCGCGGCGTTCTGCTGGGTGGTCTCATCCATCTGCACCACGGTCTGGTTGACCTGCTCGATGCCGGCGGACTGTTCCTGCGAGGCGGCGGAGATCTCGGCCATGATGTCGGTCACGCGCTGCACCGAAGCGACGATCTCGCCCATGGTGGCGCCCGCCTTCTGCACCAGCGCCGAGCCATCGTTGACCTTGCCGACGGAGTCGTCGATCAGGCCCTTGATCTCCTTGGCCGCGCCGGCCGAACGCTGGGCCAGGGTGCGCACTTCGGAGGCCACGACCGCGAAGCCACGACCCTGTTCACCGGCACGTGCCGCTTCGACGGCCGCGTTCAACGCGAGGATGTTGGTCTGGAAGGCGATGCCGTCGATGACCGAGATGATCTCGGCGATCTTCTTGGACGAGGTCTGGATCGCGCTCATGGTCGTGACGACCTGGCCGACCACATCGCCGCCCTGCGAGGCGACGGTGTGCGCGCCGATGGCGAGCTGGTTGGCCTGGCGGGCATGCTCGGCGTTCTGGCGCACGGTGGAGGTCAGTTCCTCCATCGAGGCCGCGGTCTCTTCCAGGTTGGCGGCCTGCTGTTCGGTACGCCGCGACAGGTCACTGTTGCCGGTGGCGATCTCGCTGGCGGCCGAGTTGATCTGCTGGCTGGAGTGCTTGATCCGGGTGACGATGCCGCTGAGCTGTTCGGCGGTGGCGTTGGCGTCGTCGCGCATCCGGGCGAACACGCCCTGGAAGTCGCCGTGCATGCGCACGGTCAGGTCGCCCTGGGACAGCGCGGCGAGCAGGTTGGAGACCTGTTCGATGCTGGCCGAGTTGGCATCCAGCAGGCCGTTGAGCTGCTGGGCCAGCTGCAGGAAGAAGCCTTCCTTGCCATCGCTGTCGATGCGGCCGGAGAGGTCGCCGGCTGCGGCCTGGGCGATCACGCGGGCCACTTCGGCTTCCACCAGGGCTTCCGGGGTGCGGTCGCGCCATTCGATGACGTGGCCGACGGTCTCACCCTGTTCGTTGGCGATCGAGGAGATGACCTGGGCGAACTGGGCCTCGCCGAACTGCATCGGGCGGCGGCTGACGCCGTGCTGCTGCAGCTGGGCCAGGGTCTTGGGATCCATTTCGCTGCCGTGCTCCAGCGTGGCGGCCGACTTGCCGATCAGCGAGGCGGCGGCGTCGAAGTCCGGCAGGTCCTTGCGGATGTCGGCTTCGTACTGGCTCAGGGTCTGCTGCAGGGCGCGGTTGCTGTACACGATGGTGTGGTGCGCATCGGTCAGGTAGACGCCGGTGGAGCTGTAATCCAGCGCGGTACGGATGCGGAGGTTCTCGCGGGCGATGGCCTGGTCGGTTTCGGTACGTTCGCGCAGATCACGCTGCATGCGCTGCATGGCCTGCAGCAGATCGCCAACTTCATCCTTGCGGCTGACATCGATATGGCCGTCCAGCTTGCCGCTGGCGACATCGTTGGCGACCGAGACGGCGCCGCGCATGCTGCCCACCAGCGAACGGGCAAACAGATACACCAGCACCAGGCCCAGGGCGGCGCCGCCGAGCAGGGTGATGACGGTCAGCATGGCCGAGGCGGCGTAGGTGGATTCGGCTTCTTCGCGCGAGGCGCGCGAGAGACGGTTGTCTTCGGCGATCAGGGCTTCGAGCGCGGCCGAGGCTTTGCGATGCTTGGCGCGGGTTTCACCGACAAAGGTGTCCACGGCATCGTCGGGCAGGTCCAGCTCGAGCATTTCGGTAACGGCGTCGTAGGACGCCAGCGAGTCGGTCCAATCCTTGGCGAAGGTGTCAAACAGCTTCTTCTGCTGGGGATTGTCGATCAGCGCGGGGTATTTTTTGATCGAGGCGTCGATCTGGGTGCGAAGCTCCGCCGCGCGGGACTTGGCTTCGGCCTTGACGTCATCGCTGGCGCGGATGAGGCCCTGGTAAGCGGAGTTGCGGTACTCGCCGACCATGCCACGCAGTTCGCCGGCCATGCGGATGCTGTCCATCCGGGGGCCAGCCAGTTGAGTGGTGACGTTGTTGAGTGAGTGCAGGCCACGATAGGCCACGATGCCCTGCAGCAGCATTACCAGCAGGAGGACGCCGAAAGTCAGCATCAACTTGGGCATCAGTTTGAGGTTGTTGATCCACGGCATGGCAGGTGCGGTCTCCAGTGGCAAACGCGTCCGGCCGTCGGGGCCGGTTGCAGCGACCACGCCGGCCTGGGCCGGCGTGGCAGGGCGTACGGGCAATTACTTGATGTTGGCGAGCTTCAGGCCGGCCGGCGAGCTGACTTCGATTTCAGCGCGCGATGCATCGCGGGCGATCTTGCCGATCACGCAGACGGTCTTGCCTTCCAGCGATTCCAGCGGGAAGCTGAACTTGTCGCGGTTGGCGCCGGCGATGCGGGCCGAGAAGGTGTGGCGCGGGAAAGCGCCGCCCATGTACAGGAAGGTCGGCTGACCTTCAGAGCCTTCGGCGTAGCGGGCCTTTTCGACCTTGCCGCAGACCATGCCGTCCTTGCCGACCGAGCGCGGGGCCATTTCCGGCGGAATCATTTCACCGGACTGGGCGAATGCGGTAGAGGCGGAAGAGGCGATCACGGCGACCGAGAACAGGGCAAGCAGGGACTTCATCGGGAAGATTCTCCGGGGATATGGGCAGTTGGCCCGGCCATGGGCGATCCAGTGCAGCCGGGTTCTGAAACCAGCTATCGGCCGGTCCGGGCGGAACTGAAGCAAGTTTTTTCTTCAGCGGCCGTCACGGTATGTACCGGACGCAGTCCGCTGTTTGTTTTGTGACGCATGTCTCAGGCTGCGACGTCGTCGATGACCGGGGTCTGGCCCATGTCGGCGCTGTCGAGCAGGGTTTCGATATCCAGCAGGATGAGCATGCGATCGTCCTGGGTGCCGATGCCGGAGATGAAGCGGGTATCGACGGCGGCGCCGAACTCGGGCGTCGGGCGGATCTGATCGGCAGCCAACGGGATGACGTCGGAGACGCTGTCAACGACGATGCCGACGACGCGGTCTTCGACGTTGAGCACGATCATGACGGTGAAGGCGTCGTAGGTGGCATTTTCCAGGCGCAGTTTGAGGCGCAGGTCGATGACGGGGACGATGGTGCCGCGCAGGTTGATGACGCCTTTGATGTAGTCCGGGGCATCGGGGACGCGGGTGACGGAGTCGTAGCCGCGGATTTCCTGCACTTTGAGGATGTCCACGCCGTAGTGCTCGGCGCCGAGGGTGAAGCTGAGGTATTCGCCGCCGTCGCTGGCGGCGGTGTTGTTCTTGTCGTTCATCGAGGGGTCCTGGGTCGGGCGTGGCGGTCGAATAACCGGGGGTCACGCTGGATATCGGCCTGGCCGGGGGCGACTTTAGGGGTGCTTGGCGAGAGCAACGGCGTTGTCGGTGCTGCGTTCGGCGGCTGGGCTGGTGTGGGTGGGTTTGGCGGGACC
>NZ_JBHFHW010000042.1:289813-296303 GCF_057333975.1 Stenotrophomonas sp. AGC87
GCGGGACCATGAGTCGCATGGATGCGGCGACATGAGCCTCCATGGACGGATTCACGGCGTGTCCCCCCCCCCCCGCGCCGACCCAGTCACGCAGCATCAAACCGCCACGCAGTTGAATCAGCCATCAACTCTCCCCGTTTTTCCTCGCACTCCGCTGCCGGTCGATACGGAAGATGTAGCGCTGGATCGCGCTGTCGCCACCGCGCGGGAGGTCGTCGAAGCGCATGCCGATGCGCTTCATCTCCACACCGTTGGGCAGCTTGACCGCCAACTGGTTGCAGACAGTCAGCGAGACGTGCAGCGGGCTGCCATCGGGAAGGTCGAGCTGGGCGGCGTAGCGCTTCTGCAGAGAAAACACGTTGCAGTCCACCGGCACCGTGACGGCCAGGCCGCCGCCGCTGATGTCGACCACGCGCAGCTGCAGGACCTCACTGCGGTCTTCGTTGATCGGGAACTGCAGATGGGGCGAATCGGTGATCGGCGTTTCCAGCCGGTACAGTTCGCGGCGCTGCAGGTGCACCAGCTCGTCCGGGAAGGGCACGCGGAAGGCAACATGGCCTTCGTTGCGAACGCGTTGCAGGCCATCCAGGCGGAAGCGCACCATCACCCGGTCCAGCTGGGCGAAGCACAGCAGGTGGCCGGCGTCTTCGGCGGCGCGGTTGGAGGGCTCGGACGGGCTGCCGTCCAGCAGCAGCCAATCGTCGTCTTCGTCCAGTTCCAGCACCGCAGTGGGGAAGGATTGATCGCGGCCGCCCAGATGGGCGTTGATCAACGAACGCTGGTCGATCAGCGCCTGCAGCAACTGCCGGATCTGGCGGGGGTTGCGGACCAGGTACCTGTCATCCGTGCCGTCGTCGTGCGCGGCATGGGGTCGGTCGTGTGCGTCGAGGCTGCCTTCGGACATGGATTCTGCTGAGTTGGGCGGGTGCCGGCATGCGTAGATGCCTGGGCTCAGTCCGTTTATCGGCAGCAGTTCACATTTATGTAGGGGGAATTGTGCGTTCCCCCGTGCACGGCAGACCCCTCAGCGGGCGCTGGCGATCTCCCGGATCCGGTGCATCACGGCTGCCTGGCCATCGTCGAGGTGGAAGCGTGCGACCGCCTCGGCGAGCACCGCCGCCTGCTGCTCCATGGCGTGCGTGGCGGTCATGGAGTCTTCCACCAGTGCGGCATTCTGGCGGGTGTTGGCGTCCATCTGGGCGATGCTCTGGTTGACCTGTTCAATGCCCATCGATTGCTCCTGTGAGGCGGCCGAGATCTCGCCCATGATGTCGTTGACCTGGCGCACCGCCGTCACGATGTCGGCCATCGTGGCGCCCGCACGATCCACCAGCTGGGTGCCGTGGGCAACTTTGCCGACGGAATCATCGATCAGGCCTTTGATCTCCTTGGCGGCCCCGGCCGAGCGCTGGGCCAGGGTGCGCACTTCGGCGGCGACGACCGCGAATCCGCGGCCCTGCTCGCCGGCGCGGGCTGCTTCCACGGCGGCGTTGAGGGCCAGGATGTTGGTCTGGAACGCGATGCCATCGATCACCGAGAGGATCGCGCCGATCCGGCGGGAGGCCGTCTCGATCTCGGTCATGGTGCGGACCACTTCGCCGACCACCTCGCCGCCCTGCGAGGCGACCTCGTGGGCGCCGCTGGCCAGGCGGTTGGCCTGACGGGCGTGCTCGGCGTTCTGGCGCACGGTGGCGGTGAGCTCTTCCATGGTCGCGGCGGTTTCTTCCAGGCTGGCCGCCTGCTGCTCGGTGCGGCTGGAGAGGTGCCCATTGCCCTGCGAGATGCCGCCGGCCGCGGCATTGATGCGGGTCGAGGCGGCCTGGATGCTGGCCACGATGGCGGTCAGCTGGTCGATGGTGGTGTTGGCGTCGTCCTGGATGCGGGCGAAGACGCCCTGGAAATCGCCCGCCATGCGCGTGGTGAGGTCGCCGCGCGACAATGCCGACAGCAACCGTGAAATCTGCTCGATGCTGGTGGCGTTGGCCTCCATCAGGCCATTGAGGTGCTCGGCCAGCTGCAGGAAGAAGCCCTCCTTGCCGGCGGTATCCACGCGCCCGGCGAAGTCACCGGCGGCCGCGGCGCGGACGATACGGCCGAGTTCCTCTTCCACCTGCAGTTCGGCCGTGCGGTCGGCCCACTCGACCACGAAGCCCTGGCGCTGGCCGTCAGCGCTGATGATCGGATTGACGATCAGGCGCATGACCCGGCCGCCGATGCGGATCTGGGCGCGGTAGGTGCCTTCCAGGGTTTCCAGCAGCGTGGCCTGGTGGGCCGGGTTGCGGTGGAAGCTGTCGATGTTGCTGCCGATCAACGCCTGGGCGTTGAACTGCGGCAGATCGCGGCGCAGATCCTGCTCCACTGCAGCGAGCATGCGGTGCAGGGGGCGGTTGACGAAGACGATGTTGCGGTCGCGGTCGGCAATCATGACATGAGTGGTCACATCATCCAGCGCGGTGCGGATGCGCAGGGTATCGGCGAGGTTGGCCTGTTCGCGCTGGCGGCGCTCCAGCAGTTGCTGGCTGGTCTGGACCAGGGTGCGGGCCAGTGAATCCGCTGGAAAATCCTCCACCCGCACACCGGCCGGCAGCGGCTGGTCGTTGACCACACCGCGTGCCATCGCGGCCAGGTCGCGCGGGTCGTGCCCGATCAGCAGCAGCTGCCGACGCATCTGCACGGCCATCGCGCTGAGCAGGCCGGTTTCCACCACGACATACGTGGCGTGCAGGACGACCACCCCGAAGCCGCTGCCGGGGGCGAACACGGGTGTGGGCAGGCCGCGTGCCTGCAGGTAGAAGAACAGCACGTGGTGCACGGCAATGGCGGCCGCGGCGACGACGATCGGCAGCCAGTCGCGGTAGTACAGCAGCAGCGCGATCAGGACGATCACGGTGAAGTGCGTCTCCAGCATGCCGTGGGTCTGGTGGATCAACGTGGCGGCCAGCACCATCCAGACCAGCGCGACCGTGCACCGCGACAGCCGGGTGCCGGGATGCCAGCGGGTCTGCAGGGCGACCAGCGCCAGGCTGGGCAGGGTAATGGCCAGGAACGGCGACCATTGACCATTGCGGGTGGCCAGCACCAGCGAGGCGATGGCGAGCAGAGCGGTGACCATCAGGAACAGGCGGTCGGCTTCGGCCGCGATGACCTGCAGGTACGGCACCTTCTCGTGGCCCACCAGCGACTGGTGGGGGGTGGTGTGGGCGGACATGCGGGTCACTCCTGTGGGCATGAACAACGGGATGGAACGATGAGGGGTGCCTGGGGATGGGCGATCAGGTGCTGGACGAGTGCGGCGGCCGATGGGGTGGCCGTACCGCAACCGGGATCGAGCTGGGCTGGCCCGGCGTAGATCAGCCGATGGGAGGCATCGAGCACCACCCATGCGTAGGGCAGGGCGCGGCCGTCAGTACGGCGGTCCACGACCTGCAGTTCTGGGGGTGCGACCGGCGGCATGCAGGCGCAGGCGGTATCGGACAGCACCAGCACGGGTGCGCTGAGGCCGGTCAGCGGCAGACCGACGCGCGCAAGAATCTGTTCGGCAGTCCATGCCGGCCCGGCCGGGGCCGGCCCAACCAGCAGCGGTGGCACGACCCAGCCCAACCACAGCGCCAGCGCCAGCCACCCGGCCAGGGCACGACGCGAGGCGGCAGCAGGTGCCGCCGAATGAGGTGCTGCGGTGCTTGCCATGCTGCCGCTCTCCATGGGCAACCCGTTAGAGCGGATAGCGGCCCCAGGGTCGGCAAACTTGACGGCGCCGTGTCGTGATTGTGCTGAATTCGGTAAGTGGGATGACGAATGTGTGAGGGATTGCGCACTCTGCTCCCTCCGAAACGACGACACCCCGCCGGGGCGGGGTGTCATTTACGTCAACGGTTCAAGCAGCGAGCGGGATCAGAATTCCTGCCACTCGGTATCGTTGGCCAGGGCCGGTTCCCGGCTCATGACACGGCGGGGCGCAGCCGCCACGCTGCGCGGCTTGGCTGGTGCCGAAGCGCGCGGCGAGGCGGGTGCGCGGATGACGGCTGCCGGTGCCGCGTGCGCCTGGCCCTCCAGCTTGAACAGCGCGACCGCATCGGTCAGATGGCCGGCCTGTTCTTCCATCGCACGGGCAGCGGCGGTCGCTTCCTCCACCAGCGCGGCGTTCTGCTGGGTGGTCTCGTCCATCTGCACGACCGTCTGGTTGACCTGCTCGATGCCGGCGGACTGCTCCTGCGAAGCGGCGGAGATCTCGGCCATGATGTCGGTCACGCGCTGCACCGAGGCGACGATCTCGCCCATGGTGGCGCCGGCCTGGTTGACCAGCTGCGAGCCTTCGGCAACCTTGCCGACCGACTCATCGATCAAGCCCTTGATCTCCTTGGCCGCGCCGGCCGAGCGCTGGGCCAGGGTGCGCACTTCGGAGGCGACGACTGCGAAACCGCGGCCCTGCTCGCCGGCACGGGCGGCTTCCACCGCGGCGTTCAGCGCCAGGATGTTGGTCTGGAAGGCGATGCCGTCGATCACGGTGATGATGTCGGCGATGCGGCGCGAGGAGGCGTCGATCTCGTGCATGGTGCTGACCACGCGGCCCACCACATCACCGCCCTGCGAGGCGACCGAGTGCGCGCCGATGGCCAGCTGGTTGGCCTGACGGGCGTGTTCGGCGTTCTGGCGCACGGTGGAGGTCAGTTCCTCCATCGAGGCAGCGGTCTCTTCCAGATTGGCGGCCTGCTGCTCGGTACGACGCGACAGATCGTTGTTGCCCGAAGCGATCTCGCCAGCCGCGGTGCTGATGCTGGAGGACGCCTGCTGGATGCGGCCGACGATCTGGGTCAGCTGGGCGACGGTGGTGTTGGCATCGTCGCGCATCGAGGCGAACACCCCGTGGAACTCGCCCTGCATGCGCGCGGTGAGGTCGCCGTTGGCGATGGACTGCAGCAGGTGCGAGAGCTGGGACAGATTGCCGTCGGCGACCTGCATCATCGTGTTGAGGTGCTCGATCATGACCCGGAAGTCGTGGTCGAAGCGTGTCGCATCGCCACGCTGGGTGAAGTCACCGGCGGCGGCGGCCTGGGCCAGCGACTGGATCTGGGTGTTGATCGCCAGCAGGCTCGCCTTGGCCGCATCCATCGATTCGTGCAGGATCGCGCGGGTGCCGGGCAGGCGGCGGGCGTTCGGCGAGAGATCGCCGGCGGCGTACTGGTTCAGGACGTTGATCGCGTCCTTGATCGAATCCAGGTGCTCGAAGATCACCGTGTTGATGCCGACGGCCAGCTGGCCATACACGCCCGGGAAATCTTCCGGAATGCGGTGGCTGATGTCCGGGCCGGCGTGCATTTCCACCATCTGCTGGGTCTGCTCGGAGAAGCGGCGCAGCATCACGGTCATGTCGCGGGTGGCGGTCAGCATCTTGCCGGCTTCATCCTTGCTGGTGGCCTGGATGTTGACCGACAGATCGCCACGGGCGACCGACTGGATAGCGTGCACGGCCTGGCCGAGCGGGCGCGTGATGGCGCGCGAGATCACCACGCCCATTACGGCAGCCAGCAGCGACAGCAGCACGATGCAGCCGATGATCGCGTAGACGCTGTTCTGGTGCGTGGCGTTGGCGCTTTCGATGCGGCTGGCCATCACGCCGTTGCTGAACTCGCCCAGGTCCTTGAGCGCGGCGAACAGCGCACGGCGCGCCGGGCGCGACTGTTCATCGGAAATCTGCTGGGCAGTGACGCCGTCGCCGGCAGCGATGGCGTCCTTGATCAGGCCGTTGGCCTTGAAGTAATCGGCGGTGCGCGCGGCAACCACTTCGTACAGCTGATGTTCCTTGTCGCCGGCCGGCAGCAGCGCGTAGGCAGCCAGCTCGGCGTTGACGATCTTGCCGGTGTCGGCCATGCGCTTGTCGTAGTCGGCGACCGACTCCGGCTTGTCCAGCACGGTCAGCTGGGCCATTTCGTAGGTGCGGAACTCGCCGAGCTGCGCGCGCACTTCGCCCAGGTGCTGGACCGAGGGAATGTCGTTGGTGCTCATCGCGCGCAGCTGGGCGTTGGCTTCGCCCAGGCGGATCAGGGCGAAGCTGCCCAGGGCCAGCGTCATCAACGTGGTGAGAGTGAAGCCTACCGCCAGCTTGCGGGCGATGGGCAGGTCGTGGAACCACTTCATGATTGAAACTCCGGGCAGGGCAGTGACGCACAGCCGTGGGGTGCTGGGCGGAATCAGCGGGATGGGAGAGAGAGTGGAGCGGAGGAGCGCGACGGTTGCCGTGGTCGCTACTTCGGATAGCGGCGCTGATCCACCGCAACTTGATAGTGCTGCGTCACATTTTTTTCACGTTCGCCATCACGGTTCAGCGGGGGGCGATGGTTGCTGTTGCAAGGGGTTGAGCGGGTTCGTCCGTACGCACGCGGACGGTGGGAGGGGAGGCTCGCCGCCTGCCGCGCTGATGGAGTTCACAGTTCGATGCGCCGTGATCACCGCAGCCCACGACACCCACGAACGAACGCCGCCCCGCCCCGGG
>NZ_JBHFHW010000042.1:296372-308748 GCF_057333975.1 Stenotrophomonas sp. AGC87
CCCGCGTCGGGGTCAGCATGATGGACGCGCGTTATGCGGCCTGTGGCACCTTGAGCGAACGCACCAGGCCGCCGATGTCGACGATCAGTGCGACCCGGCCGTCGCCGAGGATGGTCGCACCGGACACCCCGCTGATACGGCGGTAGTTGTTCTCGATGTTCTTGACCACGACCTGCTGCTGGCCGACCAGTTCGTCTACTTCCAGCGCGATCTTCTGGCCATCGCCTTCGACGACCACTACCAGCGGATCGTCCATGGCACGGCCACCGTAGCCGTAGTACTCGCTGAGCGAGAGGATCGGCAGGTATTCGCCACGCACCCGCAATACCCGGCCTTCGCCGGCCATGGTGCGCACATCGTCGGCCTGCGGCTGCAGGGCTTCAAGCACATAGGCCAGGGGCAGGATCAACGTTTCGCCGGCCACCGAGACGGTCATGCCATCCAGGATCGCCAACGTCAGCGGCAGGCGGATCAGCACGCGGGTGCCGTTGCCGGCCTGGCTTTCCAGCTGTACTTCGCCACCCAGCGCCTGGATGTTGCGGCGGACCACATCCATGCCGACGCCACGACCGGACAGATCCGTGACGGCATCGGCGGTGGAGAAGCCCGGCTGGAAGATGAGATCCCAGACCTGCGCGTCGGTGGGGTTGTCCGGCACGCTCAGGCCGCGTTCGAGCGCCTTGGACAGGATCTTGTCGCGGTTCAGGCCGCGGCCGTCATCGCTGACTTCGATCACGATGTGGCCGCCCTGGTGCGAGGCCGCCAACGTGATCGTGCCGGTTTCGTCCTTGCCCGCCTCGCGACGCACGTCCGGCATTTCCAGGCCGTGGTCGATCGAGTTGCGGACCAGGTGCACGAGCGGATCGGCGATCTTTTCGATCAGGCCCTTGTCCAGTTCGGTGCCTTCGCCGATGGTGCGCAGGCGCACGTGCTTGCCCAGGCGCGAGGACAGATCGCGGACCAGGCGCGGGAAGCGGCGGAACACCGCGTCCACCGGCAGCATGCGCACGCCGATGACCGCTTCCTGCAGATCGCGGGTATTGCGTTCCAGCAGATCCAGGCCGGTCAGCAGCTGCTCGGCCTGCGCCGGATCCAGCGCGTGCGAGACCTGCTTGAGCATGGCCTGGGTGATGACCAGTTCGCCGACCAGATTGATCAGCGCATCGACCTTGTCCACGCTGACGCGGATCGAGGTCTCGGCTTCATGAGCGGCGGCGGGCGGTGTGGCCGCCGCCGGTGCCGCGGGGGCGACGACGGCGGGTTTGGCCTCGACCGGCGCGCTGGTGGCCAGGCTCGGCGGTGCGGCCGGACGGATGTCCAGCTCGCAGTCGTCCACGACCCAGGCGAAGGTATCTTCGATCTTGCTGCGCGGTACCTTGCCGACCAGGCCGAGGTCCCACGCCAGGTGAGCTTCGAGCGGATCAAGCTGGTCGAAGCCGGGCAGGCGATCCAGGCGTGCGGCGACCTGCAGCGAGCCCAGGTGCTCGAGCTCGCGGATGATGCGCAGCGGGTCGTTGCCGCTCATGAACAGCGACGGCGCCGGCACGAAACCGATCTGCCACGCCTCCGGGGTGTCATCGACCTTGGCGGCGGCGACCGGTGCCGCAGCGGCGGCCTGGCCGGACAGCACCGCTTCCAGGCGCGCCTTGACCTCGGCGACCGCCTGCGGATCTGCAGCCTGGCCGTGTTCGGCTTCGCGCAGCAGGGCGCGCAGCACGTCCACCGACGCCAGCATTGCATCAACCGCGGCCGGCTCCAGCGCCCGCTTGCCGGCGCGCAGTTCGTCCAGCAGTGTTTCCAGTACGTGGGTCAGCGCGGCGATCGCGTCGAAGCCGAAGGTGCCGGCGCCGCCCTTGATCGAGTGCGCGGCACGGAACACCGAGTTGATGATCTCCGGGTCCTGCTGGCCCGATTCGAGCGCCAGCAGGCCAGCTTCCATCGCATCCAGCCCCTCGCGGCTTTCTTCGAAGAAGGTGGCGTGGAAACGTTGCAGATCCATGCTCATGGTGCGGGGTGTCCAGTTGCGAGGGGAGGGAAGGGTGAAGCGGGATCAGCCCAGGACTTTCTGGACGGTGGCGACCAGCTGTTCCGGGTTGAACGGCTTGACCAGCCAGCCGGTCGCGCCGGCGGCCTTGCCTTCGGACTTCTTGTCCGCGGCCGATTCGGTGGTCAGCATCAGCATCGGCGTGAACTTGTAGTCCGGCAGCTGGCGCAGCTCACGGATCAGCGCGATGCCATCCATGTTGGGCATGTTGACGTCGGTGACCACCGCGTTGAAGCGTTGGCCCTTGGCACGACCAAGGGCGACCGCGCCGTCTTCGGCTTCCTCGACGGAAAAGCCGGCCGAGGTGAGGGCGAAAGAGACCATCTGGCGCATCGACGCCGAATCGTCCACCACCAAGATACGTGCGCTCATGCAGCGTTCTCCACAGATTTCAGGTTGTCATGGGGTGCATCCAGGCCGAGGGCCTGGGTGACGCCGAGCAGACGCGCGGCATCACGGAAGGTTGCGGTGCAACCGTGGAATCCGGTGGGATGCCCGGCCTTGCGGCGGGCCTCGACGAATGCGCACAGCACCTGCACCGAGGCGGTATGGATACGGCCGACCTGGCTGGCATCCAGCGTCAGATCGCCGGCCTGATCCACCAGGGGGGCCAAACGTGTTTTCAGCTCGGTGCTGGTCTCGATACCGAGATCATCACCCAGGGCCACAGTGCTCATCATTGCTCCGGACAAACGGTTCCGAGGTCTATAACGGCAATAACCCGGGAAGCTTTAGCCGTTCCAGCGGTCAGTTCAGCAGCTGCGTTGCATCCAGCAGGATCATCGGCTGGGCGCCACCGCGGGCCACGCCGCGGAAGAGGTCGTTGGAGATCTGGCAGATGCGGGCGGTATCGGGGGGCTCGATCTGCGAATCGGTGAGGTTGGCGACATCCTCCACGGCCGAGACACGCAGGCCCATCGTTTCGCCGTTCTCTTCCAGCACTACGATGCGGGTATTGGCGTCGTTGCCGGCCGCGCTGCTGCCCAGGTGGATACCCAGGTCCATCACCGGCACCACCTGGCCGCGCAGGTTCATGATGCCCAGCATTGCCGGCGAGGTGCCGCGCAGCGGCAGCAACGGCACCGGCAGGACCACTTCCTGGACCTTGAGCAGTTCCAGCGCGTAGGCCTGGGCGCCGCAGCGCAGGCGCAGCCAACGGGAGGTGCGTTCGCTGGCGCGCCGGTTCTCGCGCGGGCTGGAGGCCGGATCACGTGCCTGGCGTTGTAGTTCCTCCCAACTGCCGGGGCGACTCTGTGCCAGCGACGGGCTGCCGGCGCGAACGCTGGTGGCGGCCGGCATCGGCGGCATCGGCGTCATGGAGGGCATCGGCCGCGCGATCGGTGCGCGGGCGGTTGGCGCCGCGGCGACCGGTGCAGGAGCGGGGGCGGGAGTCAGCGCCGGCGCGGGTGCCGTTGCGGGCGCGTCGGTGCCCGCATCCACGGGATCGGTTTCGTAGACGACCTCGGGTGGCAGGTCGTCCCAGCTTGGGCGGGATTCGTCCACGGCCGCGGGCATCGCGCCGCTGAGCAGGGGATCGTTGCGCAGCTCATCGAGCAGGTCGTCGAAGCCTGGCGCAGGTGCCGCGAGGGCAGCCTGCACTGGCGCGGCATCCAGCGCCGGGGCCTCCGTGGGGAGCGTCATCGCGCCGCTCAGCAGCGGATCGTTGCGCAGTTCATCCAGCAGATCGTCGAAGCCTGGCGCGACGGCAGTCGCTTCAGCCGCCGGGGCTACTTCGATGGCGCCCGCGTCGCCGGTGTCAGACTCGGCGTTGACTGCTTCGATGGCGTCGGTTGCGGCGAGAGCATCAATCACCTCGGCCACTGCGGCCGGCACCGGTGCCTCTACCGGCGCCGGCAGAGGCATCGCGTCGCCGAGCAGCTGCTCCAGGTAGTCGTCCAGGACACCCGCGGTGTTCATGCCGCGCGCTCCATCTGCTGCGCATCGTCGGCCAGGATCCATTCCAGGGCGCGGCGATAGGCGGCCAGGCCACGCCCGGGGTAATCCTCCGATTGCGGCGGCACGGTGAGGCTGGCGGCATTGCAGATGCGGGTGTCGACCGGGATCGCGTCTTCCCAGACGCGGTGGCCGTGCTTGTCCTGCATCAGCTTGACGGTTTCGTTGCCGGCGCGGGTGCGGCGGTCGAACAGGGTCGGCAGGATCGACATCGGCAGCGGGCGGCGGCGCGAGCGCTCGACCATTTCGCCGGTGCGGACCATGCCATCCAGGCCGTGCAGGGCCAGCGGCTCGGCCTGGGTCGGGATGATCAGGCGGTCGGCCGCGGCCAGGGCGTTGATCATCAACAGGCCCAGGGTGGGCGCGCAGTCGAGCAGGATGTAATCGTGCTGGCCCTGGTGGCGGCCCAACGCATTCTGCAGGGCCAGGCCGAGGCCGGGCTGGTTCGCGCTGCGGCGCTCCAGCGTGGCCAGCGCGGCCTGTGCGCAGACGTAGTCCAGGCCCGGGATGTCGCTGTGGTGGGCGAGGGTGGTCAGCTCGGCCGGTGGCGCGGCGAACAGTTCCAGCACGCCCTGCGGCGGCGGATCCAGCGGCACGCCGAAGGCGCGGGTCAGCGACGAATGCGGATCCAGATCGATCAACAGCACGCGGTGGCCCTGCGTGGCCAGACCGCGGCCGAGCGCGAGCGTCGTGGTGGTCTTGCCCACGCCGCCTTTCTGATTGGCAACAGCCCAGATACGCATGCGGTTCACTCCTTCATTGCGGGCGGAACGGCGGCGCCAACGCGGCTGCCGGCCGGCACCGGTGGCAACTGCACCGGTGCGATGGGGGTAACAGGGGTGCCGGCGGCCGGTGCCTTGATCGCATCGGCGGCGTCGGCGTCGGCGCTGAGCCGGTCGGTGATCGGATCGATGCTCTGCGCGGTGTCGGCCAGGATGATCACCATCACCCGCCGGTTGCGGTTGCGGCCTTCGGCGCTGGCATTGTCTTCGCGCGGGCGGAACTGGCCATAGCCGACCATCGCCAGGCGTGCCGGCTGCAGGCCCTGATCGGCGAACAGATGCACCACGCTGGCCGCGCGCCCGGCCGACAGCTCCCAATTGGAGGGGAACAGGGGGGTGGCGATCGGGATGTTGTCGGTGTGGCCTTCCACGCGCACGCCGTTGGGTGCATCACGCAGCACTTCGGCCAGCTTGGAGAGGGTGTCGCGCGCGTGCACATCCAGCGTGGCCGAGCCGGTCGGGAACAGGATGTCGCTGTTGATCTCCACTTCGATCCACAGCTCGGTGCGGCGCACCGTGATCATGCCGCGTTCGATCAGCGGCGCCAGCGTGGCGGTGAGCTTGTCGGCGATGCCGTTGAGCTGGCGTTCGGCCCGCTGCAGCTGTTCCTGGTTTCGGATCGAGACCGGCATGCGCATCTGCGAGGCCATCGCCGGCAGCAGGGTCGGGTCATTGCTGGGGGCGGGGGCGGAGGGGCCGATCTTGGTCCCGGCCCTGATCACCGAGGGGCTGTCCCAGCCGCCGCCCTGGACCTGCTGGTTGCCGACCTGCACCGGGTTGATGGTGCGCGGCGCGCCACCGAAGGCGGTGGTCAGCGCGTCGGCCATGATCCGGTACTTGCCCTCGTTGAGCGAGGAGATGGCGTACATCACCACGAAGAAGGCGAGCAGCAGCGTCATGAGGTCGGCGTAAGGAATCGCCCAGGCCTCATGGTTGGCATGTTCTTCGTGATGCTTGCGGCGGGCCATGTCAGTGCAGGAACCCGGACAGGTTGGTTTCGATGTTGCGCGGGTTCTCACCCTGGGCGATCGAGATCAGGCCCTCGATGATCATCTCGCGGTCGCGGCTGTTGTGGTGGATCACGCTCTTGAGCTTGGCCGAGACCGGCAGGAACAGCAGGTTGGCCGAGGCGATGCCGTAGATGGTGGCGGTGAACGCCGCCGCGATGCCGTGGCCGAGTTTGCTCGGATCGGCAAGATTCTTCATCACCGCGATCAGGCCGAGCACCGCGCCGATGATGCCCAGGGTCGGGGCGTAGATGCCCATGCCCTCGAAGACCTTGGAGGCGGCAAGGTCCTGGCTCTCCTGGCTGCTCAGCTCGATCTCCATCATGTGCCGGATGGTCTCCGGCTCCACGCCGTCCACCAGCAGCTGCAGCCCCTTGCGCAGGAACGGATCGTCCTGCGCATCGACCTGCGCTTCCAGGCCGAGCAGGCCCTGGCGGCGCGCGATGTTGCTCCACTCCACGATCTGCTGGATCAGGTGGCGGCGGTCGCTGCTCGGCGGCAGGATCACCCACTTCACGATCTTGAAGGCGTGCTTGAACACGGCCGGCGAGGTGTGCAGCAGGATCGAGGCGATGGTGCCGACGATGACGATCACGAAGGCGGCCGGCGACCACAGCGACGCCAGACCGGCCCCCTTGAGGATGCTGCCGCCGACCAGGGAGGCCAACGCGAGGAAAAGTCCAATGAGGCTGAGTCTGTCCATGGGTCCGTTATCGGCTTGTGTGAATGGGACTTGAGACGCCGAAGGAATCCAGTGATGCGGCGGTCACACTTTCACGCGGTCAATCGTGGTGGGTACGTAATCCATCCACGTCCAGGATCAATGCCATGCGGCCGTCACCGATCAAGGTCGCGCCGGCATAGCCGCGCAGGCCACGGAGGGCTTTCGGGAGCGGCTTGATCACTACTTCCTCGCGGCCGCGCACCTGGTCCACCACCAGGCCGAAGCGGGCTTCACCGGCCTGCAGTACCACGATGGTCAGCAGCGAGGACGGCATCGGCTCGACATCGAGCCAGTGGCGCAGATCCACCAGGGCCAGGGTGTGCGATTTGCGGTCCAGCACGGCGCGGCCATCAAACCAGCCCAACGAGGTGTTGGGGGCATGCAGCACTTCCATCACGCGGGCCAGGGGCAGGGCGTAGACGTCTTCGCCGGCCTGCACCAGCAGGGTCGGCAGGATCGCCAGGGTCAGCGGCACGCGGATCATGAAACGGCTGCCGCGGCCCAGCTCGGACTGGATCTGGATCTGGCCGCTGAGCTCGCGGATGCGGGACTGGACCACGTCCATGCCCACGCCGCGGCCGGAGATGTCGGTCACCTGCTGCTTGGTCGAGAAGCCGGGCAGGAACACCAGGTGCAGGCACTCCTCGCTGCTCAGGCGCGCCGCAGCCTCCGGATCGATCAAGCCCTTCTCGCGTGCTTTCTGGCGCAGGCGTTCCGGGTCGATGCCGGCGCCGTCGTCCTGCACTTCGATGCTGACGTAGTCGCCTTCCTGCTGGGCCGACAGGCGCACGTGGCCACTGCGTGGCTTGCCTTGGGCCTCGCGCAGGTCCGGCATTTCCACGCCGTGGTCGATCGCGTTGCGGACCAGGTGGACCAGCGGATCGGCCAGCGCTTCGACCAGGTTGCGGTCCAGCTCGGTTTCCGCACCGATCAGCTCAAGTTCGACCTCTTTCTTCAGCGACCGCGCGACATCGCGCGCCACCTTGGGGAAGCGCGAGAACACCTTGCCGACCGGCTGCATGCGGGTGCGCATGACCGCCGATTGCAGGCGGGCGGTGGCGATATCCAGCGTGGAGACCGCGCGGTCGAGCTCTTCATCGTGCAGGCGCGCACGCAGGGTCTTGAGCCGGTTGCGCGAGAGCACCAGCTCGCCGATCAGGTTGACGATCGCATCCAGCCGCTTGGTGTCCACGCGCACGGTGTGTTCGGCTTCGGCGAGCGGCTTGGCCGGGGCCGGCTTGGCGCCCGGTGCGGCCGGCGCAGCTACGGCGCGCGGTGCAGCCACCGGCGCGGCGGCAACGGCCTTGGCACCAGGAACGGCGCCACCGTGCAGCTGGTCCAGCAGGGCTTCGAACTCGTCCTCGCCGATCAGGCCGTCATCTTTCTTCGGGGCCGCGATAGCGGTCGGTGCGGCGCCGCCGTGCAACTGGTCGAGCAGCGCCTCGAACTCATCATCGGTGATCATCTCGCCGCCGCTGCTGGCCGTGGCGGCGGCCGCAGGCGCCGGCGTGGCCGGCCCGTTGACGTCGAACTGGGCGATCAGTTCCGGCGGGGCATAGCCCGGCTCGGTCCCGGCCGAGACCGAATCCAGCATCGACTGCAGGTAATCCAGCGATTGCTGGGCCGCATCGAAGTGGTGAGCCTGCAGCGTGGCCTGGCCGGAGCGGGCCATGCCGAGGGTTTCCTCGGCGGCGTGGCACAGCTCGACCATCGCCTGGATGCCGAGGAAGCCGGCACCGCCCTTGAGCGTGTGGAAGCCACGGAACACGGCGTTGAGCTGGTCGGCATCCTGGGGCGCCTGCTCCAGCGACACCAGCTGTTCGCCGAGGCGATCCAGGATTTCCTGGGCCTCGAGGATGAAGTCGGCAGCGATATCGTCTGGCACAGCACTCATGAGCGTTACAGTCCCAGGTCCGAGAGCAGGTCGTCGGCGTCGTTCTGTGACACCGCATGGCGATCCAGGCCGTTCACGGCCGGGCCGGCCAGGCCGTTGTTGTCGCGCTTGTTCTCGTCTTCCTGCGGGGGCAGGCCGAGCGCACCGAAGCCCTCATGCACGCGCCGCACGATCCCGACCACGCGGCGGATGATCTGCCCGGTCAGGTCCTGGTAGCTCTGGGTCAGCGCGATTTCGGTGAGGTTGTGGCGGATCCGGTCCAGCTGCTGGCCCTGGTCGGGCGTCAACCCGTTGGCGCGCAGCTGTTCGGTGAGCGAGCGACACTCCTCGGCCAGGTCCAGGGTGCGGTGGGTGGCCTGTTCGGTCATCGCCACCACGTGGTCCAGGCGCGCGCAGGCGTCATCCAGCTCGCCGGCTTCGCTGGGCAGGCTGGGCAGTTCGCCCAGGGCCTGGCCAAGCTCGCGGGCCAGGCGGTTCAGGCCGGCCATCATCGGCTGCGTGCGCAATGCGGCGAGGGCGTCGATTTCCCGGCGCCAACCGGCTTCGTCACCGCTTTCCAGCGCGGCCAGGGCATCCTGCAGGCGCTGCACCAGCGCGGATTTGTCGCTCAGGGTTTCCATCAGGCGCTCGCCGCCAGGCGTTCGAAGATCTTGCCGAGCTTTTCTTCCAGGGTCTGGGCGGTGAACGGCTTGATGATGTAGCCGTTCACGCCGGCCTGGGCCGCTTCAATGATCTGCTCGCGCTTGGCTTCTGCGGTCACCATCAGCACCGGCAGCGTCTTGAGCTTGGCGTCGGCACGCACGGCCTTGAGCAGGTCGATACCGGTCATGACCGGCATGTTCCAGTCGGTGACCACGAAATCGAACGGCTGGCTCTGCAACAACGCCAGCGCAGCATGCCCGTCCTCGGCTTCGGCCGTATTGGTGAAGCCCAGATCGCCCAGCAGGTTCTTGACGATACGACGCATGGTCGAGAAGTCGTCGACGATCAGGATACGCATGTTCTTGTTCAAAGCACTTTCCTCGATTTCAATGGTTCTCGAGGCCGGCGTCTGCCGCCTCGAAGATCTTCAGCCGGCCCCGCAGGCGCAGCACGGCCTGGCCATGGATCTGGCACACGCGCGATTCGCTGACACCCAGCACGGCGCCGATCTCTTTCAGGTTCAGTTCCTGCTCGTAGTACAGCGACAGCACCAGCTGTTCGCGCTCGGGCAGCAGGCCGATCGCGTTGCCCAGCTCACGCCCGAACTCGCCGCGTTCCAGCACCTGCTGCGGGGTCGGGCCGCCCTGGGCGACGGTGTCCAGTTCGCCCTGGTCCTCGATCCGCGATTCCAGGCTCAGCACCTGGCCCCGTGAGGCGTCTTCCATCAGGCGCAGGTAATCCGGCAGCGGCATGTCCATCGCGGCGGCCACTTCGGTGGCGCTGGCGGCACGGCCGGTGCTCTGCTCCAGGCGACGGATGGTTGCGGCGGCATCGCGGGCGCGGCGGTGCACCGAGCGCGGCACCCAGTCGCCACGGCGGATCTCATCGATCATCGAACCGCGGATGCGGATCGAGGCGTAGGTTTCGAACGAGGCGCCCTGGTCGGCGTCGTAGCTGCGCGAGGCCTCGATCAGGCCCATCATGCCGGCCTGGATCAGGTCGTCGACCTCCACGCTGGCTGGCAGACGTGCCGCCAGATGGTGGGCGATGCGGCGGACCAGATCCGAGTGCTGGGCAATGCACTCGTTGGCCGCGGTCCGCTGGACCTCTTTGTATTGTGCTGCGCCCTTCATACCGTCACCCCGCGTTGCTTGAGGATGCGTTCCAGGAAGAACTCGACCCCGCCACGCGGCTCGGTCGGGGCCTGCCAGCGGGCGGTGCGGCGCGCGATCTCGGTCAGCGCCAGGGCGGCCGGGCTGGACGGATAGGCCTTCACCACCGGCTGCTGGCGCTGCACCGACAGGCGCAGCCAGTCATCCTGCGGCACGCAGCCCAGGTAGTTCAGCGAGACATCGGCGAGGAACTTCTCGCAGACGCGGGTCAGCTTTTCGTACAGGACGCGGCCTTCATTGGGATCGCGGACCATGTTGGCCACCACCTGGATACGGTCCACGCCGCGCTCGCGCGAGAGCACCTTGATCAGCGCGTAGGCATCGGTGATCGAGGCCGGCTCATCGCAGACCACCACCACGGTGTCCTGTGCGGCCTGGCAGAAGGTCAGCACGCCATCGGTGATGCCGGCGGCGGTATCCACGATCATGATGTCCAGCTCGCGCTCCAGCTCGGAGAACACGTTGACCAGGCCGACATGCTCGGCCGGCTGCAGCTCGGCCATGTGGCGGCGGCCGGAGGCGGCCGGGACCACCAGCACGCCGCCGGGGCCTTCCATGATCACTTCTTCCAGCGTGCAGCGCCCGGCGACGAGGTCGGCCAGGGTCACCTTCGGCTGCAGGCCGAGGATCACGTCGATGTTGGCCAGGCCGAGGTCGGCGTCCAGCAGCAGCGTGCGCTTGCCCATGTCTGCCAGCGCCACGGCCAGATTGGCCGAAACGTTCGTTTTGCCCACGCCGCCCTTGCCGCCGGTAACGGCGATGGTGCGGACCGGGCCCAGCGGCTGGCTTCGGGTAGCCGACAACGGGAAGGTCTTGGTCAGCTTGGCGTACTCACGCGACGGCATGGTTCAACTCCGGGTTGCAGGGCATATCGGCCGCGCGGCGCAAATCTTCAAGGCGAAGTACAAGATTGGCCGCACTGGCACGGTGCAGGTCTTCAGGAACGTCCTGGCCATCGGTGACCCAGGTGATCGGCAGGCGGTGATCCACGGCCACCGACAGGGCGGTACCGAAGCGGCCGGTTTCGTCCAGCTTGCTCAGCACTACGCCCTGCGGGTTGGCGGCGCTGAAGCGGCGCACCACCTCGTCCATGTCGCCGAAGCTGGTGTTGGCCGGCAGCACCAGCAGGGTGCGGATCTGCTCGGCGGCACGCAGCCACTGCAGCTGGGCCGCCAGGGCACGGTCACGCGGGCCCAGGCCGGCGGTGTCGATCAGGACCAGCTTGTAGTCCTTCAGGCGTTCCAGCAGCTGGTTCAGATCGCTGCCGCTGCTGGCCTCATGGACCGCGATGCCGAGCTGGCGGCCGAAGCCGTACAGCTGCTCGCGGGCGCCGATGCGGCCGGTATCGGTGGTGACCAGCGCCACATCGCGGGCGGCATGCGCCTCGGCGAAACGTGAGGCCAGCTTGGCGATGGTGGTGGTCTTGCCGGCGCCGGTGGGGCCGACCAGGGCGATCACGCCGCCGGCTTCAAGCGGGTCGACCGGCGCGATCGGCAGCTTCTTGGAGAGCAGACCGAGCATCAGGCCGCGGCCACGGTGGGCTTCGGTATCCAGCGGAATCTGCATCGCCACGTCGCGGCTGATGCCGGCGTCGAAGCCGTATTCGTCCATCAGGTCCAGCGCGGCGGCGCGGACCGGCGAGCCACGCAGGCGCTCATCGGTGAAGCGGTGCATCTCGCGCTCGATGACATGGCGCATGCCGGCCACTTCATGGCGCAGCTGGCGGATTTCTTCGTCGTCGCGCTGGATGACCGTCAGTTCCGGCACGCTGGCCACGACCGGTGCCGGTTCATTGGCGGCGGCGATGACGGTCTCGGCGATCGGCAGCGGGAGTGCCGGCGGCAGGGCAGCAGCGACGATCGGCAAGGGCGCGAGCGCAGCGGCGACCGGCAGCACGGTCTCGTCCGTCTCCTCCAGCGGCGGATCGATCACGAAGCGGGCGCGGTTGATCGGGGCGGGTGCGGCGACGGCGTCCACCGGTGCGGCAGGCGAGGCGGCGGCGGCCTGCTCGACATTGAACGGCGCGAAGATCTGCTCCGGCAGCGACGGTTCATTGACGGCAGGGCTGACGCTGGCGCGGGCCAGGGTGGCGGCGAAACCGTCGCTGCCCGGCGGCGGCACGATTTCGTTGGCGGTATCCAGCGTGCGACCGGTCGCG
>NZ_JBHFHW010000042.1:308874-324020 GCF_057333975.1 Stenotrophomonas sp. AGC87
CGGCGGCGCGGGCCAGTGCGGCCACGGCCGAGGTGGTTGCGGCCACCGGCTCGGGCGTGGCGACCGGGGCCTTGCGGCGGGTCACCGCGGCAATCACGGCATCGGCGGCGCTGCGCGGGCGCGGTGCCGGCGGCGCGACGTCCTTGCGGGCCGCTTCCAGCGCACG
This sequence comes from Stenotrophomonas sp. AGC87, assembly GCF_057333975.1. Taxonomy (NCBI): domain Bacteria; kingdom Pseudomonadati; phylum Pseudomonadota; class Gammaproteobacteria; order Lysobacterales; family Lysobacteraceae; genus Stenotrophomonas; species Stenotrophomonas sp. AGC87. The sequence continues at coordinate 309,041 of NZ_JBHFHW010000042.1, forward strand.
CTGCACGGCGCTTTCGTCGTAGTTGGCCGCCGCCACGATTTCGACACCTTCGGCGATCCGGCGGTTGGACAGGATCACTGCGTCCGGCCCGTGTTCCTTGCGCACCAGGTTCATGGCCGAGCGCATATCGGAGGCGACGAAGCGTTTGATTTTCATGCTGTGGTACCGGGACTGGGGCGGCGGAGTGGTGGAAGGGAAACGCTGGTTGTCGGTGGTCTGCACGGTCAGGGAGTCCCTTTATTTCCTGCTGCGGTGAAATCGAATGAGGTGTCTGTTTTCTGTCGCGGTGCCGTCGGGTGTCCGGCTCAACTGATCGTGCCGACCAGCTTCAACCGTTTGTCCTCGGGCACCTCGCTGTAGGCGAGTACGGACAGCGAGGGGACGCTGTGGCGTACCAGCCGTGCCAGCGCGGCACGTACCGGGCCGGGCACCAGCACGACCGCCGGCTCGTTCTTCGCTTCCTGCTTGCCGACACATTCGGCCAGGCTTTGATGCAGTCGCTCGGCGAGTCCGGGTTCCAGCGCGGCGCCGTTGCCCTGTGTGGACTCCTGCAAGACGCGTTCCAGTTGCGGGTTGAGGGTGAACACCGGCAGCTCCGGCGACATCCCGGCGATCTCCTGCACGATGAAACGGCCCAGCGCATTGCGCACGGCGGCGGTCAACACGGCCGGGTCCTGGCTGGTCGGCGCGCTTTCCACCAGCGATTCGACGATCTTGCGCAGCTGGCGGATCGGAATGCGCTCGATCAGCAGGTTCTGCAGCACGCGCACCACGGCCGACAGCGGCAGCGACTTGGGCGTCAGATCTTCGACCAGCTTCGGCGCGCTCTTGGCCAGGTTGGCCAGCAGCTGCTGCACTTCTTCATGGCCAAGCAGCTCCGGGGCGTGCTCACGGATCAGGTGCGACAGATGGGTGGCGACCACGGTGGCCGGGTCGACCACGGTGTAGCCCATCGATTCGGCATTGGCGCGCTGGTGCGGCTGGATCCAGGTCGCATCCAGGCCGAAGGCGGGATCCTTGCCGGCGATGCCTTCCAGCGTGCCCAGGGCGCTGCCCGGGTCCAACGCGAGTTCGCGGTCGGGGTGGATCTCCGCGGTGGCCACCGGCACGCCGTGGATCAGCAGGCGATACGCGGTTGCCGGCAGTTCCAGGTTGTCGCGGATATGGACGGAGGGAATCAGGAAGCCGATGTCGTGGGTGAGCTTGCGGCGCACCCCCTTGATCCGCGCCATCAGCTCGCCGCCCTGGTTCTTGTCCACCAGCGGAATCAATCGGTAGCCGACTTCCAGGCCGAGCGGATCGACCGGGCGCAGTTCATCCCAGGTCAGCTCGGCGGTGGGCGAGGGTGCCGAGCCGGGCAGGCCAAGGGTATCGGGACGGTTGGCGGCGGGAGATTCGGCGGCGCGGGCTTCGGCCGTGCTCTTCTTCCAGGCCTTCCAGGCGATGAAGAACAGGATCGCGGCCAGCGTCAAGAAGGCGACGTTGGGCATGCCCGGCACCAGGCCGACCACCGCCAGAATCGCGGCGGCGATGGTCAGCGCGCGGTACTGGCCGAAGACCTGGCCCATCATGGCCTGGGCCATGTCCTGCGAGCGCGAGGCGCGGGTGACCAGCATGGCGACCGCCGAGGACACCAGCAGTGCCGGCAGCTGGGCGACCAGGCCGTCACCGATGGAGAGCAGGGTGTAGGTCGCGGCGGCATCACCAAACGGCATGCCGTGCTGGAGCACGCCGACCGCCAGGCCACCGACCAGGTTGATGAACAGGATCAGGATGCCGGCGATCGCATCGCCGCGGATGAACTTGCTGGCACCGTCCATCGCACCGTAGAAGTCGGCTTCCTCGCGGACCTCCTCACGACGGGCCTTGGCCTCTTCACGCGTCAGCAAACCGGCGTTGAGATCGGCGTCGATCGCCATCTGCTTGCCGGGCATGGCATCGAGGATGAAGCGGGCGGTCACTTCGGAGACGCGCCCGGCACCCTTGGTGATCACCACGAAGTTGATGATGGTCAGGATCGCGAACACCACGATGCCGACCGCGTAGTTGCCGCCGATCACGAACTCACCGAACGAGGCGATCACCTTGCCGGCTGCTTCGTGGCCGTTCTGGCCGTTGAGCAGGATCACGCGGGTGGAGGCCACGTTCAACGCCAGCCGCAGCATCGTGGTGACCAGCAGCACGATCGGGAAGATGGTGAAGTCCAGCGGGCGCTTCACGTAGACCACCGCCAGCAGCACCATCAGCGAGATGGCGATGTTGACGGTGAACAACGCATCGAGCACCGGCGGTGCCAGCGGCACCACCACCATGGCCAGCAGCGCCAGCACGATCAGCGGGGCCCCCAGGCCGTGGCGGATCATGTCCAGCGCGCGGCGCACGTTCATCCCGGCAGGTTGCGCGCTCATGGGCGGCCTCCCTTGCCGAATTCATCGATATCGATGCTCGGTGCCGCCGGCATCGGGCCGGTCCCCCAGCTGCGCAGCTGGTAGACGTAGGAGAGCACCTGGGCCACAGCTGAATACAGTCTCACGGGAATTTCCTTTCCAAGTTGACCTTCCCGATACAAGGCGCGTGCCAAAGGCGGGGCGGAGACGATGGCGACCTTGTTGCCGTCGGCCACTTCACGGATGCGCAGGGCGGTTTCATCCACGCCCAGGGCGACCACGGTGGGCGCGCCCATCTTCCCGCCTTCGTACTTCAGGGCGACCGCGTAGTGGGTGGGGTTAACCACCACGACATCGGCCGTGGGCACCGCTTCCATCATCCGGCGGTTGGACATCTGCTGCTGCAGCTGGCGGATGCGGCCCTTGACCTCGGGGCTGCCCTCGCTTTCCTTCATTTCCCGGCGCAGCTCTTCACGGGTCATCTTCAGCTTGCGCATCCAGTTCCAGCGCTGGTACGGCGCATCGATGGCGGCCAACAGCATCATCGCGCCGCCGGTGGCCAGCATCAGCTTCAGGGTGAAGCCCAGGCCGTGCACCATCGCCGCTTCCAGGGGCTGGTTGAGCAGGTCGCGCAGCGAGCGGATTCCGTGCCAGACCACCAGCCCGGCGGCGGTGCCGACGAAGGCGATGCGCAGCAGCGACTTGGTGAACTCGGCGATCGCTTCAGGCCCGTACAGGCGCTTCATGCCGGCCATCGGGCTGAGCCGCTTGAAATCGGGCATCAGCGACTTGTTCGACCAGCGCAGCCCGCCCATCACCACCGGCGACAGGAAACTGGCCAGCAGGCAGATCACCACCAGCGGCCACATGCCCAGCAGCAGGCGCAGCAGCAGCTCGCCGAAGTGGCCGAACAGCGCCTGTGGGTGCAGGCGCAGGCCCGGCTCGGGGCTGAGCGCGACCTGCATCCAGGTCTTGGCGTTGCGGGCGATGGTGCCGGAGAACGCCATCAACGCCAGTACGCCGGCACCGAACACGGCCGCCGTCGCCAGCTCCCGCGAGCGCGGGATGTTGCCCTGTTCCCGGGCATCACGCAGGCGTTTTTCGGTGGGTAATTCGGTCTTTTCGCCGGCTTGTTCGTTCTCGGACATGGGCTGCACGACACGGGGGATTACCCGGGGTCGTGCAAGAACCGTTCCGTGACGTCAGGCCGGGCCGCTGCGCGCGTGCGACACCGGCACCTGGTCGGACTGCGTCGCGGTGGCGATGGTCTCCTTCAAGGGCACCTCGCCCACGCCCAGGGCCCGTTCGATCACCAACGCGGTGCCTTGCCCGTGCAACAGCGCCTGCAGCCGGCCGAACTCACCGCACCACAGGGTTTCGATGTCGCGGTCGCGACGGCGATCGCGATCGGTCGCCAGGGCCACGGCCCGGACCTGTAGGCGCCCGCCGTCGGCACGGCCGCCCACCTCAACGCCATAGCCCGGGGTGGCTGCCTTCTTGAGGACCACCGCGCCAGTGTCCTGCCATGCGGTGGCCATACCTTCGCGCACCTCGTAGCCGAGGCTGGCCAGCCCGTCCAGTACGGCCTGGCGCCGGGAAACTGCCGCCAGCGCCTGCTGGTGGCTGGCAAGGGCGGTGTCGCACTGCAGGGTGAGCTCGGTGAGCAGTGACAGCGCGGTGTCGGTACTGCAGGCGGCCACCCGGGTCAGCAACAGCGCATGCTCCGCCGGGTCCACGGCAGTCAGCCTGCTGGCCACATCCTGCAGCCGTTCCAGCTGCGTGCGGCGCTGGGCGAACGCGGCCGAGGCGGCGGCCAGGTCCAGTACCAGGCTGTCCAGCAGCAGGTTGCGCCGTTGCGGGGCGGTTTCCTGCTCGGCCTTGTGCAGCGCCTCCAGGTAGGGTGCTGCGACTAACTCGCCCTGCAGCAACTGCAGTTCGGCGATATGGCGGTCCACGCGCAGCAGGCGCGCCTCGCGCTCGGGGGCGGCGGGCTGCCGGGCGGCCCTGGCGGCCAGCGGGGGGGGGGGGGGGGTGGTCTGCAATGCGGCGGCCAACGCGCGCTGGTCATCGCTCAGCGTTGCCTGCGCGTCCGGCGGCGACAGGAGCGCGAAGGCACGGGCCAGCACCGCCTCTGCGTCAGTACCGGGGTGACCGTCGGCCAGTGCCCGCAGCGCCTGCAGCAGGCCGGCGTCTGCATCAACGGATCGGTCCTGCAGGGTGTTGAGCACGGCGGCAGCGTTGTCGCGCCGCCGCCGCTGCTGCTGGCGGCCTGCGGCAGTGCGGTCGATGGCGCGCGCCTCGCGGTCGCGGGTGTCGGCCTGCAGGAAGGCGGTTTCCGCCTCGATCAGCAGCGCATACCGCGTGTTGTCGCTGTCCGCCAACAGCGCCTGCAGCGCTTGGCGGCGTGCCATTACCCCAGCCACCGCCGATGCGTCGCTCTCGCCCACGTGCTCACACTGGGCCTGCCAGCGCGCCACCGCCTGGTCCAGCCGGTGCAGCATCGCCTCACGCAGGGCCAGCAGTTCTTCGGCAGTCACGATGCGGACGACTTTGGGACCACTCATGGCAGGGTTTCCGGTTGTGCGGGGACAGACAGGGGCGGCACCGGGGCGGGGGCCATGGCCGCGTCGATGGCTAGGCGTAGCCGTGCCCGTTCGGCCTCGCCGTCGTGGTACCAGGCATGCGAGGACACCCGGTGGATGCCGCCGATGGCGCGGCGCAGGACCGAGGGCCGCCAGATTTCACGGGCGCGGGCATTCGCCAGCAGCGGGTGGCTAGGCGCGTCGCACTCGATGCCGATGGCGAAGTTGCCGGTGTCGGGATGTTCGATGGCGAAGTCCAGCCCGAATGCGTCGCCTTCACTGGCGGCCGCGGCGTCCCATCCCAGCGACTGCAGGTAGGCGCCGACGATCTGCGTGAAGCCGTCGGCGGGCGCCGTGTGGGTGCGGTTGGCCACGCTGCGATCGGTCTGCAGGCGATCCAGCAGCCGCGCGCTGCCGTCGAACTCGCCGGCGCACAGGGCGCGGGCGTACTCCAGGTACCCCTGTAGGTAGTCACGCGGGCTGGCCGGGGCGCGCTGGGTGTTGAACAGGTCGGAGATGTCGGCGATCGGCATCGAGGTGATCATCACCACCCGTTGCCGGGCGCGGGTGACGGCCACGTTGAGGCGGCGCTCGCCGCCGGTCTGGCCGAGCACGCCGAAGTTGCGCCGGAAGGTGCCCTGCGCGTTGCGGCCGAAGGTGGAGGAGAACACGATGATGTCCCGCTCGTCACCCTGCACGTTCTCCACGTTCTTGACGAAGACCGCCATGTCCTCGCCGTCTTCGCTGCGCTCGCGTTCCTCGGCGAACGCGGCACGGAAGGCGGCATCCTGCCCGGCGCGCTGCTCCAGGTGCTCTTCGATCAGCTCGGCCTGCTTGCGGTTGAAGGTGACCACGCCCACCGAGGGGCGGGCGGCATAGGGGGGCTGCCACAACTGGGCGAGGTACTCCACCACCCGCGCCGCTTCGGCTGGGTTGCTCTGGTGCTGGTACACACCGTCGACCTGGATCAGTTCCAGTGGCTTGATCCGCGCGATGCTGCTGCGCGGATGGCGCACCGGCACGTTGAGCCGGTTGCCGTAGAAGGCTGCGTTGGAGAAGCCGATCAGTTCGCGGTATGCCGAGCGGTAGTGGATCTGCAGCGTGGTGCTGGGCAGGGCACTGCGGGCCAGCTGCAGCAGGTCCGGGCAATCCTTGATCTCGCGCCGGTTCCAGGTTTCCTCGAAGGCGTCGCGCTGCTCGGCATCGACCTCGGCATCGGGCTCGTCGCCATCGAAGACCTCGGCTTCATCGCTTTCCACCCGGCTGGAGAAGAAGGCAGTGGGCGGCATCTGCTTCTCATCCCCGCTGACGACCGTGACCCGGCCACGGAACAGCGTGGGCAGGGCGAACTCGACCGGCATCTGCGAGGCTTCGTCGTAGATCACCGTGTCGAACAGCCCCGCCTGCAGTGGCAGCACGCGGCTGGCCACGTCCGGGTTCATCAGCCAGATCGGGCGCAGGTGCATCAGGCCCAGTTCGCTGCCCAGCTCGATGAACTCGCGCAGGCGGCGCGAACGGCGCCCGGTCAGCCGGGTTACGTCTTCCCACTGCTTGCGGTTGCCCAACTGCTGCAGGTCGATGTGGGTGCCCAGCATCTGACGGTTGAGCCGGCGCATCTGCTGGTCGGCAGCGGCCAGGCTGGCGACCTTGGCCTGGGTTTCATCCTGGCCGAACTGCAGTGCCGGGATCGCCTGCTCCATGCGGTGCTTCCAGCCCAGGCGTGCTTCGCGATGCAGCAGGCGGCGCACGGCCGGCTCCAGCGCGTCGCTGGCGACGGTATCCAGCTGCGGTTGCAGCTGGCGCAGCAGTGCCAGCAGGTCCAGGTCTGCGGCCGACAGCTGCCCGGCGCGCCCGCGGAAGGCCTGGTAGGCGGCCAGATGGGGCAGGGAATCCTGCAGGTGCTGCAACACTTGGGCATTGCTCTGGTTGTGGGCGATGGCCGCGGCCAATGCGTCGGTCAGCGTCTGCTCCAGCCAGTCGGCCAGCAAGGCGAGCTGCTGCGCGCTGGCATGGCGGGTGGCATGCCGCGCCAGCGAGGCATCCAGGTCCTGCAGCAGTGCCTCCAGGTGCGCGCGGTCGCCCGCCAGGGCAGCCTCATCGGCCTGCTGGGGGCGTGGCGACTGCGCCAGCGCCTGGGCCAGTGCCTGCACATCCAGCAGTTGGCGCCCGCTGGCGCGTGCCATCGGGCCCAGCGCCATGCCGGTCCGTTGGCCCACCGGGTCCAGCGCCAGCTGCTGGTGCAAGCCGGCCAGTTCGTTGCGCAGCGGGCGCAAGCGTGCTTCCAGCGTCGCGGCGGCCAGCAGTGCTGCGGCGCCCGCTTCGCCTGTCGCGTGGGCCTGCTCCTGCAGGACACGGTTCACCCGTCGCCGGCGCAGCAGGTGCAGCGGGTTGAGGCGGGCCAGCAGGCCGCGTGCCCCCAGGACGCGCGTGGCGTCGCGCTGCAGCTGCGCCAGCGTGCGCTCGTCGACGCCGGTAAGGGCCGGCGACAGCGTGCTGGAGAAGGCGTCGAGGTCGAGCGCCGCCACGGCGTGCTCGATCTGGTGCAGCCGGTCCAGCGCGATGTCGCCCTGGCTTGGCTGGCCCGCGCGTGCGGTGCGGAACAGCGGCAGCCAGCGAGCCAGCCGGATCCGTTGTGCGTCGTCCAGGCCGAGCAGGGTCGCCACGTGCGCCGACTTCCACGCCTGGTGCGGAGCGGGATCGTCCAGCTCGAAGCTGGCCGGGTGTGCCAGCAGGATCGCCTGCCGGTGCTGTTCGGCCGCAGTGAAGGCCTGCAGGGCGGCAACGAACGCGGCAAGGGTGTCCGCGTCGGCCGCGAAGGGACGCAACTGCGCCAGCGGGCTACCTTCGTAACGGGCCGGCAGCCACAACCGGATCAACGGCGAACACGCTTCCTCGCGCTGCACCAGGGTGGGCAGGTCCAGTGCCAGCAGCCGTTGGCGCAGGGCCGGCAAGACCAGCGGGGGCGTGCCGGTGTCCAGCGCGATCAGTTCGCCGAGCAGGCGCCGGTAGCTCAGCCCGGTGGCATCGTCGATCTGGTGCAGGCTGTGCTGGTGGCGGTCCAGTTCGCCTTCCAGCGCCTCGATCCGCGCGGCCACCTGCTGGCGTTGCTGCTGCCAGGCCGATTGCGTGGCGCCGGCGGTGAAGAGGGCATCGAGCTGCTCGCGGATGCTGCGGATGACCGGTTCGCGGTCGCGGTTGACGTCGTTGAGCATGACCACGCGCTGGCCCAGCCCTTCGGCGACCAGGCGCTTGTGCACCACTTCCAACGCAGCGTGCTTCTGGCAGACGACCAGCAGGCTGCGTTGCCGGCCGATCGCGTCGGCCACCATGTTCACGATGGTCTGGCTCTTGCCAGTGCCGGGTGGGCCTTCGATCAACAGGCCCGGCCCCTGCCGGGCCTGCAGCACCGCCGCTTCCTGCGAGGGATCGCTGGCTACGGTGAAGTATCGCTGCAGCTCCGGCGCGGAAGGCGGCGAGGGGCCGTCGGCGTCGGTCGGCGGTGCCAGCCGCAACGCGGTTTCAAGACCGGTGCCGGACGGCGACATAACCTTGAGCTGGCGCAGGTCTTCGCCGATGGCCTGGCCCATGAAGGTGACATGGAAGAGCACCGCGGCGCAGTCCAGTTCGTCCTGGTAAGGGGCCACCTCCACGCTGCTGGGGGGCAGGCCCACCAGGCTGCGCGAGCGGATCGTGGCCAGCATCCCGAAGGCATCCATCACATCGGCGGCCCGGATCGCCGAGCGCCCCAGAAGTTCGTCGGCAGTGCTGCGCCAGCGCTTGCAGGTTTCGGTGCCCAGCACGCTTTCAAGGGCAGGGTTGAGCCGCACTTCCTCGCGTTCGCCATCGAAGGCCAGCCCGACTTGGCCGCGCGTGCCCGGTTCCAGCAGCAGCGTGACCGGCCACAGCAGCAGCGGAATGATCCGGGTGCGTGACGTGCCGCGCGGATCGCGGCTGAGCAGGAACGGAAAGCCCAGATACAGCCCGTCGATGCCGGTGTCGCGCTTGTACAGCGCGCTCTGCCGTGCCAGGGCCATCAGGCGGGGTTCCAGCTGCGGGGTGCGCTGGAACGATTCGGGGTCCAGCTGGACGGCGCGCGCGTTGCGCTGCAACAGGTGATCGAGCAGTGCGGCGGCGGGGCGCCGGGTGCTGTCGACTTCGTGCATGTCCACGCGTGCGGTGGTCTTGCCGATGCTCATGCGCACCAGCGGCCCGCGCATAACCGCGGTGACGACCTTCTTTTCGAAGAAGTCCAGGATCTGCGAGACGTACTGCTGCTTCTGTGGCTGCAGCCAGCGGCTGGCGGGCACGGCCAGCACCACCAGGGCGCGCGCCAGCGGCATGCGCCGTTCCAGCCGGAACTGTTCGGCCCAGCCATCCACCACGGGCATGCCGGAACGGGCGAAGCCCAGGATGCGCGCGTCCACGCTGCGATACAGCTCGGTACGCGGTTGCAGCAGCAGGGCCGCGGCTGCGTCGTTGTCGAAGGCCTCGAGACCGGCGCTGGCGGCCAGTGTGGCAGCCTCGACGAGGATGGCCTCGGCGCTGCGGAACTGGCCGATCTCCGCGCTCAGCAACACGATCAGGTCTTCTTCGGCCACCACCCTGCGCTCGGCCAGCGACAGCAGCCCGGGATGCGCGGTGTCGGGCAGCAGGCGCTGGCGTTCCTGCCATTGCGAGGCCAGCTTGGCCCGCGAAGTAGACAGCAGATAGACGCGCAGGGATTCTTCGACCAAGGCGATGTGCTGGTGCAGCGCGCGCTGGCGTACGCTTTCCTCGCGCCGCTTGAGCCTGCACAGCCAGTTGTCGGTCTGCAGGTGTTCCAGCAGGTCCGGCACCGACCCGCTGACCAGCCGGTAGCCCTCCAGCGGGTGCTCAAGCAACCAGCCTGGCGTGACGATGTCGCCACGATGGATCAACGGCATTTCCGGGTTGAGCACCTTCAACGCCAGCATCAGCCTGAAATCGTCTTCGATGCCTTCGTGGCGGGCGATCTGGCGCAGCCCGGCGATGCGGGTGGCGGGCAGGCCGACCTGCTCGGCCCAGGTGACGATGCCCCCGCGCAGCAGGTGGTCCAGGGCCTGGTCCCAGCCGTCGGCCTGGGCGGCGGCCAGCGCGAACACCGCGGGGCGATGGTAGCGGCGCGTGCCCAGCGGCAGGCTGGCGCCGTCGCCCTCATCCTGCGCGTGTTGCGCCGCCGGCGGCGCCGGCACGGCAATACCGGCCAGCCAGTCGGCTACCTGCGGCCATTGCCAGCGATGGTGGCGGTCGCGGGCCAGCAGCCCACGCAGCAGCAGCGCCAGCTCCGGGTCCAACGTATCCGGGATCGGAACACCATTGGCCAGCACGTGGATCAGGAACGCATTGGGATGGATGCCGTCGAAGCAGGCGCCGTCGGTGAGCTGTTCGAGCAGGATCATGCCCAGGCTCCACCAGTCCGACGCCGCCGCCACGCCACCGGCGATCGCCTCGGGCGCCATGTAGCGGCTGATCTCCAGGGGCGAGACGATGTCCAGGTCGAACTCGGACAACCGCGCCGAACCGAATCCGCTGATCACCAGATCCAGCGGCGTGCGGGCCCGTACCAGCAGGCTGGCCGGGCGCAGGTCGCGGTGGCGCAGCCCGGCTTCGTTGAACGCATGCAGCGCCTGCCCCAGTTCGCTGACGATATGCCGGACCGCATCGCGGTCGCCGATCACGTTGCCCAGCTCGGCCAGGGTGCCACCGGTGAGCATTTCCACTACTTCAAAGGCGCGGTCGTCCCAGCGCCCGGTGGCGATGATCTCCGGCACGTGCGCGCGGGGCAGGCGGCGGATCACATCGTAGATGGCCGGGTCGGGTTCGGCACCGGGGCGGTACAGGGTGAGCACGGCCTGTACCGCCGTGGCGGTGTGTTCGGCCTGGTAGCGGTCACGCACGCCGTCGGTACTGCTGATCTGGCGCAGCAGGCGCCAGCCATCGATGACCGTTTCGCTGCTGTCGGCGGCCGGGGGCGGCAGCTCTGCCGCCGCCGTCGCGTCCGCTGCGCTGGCGCCACAGTGCAGGCACATCAGGTCGCCGGGCGTCATCGGGTGGCCGTTGTCGCAGAGCACGTCCGCTGCGGCGGCGCCGACCGTCGAGGCCTGCACCGCTGCCTGGGTCACCACGCTCTGTGGCCGCCAGCCAGCGGGGTGGATCGGCTCGCCGGCCAGATCCCAGCCGCACGCGTGCGCGTCAACAAGGCCTTCGCAGAACATCTCGGCCAACGCGCGTTCGGTGTGGCAATTGGGGCAAAAACGAATCATGGACTTACTCGGCTGGACGACGCGATGAAGTGTGTGCGCTGGTCTGCACCTGATGGCCCTGCGCGCGCAGCAGCTCGCGCAGGCGCAGCAGGTCGCCGCGGCGGGGGATACCGGCCATCCAGACGGTGCCGGTGGCATCGAACATCAGGTCAAGTGCCTTGTCGGCCGGCGTGCTGGTGCGCGCCAGGCCGGCCAGGCGCGCCCGACCGAGCGCGGTGAGCAGGGTGAGGCGCTGGTTGTCGCTGCCACGCAGCGCCAGCGACTGGGCTGCATGTTCAAGGTAGGGGTCGCTGATCACCGCGTCGATCAGGTCGCGCGCCTGGTCCAGCATGGGCTGCAGCGTTTCCAGCGGGTGCCCGCTGTACACCAGGATGTCCGCGGCGGTGCGTTGGCGCAGCCCCACCAGCATCTGCAGCAGCGCGTCGAACTGGTCGAACGGCTCGCCGCCGGAAATCGTGATGCCGTCGGCCTCGTGCAGCCACGGCGCCACCTGCTCGAGCAGGCTGGCCACGTCGACGACCGTGCGCCCCGGGCCCCAGGTGTCGGCTGAAATGCAGCCGCTGCAGCGGATGCTGCAGCCCTGGAACCAGATGCCCAGGCGCTGCCCCGGCCCCAGCGTGGTCACCGGGAAATGCACGCGTGACAGCTGCAGTGGTCGGTTCAACCGCGCGCCAGCTTGAGGACGTTGGCATCCACCGCAACGATGGTGAACTGCTGGCCGGGCTGCGCGTCCTGGTCGAACAGTGCACGCGCCAGCGGGTTGAGCAGGTGCGCCTCGAGCTGGTTGCGGATGCCGCGCCCGCCGTTGGACAGGTCCTTCAGGCAGAGCGACCGCAACGCATCGCGGGCCGGCGCGGCCAGGGTCACGTGCAACTGCTGGGCCTGCAGGTCGGCCAGGGTTGCGTCGACCATCTGGTCGAAGATCTGCACGGCGACCTCCTCGCGGATGAAATCGAACACGATGATGTTCTCGCCGATCCGGTTGAGGATCTCCGGCCGGTTCAGGACCAGCTTGAAGTGCCGGTCGATTTCGTCGTGCACCTTGCTCCGCACCTGCTCGAAGGGCTCGCCGGGCAACACGTTCGCCACGCGCTCGCCATGCTCGCCCTGGCGGTAGATGCCCAGGTTGGAGGTGAACACGATCAGCGCTTCGGAGAAATACACGCGGTCGCCACGCCCGGACGTAAGCACGCCGTCGTCGAGGATCTGCAGGAACTTGTCGAGGATGCGCGGATGGGCCTTCTCGATCTCATCGAACAGGACCACGCTGAACGGTTTCTCGCGGATGGCGTTGGTCAGTTCGCCGCCCACGTCGTAGCCGACGTAGCCGGGCGGGGCGCCGATCAGCCGCTGGTCGGAATGCTCGGCGCTGAATTCGGACATGTCGAACCGGATGTAGGCGCTTTCGTCGCCGAACAGCAGGCTGGTGACGGTTTTGGCCAGCTCGGTCTTGCCCACGCCGGTCGGACCGGCCAGGAATGCCACGCCGCGCGGCCGGTTGCCCTTGCGGCTTGCACCCACGCCGGTCATGGCGCGCTTGACGATGTCCAGCATGTGGGTCACCGCATGGTGCTGGCCCTTGACCCGCTGGTGGACGAACGTATCGCCCAGGCGGATGCGCTGCCGGTCGATGCGCAGCCAGGGGTCTTCGGTGACGCCGACCTTGTAGCGGCGCACGGCGTCGCCGATCTGGTCCACCGCCACGCCTTCGACCCGGGCCAGCTGGGCGATGGCACTGAGGTCCAGCAACAGCAGCCCCTCGGTGCTCTGCACGAAGGCGTCCACCGCCTGCGCGGTCGCCTCGGCGCTGGCGTCTTGGGCACCGGCCAGGCCCTTGAGCAGGGCCGGGGCCAGTGCGCGCCGGGTGAGCTGGTCCGGCTTGGCCACCGGAACGTGGCGGATGCGCGGGTTGCCGACCAGCAGCCAGTCGGGCAGGTCACCTTCCTTCTCCACCACCCAGAGCACCGTGTTGAAGAACGGCTTGCGCTGCACGCCGCCCGGTCGGCTGCGGGCCTGGTGGGAGAGCACCAGGGCTTGGGTGAACAGCTGGTGTTCGGCCGCGCTGAGGGCGTCGCTGCGCACCGCCAGGCGCGAAGCGAAATCGATGATCAAGGCCACGGGCTCGCCCTGGCGGACGACCAGCCGTTGGAGCGTGGCACTGAGCAGATCGATACCGGCAGGCGCGGCGCCGTCCACCGGGGTCAGTCCCAGCGATTGCAGCAGGGCGATGCCGCTGGCGCGATCGGTGCCGGGGCGTTCCAGGCCGCGGAAACCGGCCAACGGGTCCCAGCCCAGCACCTGCGCGTAGCCTTGGTCGAGCAGGGTGTTGCACAGGATCTGGTTGAAGCTCTGCGCGGTTACCGTGCCCGGCGCCACTTCGGCTGCCTGCAGGTCGCGGATGTTCCCTGAGAGCACGAACTGGCTCTTCAAGGGAAGGAAACGAACAAGATCGCGCTGCCAGCGCGGACCGTCAAACACATTCTTCCCTGACATCCTGCTGCCTGCTATTCCCATGGTATGGGCAGGGTATTGCGCGCAGCCGTCAATTTCCAGCGCGTGCCGCTAGCCCGCCGCCGCGCCCGGCCGTGCCTGCGCCTTCCATCCGGCGGCCATCTCCACCCGTGGGCGCGGGTGGTCGTGCAGCTGCATGAAGCGCTCCGCGTCCATCGGCCGGCCGAGCAGATACCCCTGCAGGTAGTCGCAGCCCAACCGCTCCAGGTAAGCCCGTTGGCCGGCGGTCTCGACGCCTTCGGCGACGATGTCCATATCCAGCGCATGCCCCAGGGCCACGATTGCCGAAACGATCACCACATCCTCGGAGCTGTTTTCCAGGTCGCGCACAAACGCATGGTCGATCTTGATCTCGGTGGCCGGCAGGCGCTTGAGATACAACAGGCTGGAGTAGCCGGTGCCGAAGTCGTCGATGGAGATCCCCACCCCCAACGCCGCCATGGCCTGCAGCAGGGTCAGGCTGGCCTCGGTGTCGCGCATCACCGTGTTTTCGGTGATCTCCAGGATCAGCCGGCGCGGCTCGATACGATGGGTCTGCAGCGCCTCGCGGACTTCCTTCAGCAGGTTGGGCGAGGCGAACTGGACAGGCGAGAGGTTCACCGACACCGTCCAGCCGTCATGCCCGGCGTCGTGCCACACGCGCAGCTGGCGGCAGGCTTCATCCAGTGCCCAGCGCCCGATCTCGTTGATCACGCCGCTGCGTTCGGCCAGCCGGATGAAACGGTCCGGTGGAATCAGGCCCTGTTGCGGATGCCGCCAGCGGATCAACGCTTCGGCCCCGCTGATCGATTGCCCGGCGACGCGGGTCTTGGGCTGGTAGTGCAGGAACAGCTGCTCGCTGCCGATGGCGCGGCGCAGATCGGCCAGCAGCTGGAACTGCTGCTCGGCGCTGTCATTCATCCAGTCCGCAAACAGCACGTACGCGTTGCGACCGGCTTCTTTGGCCTGGTACATCGCCGCATCGGCGAAGGCCATCAGCTGGCGCTCGCTGGCGGCGTGGTCCGGGCAGATCGCGATGCCGATGCTGGCGGTCACCTGCAGGTCGTGGCGCGGCAGCAGTGGCTCGTTGCCGACGGTCTGGATGAGGCGGCTGGCCAGCGTCGCCACGTCCTCGTCGTTCTCGATCGGCACCACCAGCACGAACTCATCGCCGCCCAGCCGCGCCAACATGTCCGCCGGCCGCAGCAGCTTGCGGGTGCGGTCGGCGACGGCCCCCCCC
>NZ_JBHFHW010000042.1:324040-343958 GCF_057333975.1 Stenotrophomonas sp. AGC87
CCCACGGCCACCAGCAGCGCATCGCCGGTCTGGTGGCCGTAGGCATCGTTGACCTGCTTGAAGCCGTCCAGATCCATGAACATCACCGCGAAGCGGCTGCCGCGCTGTTCGGCCTCGGCCAGGGCCTGCTCGATGCGCTGCTGCAGCAGCCGGCGGTTCGGCAGGCGGGTCAGGGGATCGTGCAGGGCCGCCTGGGTCAACTCGGCCTGCGCATCATCCAGCGAGCTGCTCAGGTCGGTATTGCGCAGCCGCAGCAGCTGCGCCTCCATGCGCTGGTCCAGCCAGGACACGATCAAGACCACCGCCAGGATCGCGATGGTCAGGGCCAGCACCACCAGTGCCAGCCATTGCGCCTGCAGGCCATCACCGCCCGCAGCACCGCAGATGCTGCCCGCCGGAAAGCGGGCGGCGGCCATGCCGGTGTAATGCATGCCCACGATCGCGGTGCCCAGCACCAGTGCCGGTGCGGCGCGGTCGCGCAGGCGGCGGTGCGTGCTGCGCAGACGGAAGGCAATGAACAGGGCCGTCCACGAGGCCGCCACTGCGATCAGCAGTGACAGCGCCACCCAGCCAGCGTGGTAGTCGATGCCGGGCTGCATGTGCAGCGCGGCCATGCCCAGGTACTGCATCGAGGCGATGCCACTGCCCATCAGCACGGCGCCAAGCGCCAGCCGCCCGTGCGGCAGGGTCGGCTGCGAGACCAGCCACAGCGCGAAGATGGAAGAGGCCATGGCGGCCAACAGCGAGACGGTGGTCAGGCCAAACGCATAGCCGAGCGGGATCGGCAACTGGAAGGCGAGCATGCCGATGAAGTGCATCGACCAGATGCCCAGCCCCATCGCGCAGCCGCCGCCGACCAACCACAACCAGGTGGTGCGGCGCGTGGTGGCGGTCGTCACCCGGCTGGACATATCCAGCGCGGTGAAGGAGGCCAGTACTGCGACAAGAAACGAAATCACCACCAACCACGGGGTATAGCTGCCGATCAGCATGGAAGACGCTCTCCCTGGTCAACATCTGAGCGATACGACAGGACGCCCGGCCATCACCGCAAAGACACGGTGAAGATTCTGTCATTGCGTTGCAAAGGCACTGCCGTCGAGCGCTCAAGACTACCGTCAGGCCCCCGGTGCTCCGCAAGTGGCGTGAGTGCCCCCAACCCATGGCGGCACGAGGTGTCCCGCCGCGTGTCCCGGGTCAGCGGCTGACACTGTCGGCGGCATCGAAGGCCGCATTGAACAGGCGTTGCACCGGCGGCCCCATCTCGCCGGCCAGCACGGTCAGCAGGAACAGGCCCAACAGCAGTGCGACCGGCAGGCCGAGCTGGATCGGGTTCAGCGCAGGCGCTGCACGGGCCAGCACGCCGAAGGCCAGGTTGATCGCCAGCATCGCCACGGTGAGCGGTAGTGCCAGCGTGAGCGCGCCACGGAACACCTGCAGCAGGAAGGTCGGGGCGATGCTCAGGAATGCCTGCGGATCGGGCAGCGAGGTGCCGATCGGCAAGGCCTTGTAGCTGTCCATCAACAGCGAGATCAGCGCCAGGTGGCCGTTGACGGTGAAGAACAGCAGGCCGAACAGCAGGTAGAACCACTGCCCGATCACGCCGGAACTGCCGCCGCGCAGTGGATCGCTCATCTGTGCGAAGGCCAGGCCGGTGCCCTGGGCGACCAGTTCGCCGGCCATCGCGCCGGCTTCGAAGACCAGGCGCAGCACGAAGCCGATCGAAACACCGATCGCCAGTTCGCGGGCAATGGTCAGCACTGTGGCCGCATCGAAGCCGGTCCATTCCGGCACCGGCGGCAGCATCGGCGACAGCGCGATCGCCAATGCGCCGGCGAGCAGCACGCGGATCCGGGACGGCACCGCACGCGTACCGATCAGCGGCATGGCCATCAGCATCGCGCCGATGCGCAGCATCGTCCACAGGATCGTGCCGATCATGCCGAAGGCCTGCAGGCCATCGGCGGCCATCTGGGTCGCGGAATCCACGGCGGCTGCCTCAGCCGATCAGATGGGGAATGCGCTGGAACAGCAGCGTGGTGTACTCGACCAGGTGGCCGATCAGCAGGCTGCCCAGGGCGAACAACACCACGGTCAACGCCGCAGCCTTGGCGACGAAGGCGATGGTGGGCTCGTTGAGCTGGGTCGCCGCCTGGACCACGCCAACCACCACGCCGACGATCAGCACGGTGAGCAGCAGCGGGCCGGCAACCCACAGCACGGTGATCAGGCCACCACGCAGTTCGGTCAGGGCAAGTTCGGGCGTCATGTCAGTCTCGGGTCCGTTTCGATCAACAGGGTGGGGCGGTCAGGCCGCATTGAAGCTGGCGGCCAACGTGCCCACCACCAGAACCCAGCCATCCACCAGCACGAACAACAGGATCTTGAACGGGGCGGAGACCAGCATCGGCGAGAGCATCATCATGCCCATCGACATCAGTACGCTGGCCACGACCAGATCGATGATCACGAAGGGAATGAAGATCAGGAAGCCGATTTCGAAGGCGGTCTTGAGCTCGCTGGTGACGAACGAGGCGACCAGGATCGGGAACGGGATGGCATCCGGACTGTCGTAGGTGCCGTGGCCGGCCATGCCGGCAAAGGTCATCAGATCGGTCTCGCGGATCTGCGCCAGCATGAAGGCGCGCAGCGGCTGGGTAGTCAGGGTCCAGGCAGTCTGGAAATCGATCTCGCCGTTGAGGTACGGCGCCATGCCGCTGCCCCACGCCTTCTGCCACACCGGCAGCATCACCATCGCGGTGAGGAACAGCGCCAGGCCGAGCAGCACCTGGTTGGACGGGGTCTGGCCGGTGCCCAGCGCCTGGCGCAGCAGGCCCAGCACGATGATGATGCGGGTGAACGCGGTCAGCACCAGCAGCATCGACGGGATCAGGGTGATCGCCGTCATCAGCAGCAACGTCTGCAGCGGCAGGCTGACCGGCTGCCCGCCGATCTTGCCGACATTCACATCCGGCAGCGCCGGCACACCCGGCACGCCGGGCGCGGCCCAGGCCAGGGCCGGCAGCGCGCACAGCAGAGCAGTCAGCAACAGCGGCAGGTAACGGGTCCAGGAAGTACGGGGGCCACGCATGGTCAGGATTCCTTGCGCAGCCGCTGTTGCAGCAGCTGCGCGAAATTCGGGAGGTGTTTGAAATCGGGACGGCGCGCCGGCGTCGGGGCCGGCAGGGGTTCGGGCAGCTGATGCAGCGTGTTGATGCCGCCGGCAGTGACGCCCAGCAGCAGCTGGGTGCCATTGACCTCGACCACCACCACGCGCTCTTTCGCGCCGACGGTCAGGCTGGCCACCACGCGCAGCCCTTCGGCCGGCCGGAAGCCGCTGCCGGGCATGCGCTTGAGCAACCAGCCCAGCCCGACGATCAACGCCAGCACGCCGAGCAGAGCCAGCACTGCACCGAACATGCTCGGTGCAGCGGCGGCATGCTGGCCGACCTTGACGGTCGAGGCGCCGGCCGCGATCAGCAGCCCGGCACTCAACGCAGTCTCCGGATCCGTTCGCTCGGGCTGACCACGTCGGTCAGGCGCACGCCGAAGCGGTCATTGATCACCACCACCTCGCCATGGGCGATCAGGGTGCCGTTGACGAACACATCCAGCGATTCGCCGGCACCGCGCTCCAGTTCCACCACCGAGCCCTGGTTGAGCTGCAGCAGATTGCGGATCGGCAGGCGGGCGCGGCCCACTTCCAGCGACAGCGTCACCGGCACATCCAGGATCACATCCAGGTTGAGCTCGTCGCCGACCGTGGTGTCATCGGACTGCAGCTGGGTGAACTGTGCCGGTGCCGGCACGTTGGATTCGATATCGTTCATTGCGGGTCTTCCTGCAGTACGGGAACGCGTGGGCGGATGCCCGGGGGATGGGTGGCGGTGATCTTCACCGCGTTGAAACCGTTGGCGACGCCGAACTCGCCGGTGAACACCGGTACGTTTTCCACGCACACCGGCACCTGCTTGGGCAGCTCGATCGGCAGCACATCGCCGATCTTCAGCTTGGTCAGGTCGCGCAGGCTCATGCGCTTGGTGGCCAGTACGCTGGAGAGCGTTACCTCGGCGATGTTGAGCTGCTCGCGCAGCATCACGCCCCAGCTGGCGTCGCGATCGTTGCGGTCGCTCTGGATGCCGGCATCGAGCAACTCGCGGATCGGCTCGAGCATCGAGTAGGGCAGGGTGACGTGGATGTCGCCGCCACCGCCGTCAAGCTCGACATGCAGGCGGCAGACCACCACATACTCGCGCGGCGTCACGATGTTGGCGAAGTGCGGATTGATCTCGGAGTTGATGTACTCCAGCTCCACATCCATCACCGGCGCCCAGGCTTCCTGCAGATCGGCGAAGGTCTGCTTGAGCAGCAGGTGGATCACGCGCATCTCGGTGGCGGTGAACTCGCGGCCTTCGATGCGGGTCGGGTAGCGCCCATCACCGCCGAAGAAGTTGTCCACGATCGCGAACACCAGCGTCGGCTCGAACACGATCAGCCCGGTCCCGCGCAGCGGCTTGAAGCGGATCAGGTTGAGGTTGGTCGGCACGTACAGCGAGTGCATGTAGTCGTTGAACTTGATCAGCTCGATGCCGCGCACGGAGAGCTCGGCCGAGCGACGGATCAGGTTGAACAGGCCGATGCGCCACAGGCGCGCGAAGCGCTCGTTGACCATTTCCAGGGTCGGCATGCGGCCGCGGATGATGCGGTCCTGACTGGCGAAATCGTACGAGCGCGCCTCGCCGGGCGTGGGCGCATCGATGTCGGTCTCGACCGCACCGGAGTCCACGCCATGCAGCAGGGCATCGATCTCGTCCTGGGAAAGCAGGTCATTCATGGTCGCCCTTACTGGGTCACGAAACTGGTGAACAGCAATTCGTCGGCACCGGGCTTGCCGGTCTCGGCCTTGAGCAGCTTCTGCACTTCAGCCAGTGAACTGGCCTGCAGGCGCTCTTTGCCGGCGCGGTCGGCGATGTCGCTCGGCTCGACCTGGGAGAACAGCATCAGCAGCTTGGCGCGGATGGCCGGCGCATGCAGCTTGATCGCCTCCATCGCGGCCGGGTCGCGGCTCATCAGCTGCACTTCGACCTGCAGGTAGCGCGGGCCGTCGAAGCTGCTGTTGAGGTTGACCACGAACGGCGGCTCAAGGCCGAAGTACTGGGCCGGGGCAGGCACCGCGGATTTGCTGGCGGCCGGCTTGGCGGCCTTGTCATCGTGCTTGGACTGGGTGAAGTACCAGACCCCGCCACCGGCGGCGCCAGCGGCGAGCACCGCGACCAGGGCGGTGACCAGGAGCGGACTGCGCGGCTTGGCGGTCTTGTCCTTGTCGGCGGATTTCTTGGTTTTATCGGCGGCTGCGGCCACGAGGGGAAGCTCCAGAGGATTGCTTCCTGCCTACATGCAAAGGGCGTGCCTGAATGCTCGAGAAGGCGTGCGTCGGGTTTCTGGCGGGGTGGTTGAGCCCGCGCAGCCGCTACGCGATCACGCGTAGGCGTCGACCAGGCCGCGCTGGCGGATCAACTGCGAGGGCGACAGCGTGGTGTCGGCCAGCGCCGGTTCTCCGTCGTCGCCGTTCATTCCGCCGCGGCCATCGCCACGCCCGCCATCGGGCGCGGTCTGCTGGTGGCCGACGTCGGCATTGCCAAGCTGGAAACCCTGCTCGCCAAGCAGGTCGCGCAGGCGCGGCAGGCTGCTTTCCAGTGCATGGCGCACGTCGGCGTGGGCGCTGGTGAAGGTCGCATGGACCTTGTCGCCGTCCAGCTGCAGGCGCACCTCGATCGGGCCGAGGTCGTTCGGGGTGATCTTAATGTGGGCGTGGCCGATCTTCTGGTCCGCCAGCCAACCGACGCGCGCGCCGACGGCATCGTCGAAATCCTCACCGCCCAGGTGCGGGGTGGCGGTCGGCGAGCCGGTGAACAGGCTCGCCACCGTCGGCTTGGCCTCGGTCATGCCCTGCAGCGCATGCAGCAGCGGGCTGGCGGGGGCATCGGGACCATCGTTGGTGGCTGCGTTCAAGGCGTCCGTGAAGGTCTTGAGCAGCGGGACATCGTCGGCCGGCGCGGCCTCGGTGGCCAAGGCGGGCAGGGCGATGGCGCCGGCGGTGGATGGCGCGGCAGCCAGCGCCGGCGTGGTGGCGTTGGCGTCCGGGGCTGTGGTGGCCAAAGCAGGCAGGGCCGCATTGGCGCCCGCGGCGGCGCCGGTCGCCACGGGTGTGACGGGCGCGGGCGCGGGCGCCGCTACCGGCAGGCCGTTCAATGCCAGCCCGGCCAGCCCCAGCGGCGGCCATGCGGCTTCAGTGTCGTCGGCCGGTTCGGCGGCCGGCTTCTCCGCCGTGGCCGGTGCTGTGGCAGCGGTATCGGTGGTGGCGACCTTGTCGTCTGCCTCCTTGGCGCCGGGCGTGGCGGGGCGCGTCGCTGCGTCCTTGTCCTGGCGGGCGGTGGCGGTCGTGGCGTTCTTGTTTGCGTCGCGGCTGCTGCCCGCTTTGCGCGGCGTGTCGTTGCCGGGCGCCTCGCTACCTGGCTTGAGCAGCGCGTCAAAGTCCCGACGGTCGTTGCCGCGGGTGCTGTCCGGGCGGGGGCTGGACGAGGTGCCGCCCGCATTCTGTGCGGACGCGGCACCGCCGAGCATGGCGGGGGGCATCACGGGCTGCCTCCGTTCTCGCCTTCTTCGCGCTGCGCCTGGCGCGAGCGGCGGGCGCCGAGGTCGTCCATCTCGCGCTGGTCGCGGCGGTCGGTGACCACCTTTTCCTGCGCGCGGTAGCTGGCGGCGAGCTGTTCCAGCACCTGCTTGTCACGGCTGGCCAGCAACAGGCGGGCGCGCTCGGCGTCCACTTTCTCGCGGTTGTTGTCCACGGTCTGGCGCTGCTGGGCGACCGCACTGTCCAGGCGATCCAGGAAGGCGCGGCGGTTCATCAGCTGGGCCGGGCTGGTGGCCGACATCTGGGCACCAGCGTATTCCTCGGCGTAGCGGCGCAGCTCATCCAGGCGCGACACATGCGTGTCGAGTGCACGCTGGCGCTCGGCCAGGTCGCGGGCGACCTCGTCTTCGTGGTCCTGGGCTCGTTTCAGCAAGGGGTCGAAGCGCTTGGATTGGATCATGGCTTAACTCTCTGGTTCCACCAGCCGCTTGAGGGCGGCCTGACTGTGCGGCAGGTCGGCGGCTTTGCCGACGTCCTGGCCGAGGAATTCAACAATGTCCGACCAGCGCTCCAGCGCCTCGTCGGTCGCCGGGTCGTTGCCGCGCTGATACGCACCGATCGCGATCAGGTCGCGGTTGGCCGAGTACGCCGAGACCAGCCGCTTGAGCTTGCGGATACGCAGGCGCCACGGTTCGTCGGCAATTTCCGTGACCACGCGGCTGACCGAGGATTCCACGTCGATGGCCGGGTACAGACCGCTGTCGGCGACGCGGCGCGAGAGCAGGATGTGGCCGTCAAGAATCGCGCGTGCGGCATCGGCGATCGGATCCTGCGGATCATCGCCCTCGGTCAGCACGGTGTAGAACGCGGTGATCGAGCCGCGGCCCTTGGCGCCATTGCCCGCGCGTTCAACCAGTGCGGGCAGCTTGGCGAATACGGACGGCGGATAGCCGCGGGTGGTCGGCGGCTCACCGACCGACAGGCCGATCTCGCGCTGGGCCTGGGCGAAGCGGGTCAGCGAGTCCATCAGCAACAGAACATTCAAGCCCTGGTCGCGGAACCACTCGGCGATCGCGGTCGCGCGGTAGGCACCGTGCAGGCGCGCCAGCGGCGGGCGGTCGGCCGGGCTGGCCACGACCACGGCACGGCGCAGGCCTTCTTCGCCCAGCGTGCTTTCCACGAAATCGCGGACTTCGCGACCACGTTCACCGATCAGGCCCACCACGATGACATCGGCGGCGGTGTAGCGGGTCATCATGCCCAGCAGGGTCGATTTACCGACACCGGAGCCGGCGAACAGGCCGACACGCTGGCCGCGGCCGATCGGCAGCAGCGCGTTGATCGCGCGCACGCCCACGTCCAGCGGCTGGGTGATCGGCTCACGCGCGAGCGGATTGATCGAGACGCCGGCCATGCCGACGGTGCCTTCGGCGCGGATCGGGCCCTTGCCATCCAGGGGCACGCCGTCGCTGTCGATCACGCGGCCGAGCAGGCCTTCGCCCACTTCCACGCCGCCGCGGCCGAGCGAGGGCACAACCCGCGCATTGGGCAGCAGGCCGTGCAGTTCGGCGCTGGGCATCAGGTAGGTACGTTCACCGGCGAAGCCGACCACTTCGGCATCGACCCAGCCACCGTCGGCCACTTCGACCTTGCAGCTGGCGCCCATCGGCGCCTCGCAGCCGACTGCTTCCAGCGTCAGGCCGACCGCGCGGCGTAGCACGCCTTCGCGGATCAGGCCGCGGCCGTGCGCGGTATCCGGGCGGATGTTGTCCAGCCGCGAGGCCAGCCGCAGGTTGCGCGCGGCGGTCCAATCGGCAGGTGGGGGCAAGGTCTCGGTGTTCATGGGGTGGTTCCGGCTTTGCGGATGACCGCATCCAGTGCGCCGCGCAGGCGTGCATCCAGCGTGCCGTCGATGCGCACGGCCTCGGCATGCACGCGCAGGTCGCCGCGGCTCAGGCTCAGATCCGGCGTCAGGCGCTGGTTCGGGGCCAGGTTGAGCACCGGCGCCAGCGCAGCGATGTCGTCCGGATGCAGGCGGACTTCCACATCGCGGCTCGCGCCACCGACGGCATCCACGGCCTCGTTGACCAGCTGCGCCAGCAGTTCCGGTTCGGCCTCGTAGGCACGCCCGACCAGGTTGCCGGCCACACGCACCGCCAGCTCGCCGAGTGCGGCGACCACTTCGTTCTCAAGCCGCACCAGTGGCCGGCTGAAGTTGTCCAGGATGCCTTCGATCTGCGCGATCAGCCGGCGCACTTCCGCTTGGCCCTGGGCCAGCCCTTCGGCGTGACCGTGATCGAAACCGTCTTTCTCGGCGCTGTCCTGGATCGCCTGGATTTCTTCCAGGGTCGGCAGCTGCAGCAGTGGTTCCGGCTCATGGTCCGGATCCGGTTCGGTGAGTTCGAACTGCTCTTCCGGCGGCGGCTCGGGCACCGCCAGCAGGTCCGGGGCAAGCCAGCGCACGGCGTTGTTCACAGCATGGCCTCCGCGTTGCCGCCAATGGTGACGGTGCCTTCATCGGCCATCCGCTTGACGATCGCCAGAATCTCGCGCTGCGCCACTTCCACATCGGACAGGCGCACCGGGCCGCGGGCTTCCATGTCTTCAAGCAGGATTTCAGCGGCACGCTGGGACATGTTGCGGGTGATCTTGTCGCGCACCTTGATGTCGGCGCCGCGCAGGGCCAGGCCGAGGCGCTCGCCGCTGACTTCGCGCAGCACCAGCTGCAGTTCGCGGTCGTCCAGGTCCACCAGATCGTCGAACACGAACATCAGGTCCTGGATGCGGCCGCTCAGCGGGGCATCGATACGAGCGATTTCACCGAGGATCGCCTGATCCTGGCCGCTGTCCATGAAGTTCAGGATGTTGGCCGCACACTGCACGCCGCCCACGTTGGACGACTTCAGGTTCTGGTTGCCGGCGAACTGGCGCTCCATGATCTCGTTGAGTTCATTGAGCGCGTTCGGCGGAATGCCATCCAGCGTGGCGATACGCAGCAGCACGTCCACGCGGGTGCGTTCGGGCAACAGCTTGAGCGCGTCGGCGGCCTGGTCGGTTTCCAGGTGGGCCATCACGATGGCGATGATCTGCGGGTGCTCGTTGCGCACCAGGTCAGCAACGGCACGCGGATCCATCCACTTCAGCGCGTCCAGGCCGGTGGTGTTGCGCCCCAGCAGGATGCGGTCGATCAGGCCGCCGGCTTTTTCGGTGCCCAGCGCCTGCACCAGCATGTTGCGGATGTAGTCGTCCGAGCCCACGCCCAGCGAGGTCTTGGAGCCCAGCTCGCTGCCGAACTGGTCCATGACCCGCTCGACCTGCTCGCGGGTGATGTCGGTCATGGTCGCCATGGCGATGCCGATCTTCTGGACTTCCTTGGGCTCCATGTGGCGCAGCACTTCGGCCGCGTCCAGTTCACCCAGCGAGAGCAGCAGGACGGCGGCGCGCTGAACGCCGGTCAGCGGGGGAGGTGCATCAATCATTGGCCACCCAGCCCTTGACCACCTGGGCCACGCGCTTGGAATCGGTCTTTACAGCTTCACGCGCCATGCGCAGTCGTTCCTCGTAAGAGTCCACCGGCAGCGCCAGCGGTTCATGTCCGGCCGCGTGCAGGCGCTCGCTGCCGATCGCCGGCAGCCCTTCGCCATCGTCGACCAGCTGCACATCGGCACTGTGGGGTTCCAGCTCGTCATCCTTGGGCTTGGTCTGGCCGGTGATCGAGCGCAGCGCCGGGCGCAGCACACCGAACACCAGGGCCAGCACCACGATGGCGCCAAGCAGCAGACGCAATGCGTCCTGCACCTGCGGCAGCTCCCACCACTTCGGCCCTTCGACCGGCGTGACTTCGCGCACGAACGGGGCATTCATCACCGAGACCGTGTCGCCACGCTCGGCATCGAAGCCGACCGCCTGCTTGACCAGCGCTTCGACGCGGGTCAGCTCGGCCGCCGAGAGGGCCTGGTCGGCCATCTTGCCGTTGGCACCGGCGCGCGGCACGTTGTCCACCAGTACCGCCACCGAGACGCGCTTGATGCGGCCGGCCGGCTGGCGGGTGTGCTGCAGGGTGCGGTCCAGCTCGTAATTGCGGGTCGCGTTCTTGGAGGTTTCCGTCGGCGCCTGCGCCGTGGCTGGCGCGGCGGCCGGGCCGGGCGGTGTATTGCTGGCAGCACCGGGCACACCCTGCGGGCCGGGCACGTTGCTGCTGTTTTCGCTCATCTGCTCGCTGCGCAGTTTCTGCGGCTCGCCGTTGTAGAGCTCGCGGGCTTCTTCGATCACCGAGAAGTCCATGTCCACGCTGACTTCCGGGTTGACCCGGCCGGGGCCGGTCATCGGTTCGAGCAGCTCGCGGATGCGTTGGTTGAACGAGGTTTCCTGGCGGCGCACCTGCTCGAACTGCGCAGCATTCATGGCCGCTTCGCTGTTCGGATCGGAGACGCTGAGCATGCGCCCGCTCTGGTCGACCACGGTGACGCGCTCGGGCGCCAGGTCGGGAATGCTGGCGGCGACCATGTGCACGATCGCATCGATCTGGCCGCGTTCGAGCTGCTGGCCACCGCGCAGTTCCAGCACCACCGAGGCGCTGGCCACGTCACGCTGGCGGGTGAAGGCGCTGGGCTTGGGAATGGCCAGATGCACGCGCGAATCGCGGACCGGGCGCAGCGTGTTGATGGTGCGCGAGAGCTCGGTTTCCAGCGAGTGCTGGTAGCGGGCGTTCTCCATGAACTGGCTGACGCCGAAGCCGGGGTCACGCTCCATCAGTTCAAAGCCCAGGCGGCCGCTGTCGGTCAGGCCGGAGCCGGCCAACTTCAGGCGGGCATCGTGCAGATTCTTTTCCGGCACGGTGATGCCGCCGGTGGCGGGATCCAGCTGGAAGGGAATCTGCGCCGCGCGCAGCAGGTCGGTGGCCTCGGCCGTGGCCTTCTGGTCCAGCCCGGTGTACAGCGGCACCATGCCCGGCTTCTGCGACCAGAAGAACACGAACAGCCCTGCCGCCACGGCCACGGCGATCATCGCCATCAGGCCGAGCCGACGGGTGATCTGCAGGCTTTGCAGCCGGTCGAACCACTGCCCAGCCTTTTCGGTGTTCAGCGATTCTTTGGAGAGCGACAGGGCCATGCGTTTCTATCCTTACAGCGGCATGTTCATCACGTCCTGGTAAGCCTGGACGAGACGGTTACGGACTTCCACGGTGGCGCGGAAGGCGATCTGGGACTGCTGCGAGGCGACCATGACCTTGGCCAGGTCCGCACCGGGTTCACCCAGTTCGAAGGACTTGGCCAGGGCGCCGGATTTCTGTTGCGCATCGTTGACGCCGGCGATGGCGCCCCGCAGGGTTTCGGTGAAGCTGGGGCCCTGGATCTCCTGGGGGGACACCAGGCCCTGGATGGCATTGCTGCGCGGCACCTCCGTCAGCGGGCTGACGGTGGGCTGGCCCATCTGGGTCTGGAAGGTGCGGATCTGAGAAAGGATCGAGGTGACGGAGTGCGACATCTGGAACGTTCCGAAGCAGGGGTGGGTTACACGGAAATACGTTGCAAGTGCCGTGCCGAAACGGATGAGTGGTTCAGTTTTGTAGTGGTGGCGCGGGTTTGCGTATTCAGCGGCGCCCGCGTGGGTTGCCTTGGTGCAAGTGCGGTGCGGTTGATTGACCCAGCGGCGGTTTGACGCGCTGGCGTGCCGGAGAGTCGACGCCGGAAAACCGGCGGATGGTGCGCGATACGTGCGAGCAGAACCACAAAAAAGCCCGGGACATGCCCGGGCGTCTGGTTTCCATGTGTTGATCCGCTCAGCCAGCCAGTTCGGTCTGGTCGCGTTCGATGCCGTACTTGCGCAGTTTTTCCACCAGGGTGGTGCGGCGCAGGCCGAGCAGCTGGGCGGCGTGGGCGACGACGCCCTGGGTGCGTTCCAGCGCTTCGTTGATCAGGTTCAACTCGATGTTGGCCATGTGGTTGCGCAGGTCCAGGCCGTCGTCGGGCAGGGCCGGGGCGCGGCTGACGGGGCCGATGCCATTGTCCAGGGCCGGGGTGCTCTGGGCGCCCGGGGTGTGGAAGGAGAAGCTGCGCAGGTCCAGGCGTTCGTCGGCCACGGCGGCTGGCGCCGCTACGGCCACCGGCGCGGCGGCGGCGAAGTCACCGCGGTAGCGGGCCGGCAGGTCCTGCACGCGTACGTTGCCACTGGGGTGCAGCACGGCGAGGCGCTCGACCAGGTTGGTCAGCTCGCGTACGTTGCCGGGCCACTCGTAGGCGGCCAGGGCCTGCAGTGCTTCGCCGGTGAAACGCACTTCGCCACGCCCGGTGCGGGCCAGCTGGCCGGCGATGGTGATGACCAGTGCCGGCAGGTCTTCGCTGCGCTCGCGCAGGGCCGGCACATCGATCGGGAACACGTTGAGGCGATAGAACAGATCCTCGCGGAACTTGCCGTCGGCGATGCGCGTTTCGAGATCGCGGTGGGTCGCGGCGATCACGCGCACGTTGCAGCGGATGGTCTGGTTGCCACCGACGCGCTCGAAGCTGCGCTCCTGCAGCACGCGCAGCAGCTTGACCTGCATCGGCAGGCTCATGTCGCCGATTTCATCCAGCAGCAGGGTGCCGCCCTCGGCCATTTCGAAACGGCCCTTGCGGGCGCTAAGTGCGCCGGTGAAGGCGCCTTTTTCGTGACCGAACAATTCGCTTTCCAGCAGGTCGGCCGGAATGGCGCCGCAGTTGATTGCCACGAACGGGCCATCGCGGCGGGGCGAGCGCTGGTGGATCGAGCGCGAGACCACTTCCTTGCCGGTGCCCGATTCGCCCAGCACCAGCACGGTGGTGTCGAACGCGGCGACCTGCTCGATCATCCGGCGCAGCTGGGTGACGGCCGCGCCATCGCCGGTCGGGCCCTGGTCCTGCACGGCGCCGGCCTGGTGCTCGGCATCCAGGCGCTTGAGGCTGGCACGGCGCAGCAGGCCTTCCATCTGCGCGTGGCGCAGCGGCGCTTCCAATGGCCACACATTGGCCTCGTGCAGGCCGAACTGCTGGGCAAAGGCGGTGGTATCCCCGTCGATCAGCATCACCGGCGGGGGCAGGGCACCTTTGCCCAGCCAGGCGAACAGCGCATCGCTGCGCTCGGAATTGTCCAGCCCGCCGATGATCGCGGCCATCCAGTCGTTCGGGCGGTGGCGGGTGATGTCGAAATCGTTGGCATCGGCCACCCAGCGCGGGTTGAAGTCCATGAACTCCAGCAGGGCGACGGTGCGCTCGGCGCGGACGGCGTCGTTGTCCAGTACCAGGATGCGTGATTCGCTCATGATCCGTTCCCTTTGAGGCCTTCCAGGATCGGCATCACTTCCTGGATGTAGGACAGCTTGCTGACGAAGTTGTCGGCCCCGGCGCGCAGGGCATGCTCGCGGTGTTCGGCGTCATCGAAGTGGCTGGCGATGACGATGTACGGCGCATCATCCTGCGATTTGATCAGGCGGGTCGCCTGCAGGCCGCCCATCTCCGGCATGGCCAGATCCATCAGCACCACCTTCGGGCGCAGCGACTCGGAGCGTTCGATCGCTTCCAGGCCATTGGCGGCGCTGCCGATCACATCGAGCCAATCGACCTTGCGGAAGTGGCGCATGGCGGCGTTGATGAAACCTTCGTGGTCGTCGACCAGCAGGACGGTGAGCTTGTTCATGTCTTCCATTTCCTTCAGCCCACCCGGGCCAGGAGGTGCGGGGTGCTGGCATGGCTGCGGCGGCGTTCGCGCGCCGGGGCGATGTCCAGTTGTTCGCGGTATTTTGCAACGGTACGGCGGGCGATGTTCACCCCTTGGCGCGAAAGCAGGCCGGCGATGGCTTCATCGGCCAGCGGGCGCGCGGCCGGTTCGGACTCGATCAGGCGGCGCACCATGGCCTTGACGGCCTGGCCGGAGACGCTGGCACCTTCCAGACGCACCGCGAAGAAGTGCTTCAGCTCCAGCGTGCCGCGCGGGGTCTGCAGGTACTTGCCGGTGGTGATGCGCGAGACGGTGGACTCGTGCATGCCGATCTCATCAGCCACTTCCTTCAGGGTGAGCGGCGCCATGGCTTCTTCGCCACGGGTCAGGAAGCCGGCCTGGCGTTCGATGATCACGCGCGCCGTACGCAGCAGAGTGTCGTAGCGCATCGACAGGCCGCGGGTCAGCCAGCGCGCTTCCTGCAGCATGTCGCGCAGCGGCTGGGCGGCTTCGCTGGTCTCAGCCAGGGCCTGTTCGTACTGCGGGTTGATGCTGAGGCGGCGGCTGGTGGCCGGGTTCAGCGCGACGCGCCACTGGCCATCGGCATGCCAGGCGACCACGTCCGGAATCACTACGCCGTTGCTGTCCGGCAGCAGGCTCTCGCCCGGGCGCGGCTGCAGCGACAGGATCAGCCGGACGGCTTCGTGGATGTCGGCCACTTCGGCATCCAGCTGCTGGGCCAGGGCCAGGTAATCATGTGCGGCCAGCGCGGTCAGGCCGTCGTCGAGCACACGCTGGGCCAGGTGGCGGGCCGGCACGCGGCCGGGCAGGGCGCGCAGCTGCACGCTCAGGCATTCGTACAGGTCCTGCGCGGCCAGGCCGATTGGATCGCCGTGCAGGATCTGCTGGCGGACCGCTTCCACTCCGGCAGCGTCCACATCGCAGCGCGCACTGGCGAGCAGGGTCAGCTGGGCAAGCGGGGCATCCAGATAGCCGGCGTCGTCGCAGTGCTCCAGCCAGAAACCGGCCACGGCCAGTTCGCCGTCATCCAGCTCCATCGCCAGGCGCTGCAGGGCACGCAGCTGCGGATCGGAGGATTCCCCGGCCGCCACGCGCTGCATGCGGTCATCGTCACCGTCCTGCCAACCGGCACCGGCCACATCCCACATGGTGCTTTCCGGCAGTTCGTCGAAGGCGGCCACGTCCTGGGCGGTGATGGCTTCGGCGGTGTCGGCGGCTACCGGCTCCGGCGCTTCTTCGATCTCGAGCAGCGGGTTGGTCTCCAGCGCGCGGCGGATTTCCAGCTCCAGCTGCATGCCGTCGAGCTGGAGCAGCCGGATCGACTGCAGCAGTTGCGGGGTGAGGTGAAGCTGCTGACCCATCTGGGTCGACATGGAGGCTTTCAAAGTGATGTCCCGTTCGCACCGACTCCCCGGTGCGTTATGGAACACATCTTGCTTCTCTTCCCGTGCGCCGGGAATCAGGGGGTTCCTGAGTCGGGTCGTCAAATCCCTGACAGCGTGTAGGGGACACCCCTACATCGGCGCGGTATTTTGACGGGTGTCCGGGCGCGAGGCCTTGTCGTTCCGTGCCAATCCGTCTGATCGGGCTTCAAAAATCCGTCGCCATGCGAGGCGGATAGGCTCTGCGTGCCGGAGAACCGGCGCCGATCACTCCAGCTCGTGCTGGTGACGGGCGGCGAGCAGCACCAGATCATTGGCGCGGCGGCAGCCCAGCGACTCCATCATGCGGGCGCGATGGGTCTCCACCGTCTTGACGCTGATGCCCAGGTCCGCGGCGATTTCCTTGTTGCTCTCGCCCTTGCCGATCTGGCGCAGGATCTCGCGCTGACGCGGCGAGAGGGCTGCCACGCCCACCGGCTTTTCCTTGCCCAGCATCGGGGCAAGCATCTTGGCCGAGATCTGCGGGCTCAGGAACACCTGGCCGGCATGCGCGGCGCGCAGCGCCAGCTCCAGCTCCTGCGGGGCGGCATCCTTCACCACGAAGCCGACCGCGCCACGGTCCAGCGCATCGCGCACGTGCACGGCATCGTCGTGCATGGTCATCATCACCACGCGCGAGCCGGGGGTACGCAGCAGGATATCGCTCAGGGCTTCCAGGCCGGTGCGGCCGGGCAGGGACAGGTCCATCAGGACCACGTCCGGGGAATGCTGGACGCTCAGTTGCAGCGCCTGTTCGGCGTTGCTGGCCTCGGCGATGACCTCGACGTCGGCAAAGCCCTGCAGCAGGCGGCTGAGGCCGGCACGGACCAGGGTGTGATCATCGACGATGAGAACGCGCACAGGCTGCTAGGGGAGCGGGGAGGCCGTCACCTTAACGGAGTGAAGGCCTACCGCCAAGCCGATTGGGTCACAGTCGGGAGCGTACGGTCACCGCAATCGCCGCGCTTCGGCGATCTGGCGGCGGTGCAGGCGGAACAGATGGCGCTCCAGGGCCATCTCCAGCGCATCGCTGAGCTCTTCAAAACGCAGCCACAGGTAATGCGCGCCGGCGCCATTGGCGGCTTCGGCCACGATCACCACCGGCAGGTCGATGTGGTCGGGCAGCCAGTCGCAGGGCTGCAGGCGGATCACGCCCATGCTGCCTGGTGCTGCGCCACTGCGCGCGCCCTGTTCCAGGCGGATGCCACGGCGCGACCAGCGCAGGGGGCGCAGCGGCAGGTCCTGGCTGCTTTGCCGCACCAGCCGGCCCAGCAGCACCATGACCAGATCCAGCTTGGCCTCCAGCCGCTGCACCTGCAGCGTGGCATCGCTGCGGTCGTCATGGCTGTCGTCGCCGCGGGCGTCTTCAACCAGCGCCACACTGCGCAGCAGGGTTTCGGCGGTACCGGGGCGGATCACCGCGCTGCCGATCCGGAACTCGGCCGGCAGCGCCAGTTCGCAGCTCAGCGTCTCATCGAACAGCTCGCTTTCGGCCGGGTGATGGATGGCGCTGGTGCGAATATCGGTCATGACAGGGATTCTGCGGTCAGGTACGCCTGCGCGGCGCGAAGGGACTGGTGGCCGTTGTGGATGTGCCGGCTGGCATCTTCGCGCTGCCGCATCATGAACAGCATGATGCGCTGCTGGCGGGCCTGCAGCGAGGAGAGGCCGGGAACATCGAAGTTGGCCGACGGGCCGGCCAGGTAGTCACGCTGGGCCGCGTCGAGCGCATCCAGCTGCAGACCCGCTTCGTCGAAGTTCTCGTCGTGCAGCGCGGTTTCCAGCGCATCCAGACGGGCGTTCAGCGCGCCAAGCGAGGTCACGGGGCGACCTGCGCGGTCTGGCGCTGCTGCTGTGGAATGGCATTCCAGGCCGCATCGATCTCGCCCAGCAGTTCAAGCGCTTCTGACAATGCGGCCGGATCGTTGTGCAGATTGGCCTCGGTCAACCGTTGCATCACGTAGTCATACAGCGAGGACAGGTTGCCGGCGATCTCGCCGCCGGCCTCATGGTCCAGCGAGCCGTTGAGGTGGCCGACGATTGCGCAGACCTCGCCGATCGCCTTGCCTTTGCGTGCCTGGTCGCCGCGTTCCATGCAGGCCAGGGCGAGCCGAAGGCGTTCGCAGGCACCGGCCAGCAGCAACGCCACCAGCTTGTGCGGGTCGGCATCGGTAACCGAACTCTGCACGCCGACCTTGCGGTACTGCTCGGTGAATTGACGGTTGGAACCGTACATCAATCATGTCTCCTTCATGCGGGGCCGCGAGGTTCGCGACATCGTCGGCACCGGGTGGAGCCTGCGGGGTGTCCTGCCAGTGATATCGGCCGCGGACCGGTTCAACTTGAGTCCGCGGCCTTGATCGATCAGCCGCTGAGCTGGGACAGCTGCGAGGTCAGGCTGCTCATGGTCTGGCTCATCTTGCTCATCAGGGCATCGAGCGCGAGGAACTGCTTCTTGTAGCGTTCCGACACGCCTTCCATGCGCACGTCCAGCGCCTTGCGGCGCTTGTCGATGTCGGTCAGCGTGTTGTTGATGCTCTTGGTGCGCGACACGAACGCGCCTTCCTTGCCGACGGTGGTGCTGACGTAGCCGTCCACCATCGCAAACAGCTTTGCTGCCGCACCGTCATCACCGGTGAAGGCCTCGCGCACGGCGCCGCCCTGATTGACCAGGGCCGCGTCGAACTTGGCGGTATCCAGCACCAGGCTGCCATCAGCGTTGGGATAGGCGCGGGTCTGCAGGCCGATCTTCTTGGGATCCAGGCCGGCGGCGGAGAGGTCTTTGAGGATGCCGCCCATCATGCTGCGCAGCTGGCTGGAGGCCCCGCGCATCTGCGCATCGCCGGTCAGCGAGGAGGGCTCTTTGTTCTCGATGTCGTACTTGGTCGCGGTGTTGATCGCCGCGATGGCGCCGTTGTACGCCGTGACGAAGTCCTGCATCACCTTGCGGGCCGCGGCGACGTCGGTGGTGATGGTGACGGTGCTTTCGCCTTCCTTCTTCAGGTTCAGGGTGAGGCCGGGCACCACGTCAGTGACGGTGTTTTCGCTGCTGGTGATTGCCACGCCGTCGATGGTCAGCTTGGCGTCTGCGGCCGGTGTCCGCTCCTGCAGGCTGGCAGCGAGGTCGGCCAGCTTGGTGTTGCCTGGTGCGGCAGTCAGCGTAATGGCGTTGGCGGCGCCCGACTTCTCCTGCGAGAGGGACAAAATCTGGTTATCGCCCGACGCGATGAGCGTGGCCTGGACGCCCGAGGCGCGGCCGGCTTTCTCGATCTTCGTGCGGATCGAGCTGAGCGTGTCGTCGGCTTCGACGTTGATGTCCAGCGTCTTCTGCTTATCGCCGACACCCACGGTCAGCGTCAGGGTTCCGGCGCCAAATGTGTCTGTTTTCGGTATTTCGGTGTTTGAGATCAGCTTGTGTGCGGTAGCCAGCTTTTCCACGTTGACAAGGTGGGTGCCCGCCGCCGCAGAATTCGTACCGCTGACCGTCAAGATCTCGTCGGTACCGGATTTGCTGGCCGTGAACGTACGTGCGTCGAACGCCGTATTGGCCTTCAGCGCCTTCAATGCCGTGTTCAGCGTGTCGAACGCGGATTTGACCGTGCCGATCGCCGAGAGCTGCATCTTGGCCTTGGACTGCTGCAGGTTCAGTGCGTTGTCCGCCGGCTTGCGATCGGCCGCCACCAGGCTGCTGACCATGCCGGAAATATCCAGTCCTGAACCGATGCCGCCGTAACCGAAGTCCGCCACGTTGTATCTCCTGTTTGTAGCCGCTGCCGTGAAGTCGCAGGGCGTTGCCATCAACGAAAGTAGCGGCCGTAGCCGCCGGGTCTTTAGAACCACGTTGATGCAGGAGTTGTGCCAGCCAGGGCAAGGGCGGGTTTGGCACGCCGGTTGCAGGAGCCCTGGGGCAGGGGCGGCGTTCCGCGCCTCTGATAGGTGGTCTGTAAAAAACCCTCCTCCAATGCAGAGGAGGGGTCAGGCTACTGAAAAGCGGGGGGAGACGAAGCCACCCGGGGTGTTCAGTCAAACAAACAGCGCTGATAACAGTTCTGCCGCAGGGGCGGGCCATGGCCACGACGATGTGGCGACCGGGAGAGAGTCCGGTCCATGGCCATGGCCCGTTCCTGCGCGTGCTTTGCGATGCCTCAGGTTGCCCGCGCCCCCCGCC
>NZ_JBHFHW010000042.1:344002-383709 GCF_057333975.1 Stenotrophomonas sp. AGC87
CCCCCCCCCCCCCCCCCCCCCCCCCCCCCCCCCCCGGGACGATGCAGCCGTGGATCAGCGCAGCAGGCTGAGCACGTTCTGCGGCACCTGGTTGGCCTGGGCCAGCATGGCCGTACCGGCCTGCTGCAGGATCTGGGTGCGGGTCAGCTCTGCGGTTTCCTTGGCGAAATCCGTGTCCTTGATGCGGCTACGCGACGCGGACAGGTTTTCGGTCGAGGTCTGCAGGTTGGCCACCACCGAGGTGAAGCGGTTCTGGATGGCGCCGAGATCTGCACGGGTGCTGTTGATCGATTCCAGCGCCTTGTCGACGATCTGCAGGGCCTGCTGGGCGTTGCCGTAGCTGGTTACCTTCAGATCGGACGCATGCTTGGCATCGGTAGCCGCCAATGCAGCGTTGCCGGTCAAGGTAAGGTCGGTTGCAGTGATCCGCTCACCTACCTTGCCTTCCTTCCACGAGCTGATGGTAATTGCACCAGCGTCGTCGACCTCTGCAGCTACACCCAGCTCGGCAGACTTTTCGTTGATCGCTGCAGCAATCGCGTTGCCCTTGGACACGACGCTCGCCGCTTCGACATCATCTTTGTCGCTGCCACTACCGGCGGCGAACTTGACGCCGGTGAAGCTGACGGTGGTGCCGTTGGCAATGATCGAGAAGTCGGCCACGGTTCCTGCGGCGTACGCGAAGTTTCCGCTGGCTGCGGGAGTTTCAGTGGCGGTCTCTTTAGCAGCGGTATGGGAAGCAGAGGCGAAAAGAGTGCCGCCGAGAGAATCGGTCTTGGCATTCGTGATCTTGTCGATCGCAATAGCCTGACCGGCGTTTGCCCCAACCTGGAACAGCTGGCTGGAGAACGAGCCGTCCAGCAATTTCGTGCCGTTGAAGTCGGACTGCTTGGCGACACGATCGATTTCACTGACCAGCTGATCCACTTCGGACTGCAGTGCCTGGCGATCGCTCTTCGAGTTGGTTGCGTTGGAAGCCTGCACCGCCAGTTCACGGATGCGCTGCAGGTTGTTGCCGATTTCGGTCAAGGAGCCTTCTGCAACCTGCGCCAGCGAGATGCCGTCATTGGCGTTGCGGATGGCGACATCAGTGCCGCGGATCTGTGTTCCGAAGCGCTCAGAGATCGCCAGGCCAGCCGCGTCGTCTTTTGCGCTGTTGATACGCGAACCTGACGACAGGCGTTGGATAGTGGTGGCCAGGGAGCTGCCGCTGGTGCTCAGATTGCGCTGGGCATTCAACGACATCGTGTTGGTGTTGATGACTTGTGCCATGGTGGTTTCCTTTGGCGGTGGATCGTAGGTCGGTCACAACACCTGCGCCAGATTACTCGGCGCAGGTGTGTGAACTGCTGCTTAGCGCAGCAGGCTGAGAACGTTCTGCGGCACCTGGTTGGCCTGGGCGAGCATGGCCGTACCGGCCTGCTGCAGGATCTGGGTGCGGGTCAGCTCTGCGGTTTCCTTGGCGAAATCCGTGTCCTTGATGCGGCTACGCGACGCGGACAGGTTTTCGGTCGAGGTCTGCAGGTTGGCCACCACCGAGGTGAAGCGGTTCTGGATGGCGCCAAGATCTGCACGGGTGTTGTTGATGGACTGCAGAGCGTTGTCGACAATCTCGAGCGCCTTCTGCGCGCCCGCCACGTCTGTGATCTTGAGGTCCTTCAGGGTCGATGCGGTGCTGCCCGCCAGTATCTGCGTGGTGGCAGTAACGCCGCCGGTGCCTGGGGTGACGGCCAGAGCCGTGATATCGGCGGCAGTCAGATCTGCCTTCACCGAGGTCAGGGTAATCCCGCCGGCTGTTGGGACTGGCGGGGTGGCGCCGTTGTCGGTCTGTGAAGCATAGACCCCGGTCTCACCAACCTTGCTGTTGACTGCGGCGATGACCGCCTTGGTCGCATTGGCTTGGGTACCCGCAGCATCCTTACCCTGCTCGTACTTGATGGTGCCCAGTGAGACGGTTCCGATTGCCATACCGGTGATTTCGCCACTCGTCAGCCCGGTGGCGGCGACCGCCAACACACCATTGGCAGCGAAGGTCGAAGAACCAATAGCATCTGCCTGGGAGTTCGTGATCTTGTCGATCGCGATGGCCTGTCCGGCGTTGGCGCCGACCTGGAACAGCTGGCTGGAGAACGAGCCATCCAGAAGCTTGGTGCCATTGAAATCGGACTGCTTGGCGACGCGATCAATTTCGCTGACCAGCTGGTTCACTTCCGACTGCAATGCAACACGGTCGCTAGCGGAGTTGGTTGCATTGGCGGACTGGACCGACAGCTCACGAATACGCTGCAGGTTGTTGCCGATTTCGGTCAGCGAACCTTCGGCGACCTGGGCCAGCGAGATGCCGTCGTTGGCGTTGCGGATGGCCACATCGGTACCGCGGATCTGGGTGCCGAAACGCTCGGAGATCGCCAGGCCGGCCGCGTCGTCCTTGGCGCTGTTGATGCGCGAGCCGGACGACAGACGCTGGATCGTGGTGGCCAGCGAGGCGCCGCTGCTGCTCAGGTTGCGCTGAGCATTGAGCGACATCGTGTTGGTGTTGATGACTTGTGCCATGAGGAGAGGTCCTTGAGCAGTTGCACGGGAGTTGGGTTAGCCGCCCCTGACGTGCTTCAGGAGCGTCTCATGTCAGCGCTGCAACAGGCTGAGCACGTTCTGGGGCACCTGGTTGGCCTGGGCCAGCATCGCCGTGCCAGCCTGCTGCAGGATCTGGGTGCGGGTCAGTTCCGCAGTTTCCTTGGCGAAATCGGTATCGCGGATACGGCTGCGGGAGGCAGACAGGTTTTCAGAGGAGGTCTGCAGGTTGGCGACCACCGAAGTGAATCGGTTCTGGATGGCACCGAGGTCTGCACGGACGCTGTTCACCGACTCCAGGGCTTTGTCGACGATCTCCAAGGCCTGCTGAGCGCCAACGTAATCGGACACATTCAAGTCTTTGACAAACTTTCCGGTCGCCGTAGCGGCGACAGAAGTCGGCGCGACGGCCGTAGAAGGTGCGAACTTCAGCGCAGCGGCCCCGCTGATCACCAAGTCGCGGTCAGCCTGCACAGGTGTCAGCTTCATCGTGTAGGTGTCCGGCGACCCGGCCGTGGTCACGACTTCCGCGTACACGCCGGTTTCACCGATCTTGTCGTTGATGGCGCCGGCCGCTGCCTGTGCGAGCTTCTCTGTGCTGTCGCCGCTGAAGTCACCGATCTTGACGCCGTTGATGACAACGCCGGAGACCTTGGTGGTGGCGGTCACCTCATCAAGCGCGGCGGTCCCGCTTGCGGGTCCAGCGATCCGCGCATTACCGAGCGCATCGGCTTTTGCGTCGACGACGCTGTTGATCGCAATCGCCTGACCGGCATTTGCACCCACCTGGAACAGCTGGCTGGTGAAGCTGCCGTCCAGCAGCTTGGTGCCGTTGAAGTCGGACTGCTTGGCGACGCGGTCGATTTCGCTGACCAGCTGATCCACTTCGGCCTGCAGTGCCTTGCGGTCAGTGGAGGAGTTGGTGGCATTGGAGGCCTGCACGGCCAGCTCACGGATGCGCTGCAGGTTGTTGCCAACTTCGCTCAGCGAGCCTTCGGCGACCTGGGCCAGCGAGATGCCGTCATTGGCGTTGCGGATCGCGACGTCGGTGCCGCGGATTTGGGTGCCGAAGCGCTCGGAAATCGCCAGGCCGGCGGCGTCGTCTTTTGCGCTGTTGATGCGCAGGCCCGACGACAGGCGCTGGATGGTGGTAGCGAGCGAGTTGCCGCTGGTGCTCAGGTTGCGCTGAGCGTTGAGCGACATCGTATTGGTGTTGATTACCTGTGCCATGGGTCGTCTCCCTTATTGGAATCCCGGTGGTGAATGGAACGAAGCGCCGCCGTTTTTTTGTTTTTGGCTGTGTGCTTCGCTGTTGCCAAATCAATAACGGCGCTTTGTCAACAACCTTTAGGCGGAGATTCGCGCGGATTTGCAGGAAAGGCGGAGGAGGGCCGATTTCACGCCCCACAACGCAAAAAGGCCGCGATGCTCAAAGCATCGCGGCCTTCAGGCCAACCCGGGTTGTAGGGGGGGTCAGCGGATCATGTTGAACAGCGACATCGACTGCATCTGCGAGAACAGGGTCTGGGCTGCCTGCAGGGCGGTCTTTTCCAGCTGGTACTGGCTCAGTGCATCGGCGTAGTCCAGGTCGCGCATCTGCGAGAGGGTGGTCTTGAGCGTGACGACGTTCGATTCCCGCATGTCCGAGGCGTTGTCCAGCGCCTTGAGCTGGGCGCCACCGGCGGCGCGGGAGTCGATCATCCGCTCCGAGGCGCGGGCCACGTCGCGCAGGCCGCTCTGCAGCAGGTTCTGCTGGGCCGCCTGCTGCGCGGGGGTGCCGGTATCCATCTTCAGTGCGCCGATCAGCGAATCCAGGGTGCCGAAGATGTCGCGGCTGGACGCGGGGGTGACCTCGAAGGAATCGCCCGCGGCGGGGGTGCCTTCGAGATGCAGGCGCACCCCGTTGACCACCAGGTCGTCGCCGGTTTTGAGCGTGCCGCTGGACACCACGGTGCCACCGGCATCCAGCAGGTCATAGCTGTCGGCGCCAGTGAAGCGCACGCTGAAGCCCTCGCCATTCCAGCTGCCGTCGCTGTCGCGGGTGATGTTGGTGAGCACACCGGTGCCGGTGTTGCCGGGGCTGGCCTTGCCATCCACTTGCCCGTCGCCGGTGACGATGCGCATGAAAATCTCGCTGCCGGGCAGGGCGTCCTTCACGTAGGTGTCCGGGCCGACTTCCACCTCGCGCTGGTTCTGGTCGCCGTTATAGACGATCCGGCCATCGATCTGACTGAAGGGCGGGCTGCCGTCGTCGGTGCCACCGAATACATAGCGGCCGGTGCCGTCGGTACTGTTGGCCACCGCCAGCAGATTGCCGCGGATCGCCTCGATTTCCGTGACCATGGATTGCTTGTCAGCCGCGGCCAGCGCCGGGTTGTTGGCGTAGATGGTCAACTCGGTGATGCGGCCCATCATGTCGCCGACCTGGGCCAGGGCGTTTTCCTGGATGCCCAACCGGTTCTGCACGTTGCCGGCGTTGAGCTGCATGCGGTCCAGCGAGGCCAGGGTACGGTCCAGGCCGACCGCGCTGCCGGCCGAGACCGGGTCGTCCTTGGCGGACACGATCTTGCTGCCGGTGGCGATCTGCCGCTCCAGGTGGTTCATCTTGGCCTGCGAAGCGAGCATCAACGACACCGACTGGTTGAACATCATGCCGGTGGAAATACGATTGTTCATGAGCGTACGGCTCCGAGGATCGTCTGGAACATGGTGTCGGCGGTGGAGATCAGCTGCGAGGCGGCCTGGTAGGCCTGCTGCAGGCGGAGCATGTCCGAGGCCTCCTCATCCAGGTTCACGCCGGAGATCGAGTCGCGCGCGGCCTGGGCCTGGTCGGTGATCACCTGTTGTGCCATCAGCGAGTACTCCGCCGAGCGGGCCGCCGCGCCGACCTGGGTGGTCAGGCCGCCGAGCGCGCCGCTGAGCGTGACCGTGCCCGCATTGAAGGTCTTGGCCTGCTCGACCTTGGCCAGCAGCAGGGCATTGCTGTTGTCCGAGGAACCGGCCGGGGTCGGCCCGATGTTGAAGGTGTCGCCGGTCTTGGGCGCGCCGTCCAGGACAAAGCTCCAGCCGTTGGCGGTGATGGTCTGGCCGGCGGTGTAGGTGTTGGGGGCTCCGCCATCGATGGTGTATTCGGTGGCGCTGATGAACACGATCGCTGCCGGATTGCGCAGCATGGCGTTGTCCGGATCGGTCACCTTGACCCCGGTCAGCTTGCCGGTGCCGGTGTTGGCCATCGCGGCGGTGCCCTTGATCGGGGCGGCGGCAGCGATGCGCGAGGTATCGGTGATCGCCACGGCCATGCTGCCGGCCACGCCTGCGGTGGGCTGCAGCAGGAAACGGTCGTCCTTGGCCGGCGTGCCGCTCATGACCAGCGCTACGCCGTTGAGCACCAGCGGGTCGGCTGCGGTGCCGGCGCCGGTCATCGGGATGGCAGCGCCCGTGTCGGCGCGGGTGGCCTGCCACTGGGTGCCATCGAACTTCATCACGATGTTCTGGCCGTCCAGCTTGGACAGGTCGCCGAAGCTGGCGCTCATGCTGGCCGTGCCGGCGTTGGCGCTGTTGGCGGTGATGCGTGGGTTGCCGATGGTGAAGAAGTCACCGCCCATGTTGCCGTACAGATCCGCGCCCTGGCGGTGCACGTCATTGAAGCTGCTGGCCATGCCGATCGCCAGCTTGCCCAGCTCGGCCTGGGCCGGGGTCAGCACGGTGTCGCGGAACTCCAGCAGGCCACCGATCTGGCCACCGAGCGTTTTGCCCTCGATGGTGATCTTCTGGCCCTGGCTTTCCAGCGCCAGCTGCAGCCGTTCGGGCTGATAGGGATCGGTGACGGTGG
Source organism: Stenotrophomonas sp. AGC87 (assembly GCF_057333975.1). NCBI lineage: Bacteria > Pseudomonadati > Pseudomonadota > Gammaproteobacteria > Lysobacterales > Lysobacteraceae > Stenotrophomonas > Stenotrophomonas sp. AGC87. The sequence continues at coordinate 350,406 of NZ_JBHFHW010000042.1, forward strand.
TGACCTTGGAGGCCGTGGTGCCGACCACCAGCGCCTGGCCGCCGGCGGTGTAGACGTTCATCAGCCCGCCGTCCTGCATCACCGCCGTGCCGCCGGTGTAGCCGACCAGGTTGGCGATCAGCTGGTCGCGGCGATCGAGCAGGTCCGGCGCGGCGGTGGCGGCATTGCCGCCGATCGAACCATTGAGCTGGGCAATCTCCTGGGCCAGCCGGTTGATCTCGGTGGCGCCGGCGATCAGGCCGTTGTTGACCTCGCCATTGAGGTTGTTGAGCTGGGTGTTGAGCTGCTGGAAGCGGTTGGCCAGGGTCTTGCCACTGTCCAGCATGTTCTGCCGGTCGGCGCTGCCGGAGGCATTGGAGGACAGCCCGCTGACCGAATCGAAGAAGTTGGACCACACCCCGGCGACGTTGGTCGAGGTGTCGGAGAACATCGCATCCACGCGATCGGCCATGGTCGAGAGCTGCTTCAGGCGCGCCAGTTCACCGCTGCCATCGAGCAGCCGCGAGATCGCCAGCTGGTCCGCCACCCGGCGGACGTCGGTGATGCGGGTGCCATTGCCCACGTCGCCGTACCCGTAGTTCTGCGGGTCGGCCGTGGCGAAGTCCACCTTCTGCCGGCTGTAGCCGGGGGTCTTGATGTTGGCGACGTTGTGGCTGGTGGTCGCCAGGGCCCGCTGGAAAGCGAGCAGGGCGCTGGTGCCGGTGGAGAGTACGCTGGACATGGATTACCTCAACGACGGATGACACCCAGCCCGGTCGGGCTGGCGGTGCTGGCAAAAGTGCGGCCCAGGCGCTCGCCGGCATCGCTCACCGCCGCGACGGCGCGCTCGATGGTCGGGCCGCCGGCGATCGCGGCGATCTTGGCCGCGTAGGTGGGGTCGGTGGCGTAGCCGGCGCGCTGCAGCCCCTGCGCGAAGCTGCGCACGTTGCTGCCGGCCTGGAGGGCGTTCTGGTAGCGCGGGCTGGTCTTCAGCAGGCGCACGTAGTCGGCGAAGCTCTCGCCGACCGAGTTGTAGGCGCGGAAGCTCGCCGTTTCGTTTCGGCGTACGCCGTTGACGTATTCATGGGTGCCGCTGGTGGCGCGTTCGCCCTGCCAGCCGTTGGCTTTGATCCCGAACAGATTGTGCGAGCTGTCGCCACCACTGCGGCGGACCAGCTTGCGGCCCCAGCCGGTTTCCAGCGCGGCCTGGGCGACCAGCGCCTTGGCATCCACGCCCAGCTCGCGCGCGGCCTGCTGGGCATGGCCCCAGATGCTGGCCACGAAGCCTTCCGGCGTGTGCGGGCCGAGTTCGGCGGCGGCTGTGTTGGCCGCCAGGGTATCGGCGGCGCTCGGGCCGGTGGCCGCAGTGCGGTTGATGTCGGTCCAGCGGTCATCGGCCATGGCCCAGTGGGCGCTGGCCGGATCGGTATCGGGGACTGCCGCGTAGGGATCGCTGCGGCCGATTGCCTCATGCATCTGGCTGCTTTCACGGCCGGCGATCAGCTCCAGGGCACGCTCCATCGGCTGCAGCACGGCCGAGGGCTCACCACCGCCGAGCTGCTGCAGCAGGTCGACCTCGCGCGGCGCGGCGGGTGCGGTGCTGGCCGGCAGCGGCATGGCGGCGGCCGGTGCGTTGAGCTGATAGGCACGAAGGGCCGCGGCCGGGTTGAGCGTGGTATCGACCGGCTTGGCCGTCTCGCCCTCGGCGCCGCCCAGCTGGCGCGCGATCATGCTCGACAGCCCCAGGCCACGGCCGCGGGTCATCGCATCGGCGATCTTCTGGTCGTACATTTCGCGGAACATGGTGTTTTCGCCGGGGAACAGCGAATCGCCGAAGCTTGCCTCGCGCATGCTCTTGATCAGCATCTGCGCGAACTGGCCCTCCAGCTGGCGGGCGACCTTGTCGACCTTGGCCGGGCTGTTGGGCTGGGCGGGATTGAGTTCCAGGGCCGGTTGAATGCGCATGTCAGATCACCTCGAGTTCGGCGCTGAGCGCGCCGGCCTGCTTGAGGGCTTCCAGGATGGCGATCAGATCACCCGGGGCGGCGCCCACGGCGTTCACCGCATGCACGATTTCATCCAGGGTGGTGCCGCCGCTGAACTTGAACATGCGGCTGCCATCGTTGGTCGCGGTGATGGTCGACTGTGGCGTGACCGCCGTCTGGCCGCCGCTGAAGGCGCCCGGCTGGCTGACGTTGAGGTTTTCGTTGATGGTCACCGTCAGCGAGCCATGCGAGATTGCGGCCGCGCCGACGCGTACCTGCGAACCGATGACCACGGTGCCGGTCCGCGAATTGACCACCACCTTGGCCGGCGCGCTGCCGGGGGTGAGCTCCAGGTTTTCAATGCGCGCCAGCAGACCGATGCGTGCGCCCGGATCAGAGGGTGCGTTGACCGCAACGGTGACGCCATCGATCGCGCGGGCGGCGCCTTCACCGAACGCATTGTTCAGGGCCGAGACCATCCGCGAGACGGTGGTGAAGTCGTTCTTGTGCAGGTTCAGGGTGATGTCGCCACCGCCGCTGAACACGTCCGGCAGGGCACGTTCGACGGTGGCGCCGTTCGGAATGCGGCCCACGCTGGGCACGTTGACCGAGACGCGCGAGCCATCCTTGCCCTGCACGCCGAAGCCGCCCACGATCAGGTTGCCCTGGGCGATCGCATAGACCTGCCCATCGGCACCGCGCAGCGGCGCCATCAGCAGCGAGCCGCCGCGCAGCGAGACCGCGTTGCCCACCGAGGAAACGGTGATGTCGATCGGCTGGCCGGGCTTGGCGAACGGCGGCAGCTCGGCGTGGATGGCCACGGCCGCCACGTTCTTCAGCTGCGGATTGACGTTGGCCGGCACGTTGACGCCCAGTTCGCCGAGCAGGTTCTTCAGGCTCTGCACGGTGAAGGGCGCCTGGCTGGTGCGGTCGCCGCTGCCATCCAGGCCAACCACCAGGCCGTAGCCAACCAGCGCGTTGCCGCGCACGCCGCCAACCTGCGCCAGATCCTTGATGCGCTCGGCGGAGGCGGGCGCCACCAGCGCGAACACGGCCAGCAGCGCCAGCACCGCCCGCGTCGCGCCGTGCGACACCGCGCCTCGTTGCGTCACCATGTAGAGCGACGCCATGCGTCGCTGCCCGAACAGGGAAAGAAAGAAAGTCATGTCAGGCTCAGTACGGCGACAGCGCCGAGTTGAAGAAGCGGCTCAACCAGCCCATCGCATTGGATTGGGCGATCGCGCCGCGGCCGCCGTAGACGATGCGGGCATCGGCAACACGGCTGGAGGGAATGGTGTTGTCCGGGAAGATGTCTGCCGCGCGCACGATGCCCTGCACCTGCACCAGCTCATCGCCCCGGTTCAAGCGCAGGTTCTTCGCACCCTGCACGACCAGGTTGCCGTTCGGCAGGCGCTGGATCACCGTGACGGTCACGCTGCCCTGCAGGCGGTTGCTCTGCGCGCTGGTGCCCTTGCCGGTGAAGTCGCGCGAGCCGGCTGCGCTGGCACTGAGGATGTCCTTGCCGCCCAGCGTGACCGGCGCGCCGAAGATCGTCGGCGTGCCGATGCTCAGCTCCGACTCTTTCGAGGTGGAGGTGTTGGCGGTGGTCTGCGCGGTGGTGTTCTCGGTCAGGGTGATCGTGAGCAGGTCACCGACATCGCGGGCGCGCCGGTCCGAGTACAGCTGCAGGCCCGGGCCGGCGGCGTAGATCGCGCCGGCCGTGGCCTGTGCCGACGGCGGCATGATCGGTTCGACCGGAGCCATGGCCGGGTAGGGCCGGACATCGCCGGCGATCACGCAGCCACTCAGGGTGGCGACGATGACGGCGGCGGCGAGCAGGCGGAGGGTAGGGGCAAGACGCGACATGGCAGGTTCCCGGGTCGACCGATCAGACGTTCTGGTTGAGGTAGCCGAGCATGGCGTCGGTGGTGGAGATCGCCTTGGCGTTCATTTCGTAGGCGCGCTGGGTTTCGATCATCGAGACCAGCTCTTCCACCACGTTGACGTTGCTGCCTTCCAGCGCACCCTGCACCACGGTGCCCAGACCGTTGAGGCCGGGGTTGCCGTTCTGCGCCGGGCCGGAGGCGGTGGTTTCCAGGAACAGGTTTTCACCGCGGGCCTGCAGGCCCGCCGGATTGACGAAGTCGGTCAGGGTCAGCGCGCCGATTTCCACCGAGGCGGCGTCGTCGGCCATCTTCACGCTGATGGTGCCGTCGGTGCCGATGGTGAGCGACTGCGCGCCTTCCGGAATCTGGATGCCCGGCTGCACGGGGTAGCCGCTGTTGGTGACCAGCTCGCCATCCTGGTTGCGCTGGAACGAGCCATCGCGGGTATAGGCCGAAGAACCATCCGGCATCTGCACTTCAAAGAAGCCGCGGCCGTTGACCATCACATCCAGCGCGCGGCCGGTCTGCTGCTGGCTGCCCTGCTCGAAGTTCTTGGAGGTGGCGACCACGCGCACACCGGTGCCCAGCTGCAGGCCCGAGGGCAACTGCGTCTGCGCCGAGGAAGCGCCGCCGGGCTGGCGGACCTGCTGGTACAGCAGATCTTCAAAGCTGGCACGGTCCTGCTTGAAACCGGTGGTGTTGGTGTTGGCGAGGTTGTTGGAAACCACCGACATGCGCGTCTGCTGCGCATCCAGTCCGGTCTTGGCGATCCACAATGCCTGGTTCATGGCGTCATTCCTGTGTTGTAGCGGATGGCCGCGTGGTGCGGCCCTTGCGAAGGGCAATGCATGGCGCGTGCCAGAACCGCGCCGGGATTACGTCACCGGCGGTGGTCAGCCGCCCAGGCGCAGCAGGCTGTTGGCGCTGCGGGCGTTGTCGTCGCCGTGCTTGATCACCTTCACCTGCATTTCGTACTGGCGCTGCAGCTGGATCATCTGCACCAGCGCACCGGCGGCATCCACATTGCTGCCTTCCAGCTGGCCGCTTTCCAGCGATTTGCCCTGGGCCTGCACGAACGGCTGCTGCGGATCGGTGTTGCGCATCAGCCCGTCCAGGCCACGCTCCAGCCGTGCGTCGTCGGCCTGCACCACGCGGATGCGACCAACGTTGGCCATCGTCTGCGGGCCTTCGCCCAACGGAATGATCGAAATCGTGCCGTCGTTGCCGATGTCCATCGCCTGGTGCGGCGGGATCGCGATCGGATTGCTGTTCTCATCCAGCACCGGATGGCCGCCGGCGGTCACCAGCTGGCCATTGGGCGTGATCGAGAGCGCCGCACCCCGGGTATACGCCTCACCGGCATTGGCGCCGGGTGCCTGCACGGCCAGCCAGTTGCCGGCCTGCAGCGACAGATCCAGCGGGTTGCCGGTGATCTGCTGGGCGCCCATGCGCCGGTTGAAGCCGGCGTCCACGTGCAGGGCATCCACGCGCGAGGCGTAGCCGGTCCCCTTGATCGGGAAGGCCTCGGTATTGGCGAGCGCCTCCTTGAAGCCGGGGGTGTCGGTGTTGGCCAGGTTGTGCGAGAGCGTGCCCTGCGCCTGCAGGGAGGCGCGTGCACCGGTCATCGCGACGTAGAGTGCCTTGTCCATCGGTGTAATCCCGTGTTGCGGTCAGTGGCTCATCAACGCAGGTTGATGATGGTCTGGGTGATCTGGTCCTGCGTGGAAACCATCTGCGAGTTGGCCTGGAAGTTGCGCTGGGCGGTGATCATGTTGACCAGCTGCTCGGTCAGGTCGACCGTGGAGGCTTCCAGCGAACCGGCCTGGATCTTGCCCAGGTTGGAACTGTCCGGCGAACCGGTGCGTGGGGTGCCGGAGGCGAAGCTCTCCACCCACAGGTTGTTGCCCTTGGCTTCCAGACCCTGCGCGTTGTTGAAGGTGGTCAGCGCGACCTGGCCCAGCGGCTTGTCGTCGCCGTTGGAGTAGCGCGCGTAGACGATGCCTTCCTCGGAGACGGTGATCTCGTTGAGCTTGCCGGCCGCGTAACCGTCCTGCTGGGTGTTGCGCAGTGCGAACTTCTCGCCGTACTGGGTGGAGCCGCTCAGGTTCAGCGACATCGACAGCATGCCGGCGCCGGTGGTCGGGGTGAACGGATCCATGACGATCTGGCCGTTGGCCGGCTCGGTCAGCGCGCCGCTGTCGGAGAACTTCAGCAGCGTCGGCGTACCGGCGGCCTTGCCATCCACGTAGTTGTAGACCTGCCACTCGTTCGGGTTTTCGGTCTTCACGAAGTACGAGGTCTGGGTGTGGCTCACGCCCAGCGAGTCGTACACGGTGATGCCGCCGGTGGAGTGGTTGTAGCTGTTGGAATCGGTCGGGTCGAAGGTCTGGACCGTCGGTTCCTTGGCGTTGGCCGGCAGGGTGAAGCTGACATCGACCTTGCCGGTCTGCTTGGGCGGGCTGTCGGTGGTCAACAGCTGCAGATCGGTCAGGCGGCCGGCATCGAAGTTGGTGCCGTCGGCATTGGGCGCGAACACCTGCAGGCGCGCGCCCTGCGGGTTGGTCACGTAGCCGGCCTGGTCGGTCTGGAAGTTGCCGGCGCGCGAGTACACGCGGGCACCGTTCATGGTCAGGGTGAAGAAACCCTCGCCAGAAATGGCCATATCCAGGCTGCGCCCGGTCTGTTCGTTGTTGCCCTGCGAGAACTGCTGGGCGACGTTGGTCAGGCGCACGCCCGAGCCGACCGCGTTCTTGGACAGGCCATAGCTGGTGGCCGAGAACAGATCGGCGAACTCGGCGCGCGACTGCTTGAAGCCGGTGGTGTTGACGTTGGCGATGTTGTTCGCCGTGACGTTCAGATCGGCATTGGCTGCGTTGATGCCGGACAACGAGACGTTGAAGCCCATGGGTTGCTCCTGTGGATTCGGGTGGTGCGGCTCAGCTGATGCGGAGCACGTAATCGATCGGGGCCGTGCCCAGACCCTTGAGGTTGAGGTACAGGCCGTCCGTGCCGACCGTGACGCTCTCTACCGGGGCCTGCACGTAGGTGTTGAGCTTGGTCTTGGTGCCGGCGGTATCGGTGTGCGAGGCGGCGATGGTGTAAGTGCCTTCGGCCATGCGGTTGCCATTGGCGTCCTTGCCGTCCCAGTCGAAGGTAACTTCGCCGGAGGCCTTGGCTTCCACGCTGATCTGGTTGACCTTGACCCCGTTGGCATCGGTGATGTCCACCGTCACGAAGCCGGCGCCGGGCGCGGCGACCATGCCGGTGACATCGCCTTCCTTCTCCAGCGCGAGCTTCTCCGACGGCACCAGTACTTCGTGGCCGACCAGGGCCGCGCCGCGCAGGATCTGGTCGCTGGACATCGAATCCTGGAAGCCCTTGACCGTGTTGTTGAGGTCGGTGATGCCCTGGACCTGCGACAGCTGCGCCATCTGCGCGACCATCTGGGTGTTGTCCATCGGCTTGAGCGGGTCCTGGTGACGCAGCTGCTCGGTCATCAGGCGCATGAAATCGGCCTGGTCCAGGGTGCTCTTTTTCTTGCTGGTGTCGCTGTTGGGCGCGTTCAGGCCCAGCGCGCTGTAGATATCGCTGCTGTTCTGGCCAACGCCGTTGGTGCTGCTCATGGGAGGGGATTCCTGCGGTAAGAGGGTCAGCGACCCATGGTCAGCGTGGCCAGCGCCAGTTCCTTGGCGGTGGTCAGCATTTCCACGCCGGCCTGGTAATTGCGCGAGGTGGAGATCAGGTTGACCATCTGCGCGACCGGGTCCACGTCGGGCTGGTAGATGTAGCCATCGGCATCGGCCAGCGGGTGGCCCGGCTCGTAGCGCTGGATCGGCGCGGCGTTGCTCTGGCTGATCTCCTTGACCTGCACCGTGGTGATGTTCGGGTCGGTGCGGCTGGTGACCGACTGGAAGATCGGCTCCAGCGGCTTGTAGACCGCATCGGCCGAACCGGCGACGGTGTCGGCGTTGGAGAGGTTGGAGGCGATGGTGCTCATGCGCACGGACTGCGCCTGCAGAGCGGAACCGGCAATATCGAAAATGGGCAGATTGCTCATGGCTTATTGCCCCGTGATCGCGGTGAGCATCGAGCGCACCTTGGATTCGACGAAGCTCAGCGAGGCGCGGTACTCCAGCGCGGCGCGGCCGTAGGCAGCACGCTCGGCATCCGGGTCGACGGTGTTGCCGTCGATGCTCGGCTGCACGCCGTCCTTGGCGATCTGGAACGGGTTCAACCCGCCGCCGATCTCATAGTGTTTTTCACTGGTGGTCTTCAGCAGACCGTTGCCATCCAGCCCCTGGGCATTGCGCAGGGCGGCATCGAAATCCAGATCCTGGGCCTTGTACCCGGGGGTGTCGGCATTGCTCAGGTTGCTGGCGATCAGCTTCATCCGCTGCTCGCGCAACGGCATGGCCTGGGCATGGACACCCAGATAGTTCGAAATCAGATTGGGCATGACGCACTCCCACGGGACGATGCCAGGGGCAGTGCAAGCGGCGTGCCAGAGGGCAGGGCGCGACGGTGCCCGGCGGCAGGTTCACGCCGGGCAATTCACCACGCTAGGGAGATCCACGCCACGCGTGGATTCAGGAAGCAGCTCCCGGCGTAGATCCACGCCATGCGTGGATGCCGTCAACCCACCGGAGGAAGGACGTCGACGCCATGGCCGGCGGCCCTCAGGCCGCCATCGCGACCTTGCGCAGGCGGTCCAGCAGGAAGTCCGCCAGCTCATGCGGGGAGTACTTGGCCACGAACGCGTTCGCGCCGACCCGCTCGACCATCGCGTTGTTGAACACGCCCGACAAGGACGTGTGCAGCAGCACGTACAGGCCGGCCAGGCCCGGGTGACGCCGGATTTCCGTCGTCAGGGTGTAGCCATCCATCGCCGGCATCTCGATATCGGAGATCACCATGGCGTAGCGCTCGGCCGGGTTTTCGCCCGAGGCGTGGATCTGCAGCAGGTGGTCCAACGCCTGCTTACCGTCCGAAAGCAGGGTCGCCCCGACCCCCAGCTGGTCCAGCACGCTGCGGATCTGCTGGCGGGCCACGCGCGAATCGTCCACCACCAGCACCTGCATCGGCGGGGCATCAGGGGGCAGGGCCATGGAGGGGTCCAGCACCGCTTCGCCACGGATCTCGGCGATGTCGGCCAGCACGCTTTCCACGTCGATCACCTGGATCAGCTCGCCCTGGAAGCGGGTCACGGCCGTCAGGTAGCTCGATTCGGCGCCCAGTTCCGGTGGCGGATGGATGTCTTCCACCGCGATATTGACGATGCGTTCCACGCCGCTGACCAGGAAGCCCTGGATGGAGCGGTTGAACTCGGTCACCACCAGGTAGCCCGGCGCCTTGTCGGCATCGGGCTCACGCTCGGGGTGCCCGATCGCCAGGCCCAGGTCCAGCACCGGCACCGAGCGGCCACGCACATCGGCCACACCGGCGAACTGGCTGGGCAGCCCGGGCACCTGGAACAGATCCGGGCGCCGCAGGACTTCCTGCACCTTGAACACATTCACGCCAAAAAGCTGACGTCCCCCCAGCCGGAACAGCAGCAGGGCCAGACGATTGTGGCCGGCCAGGCGCGTACGCTGGTCGATGCGGTTGAGCAGGTCATGAGACATGGGCTTGGTATCGGCGGGAGCGGCGTTGACTTGAGCGCCGCGCGCGCACCGGTTCGGCATGGGGCTTGCATCGTGCTGCGCATGTTCCTTGCCCATGGAGTGCCCATGCGATCTCTTGTCTTTGCCGCGCTGCTGCTGGCGGCGCCCGCCTGGGCGGCCGGTGGTTGGCAGCCGGTGGATAGCATCCGCCAGGCCGCGCTGGGTACCTTGCCGGCCGGCAGCGAGGGCGACACCACCCTGGATTCGGCGCTGCGCCTGCCTGCCTGCGGTCAGCCGCTGGCGGCCCAGCCAACCGGCACCAGTACCGTGGAAGTCAGCTGCCCGGATGCCGGCGGCTGGCGCCTGTTCGTGCCGGTAAAGGTGCGTCGCAACCAGACCGTGCTCATCCTCAATCGTGGCGTGGCCGCTGGAGAAACCCTGGCCGCGGCCGATATCACTACCGGTCAGCGTGATGCGGCCCGGATCGCCGGAGCTGCATTGGCCGATCCGGCCGCCGCCGTCGGCCGCGTGGCGCGCAGGACCCTCAGTGCTGGCAGCCTTCTCTCTGCCAATGACTTGGTCGCGCAGCGGCTGGTGCGCCGGGGCGACAGTGTCGCGCTGGTGTCGCGGCGGGGCGGGGTCGAGGTCCGGGTAGCCGGACGCGCCATGGCCGATGCCGGCGAGAATGAGCGGGTCTCGGTCGAGAACCTGTCGTCCCGCAAGATCGTGCAAGGCACCGTCGCAGCCAGCGGTGACGTTTTAGTGACGCGCTGAACACGAGTGTGAATACGGGCCACATTTCCCGTAAAACCTGCAATATTCCCCTAAAGATGGCGCCCGACCGGCCGTTATCCCTTGTGAACCGCATTCCCAGGACAACTCCATGAGCCAGAAAATCGACGGCAACCTGCAGGCCACCGCCCATCTGCGCAGCGTCGCTCCCGGCAACAAGCCGAGCGTCAGCACCGATGCCCCGGCCCGCCCGGTGGAAGCCGCTGACAGCCTGCGCCTGACCGGCGAAGCCACCAGCCTGCAGGCGATGCAGCGCGAGCTGTCCACGGCTCCGGCGATCGACGCGGCCCGTGTCCAGGCCGTGCGCGACTCGCTGCAGAACGGCACCTACAAGATCAATCCCGACGCGATCGCCTCGCGCATGCTTGAGCTGGACCAGCAGCTGCAGGGATGAAGCTGGCGATGAGCGAGCCGCTGCAGCGCCTCAGCGATGCCTTGGACGTCGAACGCCAGGCATTGGTCGAGCATGACGTGCAGGCCCTGATCCGCGCGACCGGCGCCAAGCTGGAGGCGTTGCGGGCACTCGAAGCCGCGCTGCCGCTTGGCCAGGCCGAGCGTGTGCAGGAACTGGCCGAGCGCAACCGTGCCAATGGCGTCCTGCTTTCACGGCGCCGCCGCGAGGTCAACTGGGCATTGCGCCAGCTCGGCCGCAGCGAAGATGCCGCGTCGTACGATGCCAAGGGCCAGTCGCACACGCTCAACACCCGGCGGCCGCTCGCGGTGGCCTGATCTCCCCATCTGGCGGCCTCGGGCTGCCGATGTGAACGTCACCGCGTATATTGAGCGCCTGTTTCCAGCCGCCTCGATGTGACCGTGACCGTAACTTCCGCCCTTGTCACCGCCCCGTTGCCCCCGCATCCGGTCCTGCTTGCCCTGTTTGAACGGATCAAGGAGGGCGTGCTGCTGTTCCGCGAGGATGGCAGCGTGGCGCTGGCCAATGCCGCCGTCAGCGAGATCCTCGGCCAGGCCGAGCGCGATGCCGAACTGACCCCGGCGCAATGGCTGCGCCAGCTGCTGCCACCGGATGCGCTGGAACAGGCGCGCCTCAACGGCCACTGGAACGGCAGCCTGCCGGTCGGCGAGCGCATGGTCATCGCCCATGTCTACCATCACGATGATGGCGGCCAGCGGCACTATCTGGCCCTGTTCCGCCGCATCGAAGGCCAAGAGGATTACGAGCGCGAGCTGCAGCAGCGCCATGCCGAACTGCGCCAAGCCTACCTGCGCCTCAACGGCACCCAGGAAAAGCTGCTGCAGTCGGAGAAGATGGCCTCGATCGGCCAGCTCGCCGCTGGTGTGGCGCACGAGATCAACAACCCGATCGGTTATGTGCACTCCAACCTCGGCAGCCTGCAGGAATACCTGCGCAGCCTGTTCACCGTGATCGAAGCCTACGAACGCGCCCTGCGCGCACCGGATCCCAAGGCGCTGATCCCGGAAATCGATGACATCCGCCAACGCTTCGACATCGATTTCATCAGCCGCGATCTGCCGCAGCTGATGGCCGAATCACGCGAGGGCATCGAGCGGGTGACCCGGATCGTGCGGGATCTGAAGGACTTCTCGTATTCCGGCCGCGATGAGTCGTGGAAGCTGGTGGACCTGCACGCGGGCCTGGAATCCACGATCAACATCATCTGGAACGAGCTCAAGTACAAGGTGACCCTGCACCGCGAGTTCGGCCAGCTGCCGCTGGTGGAGTGCCTGCCGTCGGAGTTGAACCAGGTGTACATGAACCTGCTGCTCAACGCCGGCCACGCCATTGCCGACCGCGGTACGATCCATGTACGCACCGGCGTGGACGGCGACACGGTCTGGGTGGAGTTCGAGGACACCGGCGGCGGCATCTCGCCGGACCTGCGCCAGCGCATCTTCGATCCGTTCTTCACCACCAAGCCGGTCGGCAGCGGCACCGGGTTGGGGCTGTCGATCTCCTACAGCATCATCAACAAGCACCACGGCCGCATCGATCTGGAGAGCACGCCGGGCGTGGGCTCCAAGTTCCGGCTGGTGCTGCCGATCAAACAGCCGCGCTGATCCGGCAACGGGCGCGCTGGCCGCTGGCCCGCGTTGCGCGGGCTTTCAGGCATCCTCAATCCGCGTCAACCGCCGGCAGCGCTGGCGCCGGTGCCGTGTTCGCCCGGCGCTGTTCCTCATGCGTGCGGAATGCCTGGTGGATGTGCTTGCGCAGCTCATCATCGTTCCACGGCTTGGTCAGGAACCGGTAGATCGCGCCACGGTTGATGGCGTCGGTCACGGTGTTGAGGTCGGTGTAACCGGACAGTACCAGGCGGATCGTATCCGGGTAGAGCATCTTCACCCGGCCCAGGAACTCGGTGCCGCTCATGTCGCTCATGCGCTGATCGGACAGGATTACCTGCACGTCGTTGATGGCCAGCAGATCGAAGGCATCGCGCACGTTGCCGGCAGCGAGAATGCGGTAACCGTCGCGGCGGAACAGGCGCACCAGCGAACGCAGCACGTTTTCTTCGTCATCCAGCAGCAGCAGCGTGCGGTCCGGACGGGTTTCTGCGAAGGCCTCCGGACGCAGGTAACGGCGGCGCAGGGTCATGCCGGCGGCATCGGCCGACATCGGCTCACCGAACAGGTAGCCCTGGAACACATCGCAGTCGTTGCGGCGCAGGAAGCCGAGCTGGGCCTGCGATTCCACGCCGTTGGCGATCACGGTCATGCCCAGCTGGTGGCCCATGGCGATGATCGCGCGGGCGATCGCAGCTTCGCGGTTGCCGGCCGGCGCGCTCTTGATGAAGCTGCGGTCGATCTTGAGCTTGTCCACCGGGTAGCGGACCAGCGCGCTGAGGCTGGAATCACCGGTGCCGAAGTTGTCCAGGCTCAGGCTGATGCCTTCGTTGCGCAGGTTGACCAGGGTTTCGTGGACGAAGTTGACGTTGTTGGTCAGTGCGCTTTCGTTGATCTCCAGCGTCAGCATCTGCGCCGGGACCCCAGCGGCCTGCATCAGCGACATCACCTCGGCGAAGAAGTTCGGGCGCAGCAGCTGCAGGGTGGACACGTTCACCGCGATGGTGAAGTCATCGAAGCCCTGGTCGCGCCACAGCTTGGCCTGTTTGAGCGCGCCTTCCAGCACCCAGGTGCCGATCTGCACGATGATGCCCAGGCGTTCGGCGGTGCGCATGAAGCGCTCCGGCACCAACATGCCCAGCGTGGGCGATTGCCAGCGCAGCAATGCTTCCATGCCGACCACGTGGCCGTCGCGCGCACTGACCAGCGGCTGGTAACGCAGTTTGAGCTCGCCATTGGGGATGGCGTCGACAATCTGGCGCGCGATGATGCTCTCGCTGTGCGCGCTGGATGGCGTATCCACGGCGTGGATGCGCACCGCATTGCCGCCTTCGCGGGCGGCCTGGTACAGCGCATCTTCGGCGTGGTCGAGCAGGCGCGAGACACCGGTGGCGTGCTCCGGGCACAGGCTCACGCCCAGCTTGCCGGTCATGAACAATGTGTACGGCAGCACCGACAGTGGGAGCTCCAGCTGCTGGCGGATCTCCTCGGCCAGGTCCTCGGGCAGTGGCATATCGGCCGTACGCGGCACTGCCAGCAGGAATTCATCGCTGCCGTGGCGCCACAGCTTCCCGCGCCCACGCAGGTGGTGCTGCAGGCGCTGTGCGACCAGCACCAGCGCCTGGTCGCCGACCTCCGCGCTCATGTTCTCGTTGACCGAAGCGAAGTGGTCGATATCCACGTGCATCAGCATCAGCGGCGTGCCGCCGGAGGCGGCCTCGGTCACCATCGCCTGCAGTTCGGGGTTGCCGGCCCCCAGGCGGGGCGGGGCGTCCTCGATGCTGACCAGGGGCAGAGAAGGGTTCCACATGAGCTCAGTGTTCCAGGGTGTCGTGAGCCGTCGCGCCGGTGGCGCGGTACGGCAGGTAAAGGTCGATCAGGGTACCGGCGCCGTGCGCCGATTCGATGCGTAATGTGCCACCCACGCTCTGCGCGCGCTCGCGCATCACGATCAGGCCCAGCCCGCGCGGCCCGTCCGGGTCGAAGCCCTCGCCGTCGTCGCGCACCTGCAGGTGCAGGCCCTGGTCGTTCACATCGCGCAGGTGCAGGTTGACCTGGCTGGCGCGTGCATGGCGCAGCACGTTGGTGAGGCTTTCCTGTGCGATGCGGAAGCACGCCTGCTCGATGTCGCCAGCCGGGCGCCGGGGCAGGGACTGGATGTCCGGCAGCAGTTCGATCGCCGCCGAGCGGAACAGCACGCCGGCCTGCCAGCGCAGCGCCGCTTCCAGACCCAGCGCATCCAGCTGCGGTGGGCGCAGCAGGGTGGAGATGTCGCGCAGCTTGCCGACGGTCGCATCGGCCAGCTGGATGATCTGGGCCAGGTCTTCATCGCGGCGGGCGGCGTCCTGCTCGTCCTGGGCGGCGTAGGCAGACAGCTTCATCGCGGTGATCGCCTGGCCGATGTCGTCGTGCAGATCGCGCGAGATCGCGCGGCGTTCGTCTTCCTGCAGCGAGAACAGCCGGCCGGCCATCGCCTGCAGCTCACGGTTGCTGGTTTCCAGTGCCTCGCGGATGCGCTCGGGCTCGCTGAGGTCGCGCACGATCAACAATTTGCAGTTGCGCCCGCCGTAGCGCACATCGCCGACCGCCAGACCGGCCTGGAACGCCTGACCGTTGAAGCGGCGCATGCCGATCACTTCGCCAGCCCCGGCGCTCTGCAGGGGCAACTGGGCGAACAACTGCGCCCGCACGCGGGGCAGGTCGTCGTCGGTGACGAGGGCGGCCAGCGGCTCGCCGAGCAGGGTGTTGTGGCCGTAGCCGAACTGGGTGGCCGCGCAGGCATTGGCGTACAGCACGTGCTCCTCAGACAGGATCACCACGCCATCAGGCAGTACCCGCACCAGCTCGCGGAACTGTTCTTCGCGCTCACGCAGCAGGCGCCGCGACTGCTCGCGCTCGGTGACATCCTGCAGGGTGCCCAGCACGCGCGGCCGGCCGGCATCGTCCTGGCCGCTCTCGGCGCGCAGGTGCACCATCAGGGCGCGCCCGTCCATCGCCAGCAGCGGCAGCAGCACATCGATCTGCACGGGCTCGCCGGAGCTCATCTCCTGCAACAGCTGTTCGCTGAGGGCCGCCGTGGCCGGATCGGCCGGCACCAGCAGCTCATCGAACCGGTGCCAGCGCCGGGCTTCGGGCGCGCGCCGCCCGAGCAGGCGATACACCTGATTGGCGTACCGGCCCAGGCCGGTGGCCGGATCGATCTCCCATGCGCCGATGCGCGCCATCTCGTGCGCTTCTTCCACCCGGGCCAGCGCCTGGTCGCGGCGCAGCAACGCCTGGTCTTCGCGGGTGCGGTCGATCGCGATCAACAGACGCGCGCGGCGGCCGCCGTAATCGATGAAGTTGCTGCGCATTTCCATGCGCCGGGTGCTGCCGTCACTCAGGCGCAGATCGGCGGTGATCACGCACAATTGCTCGGGATTGGCGCGGATGTGATCCAGCTTGGCCTCCAGCATGGCCTCGTGTCCGGGTGGCCACAGCGCGGTGATCGGCATCGCGGTGAAGGTCTCGCGGCTGAACCCGAAGAAGCTGGCCGCGGCCGGGTTCACATCCAGAATGGCCAGCGACTCCAGATCGTAGACCAGGATCGGACCGGGATTGCCTTCGAACATCTGCCGGTGGCGCGTTTCCGAACTCTCCAGCCGTGCGTGCGTGTGCAGCACGTGCTGGGCCAGCGGACGCAGCAGCAGATAGATCAGCGCCGCACTGGCGACCACGAAGAACGTACCCTTGAGGGTCTGCCACTGCGCGGCCGTCTGCAGATCCCCGGCCACCACCTTGACCGCCGCGTCGCTGCTCAGGATCCACACCAGGGCCAGCACCAGGTAGGCCACGACCACACGCCAGCGGTCGCGGCGCAGATCGCGTGCCAGCGGGGTCTCGGCAGCGGGTTCGGAAGGGCCTGGCAGGTGGGTCGACATGGGGCAGGGCGGGGCCAATCGGACAAGGCGAGTGTCATCTTACCTGCCCCGGGCGAGGATGCAGGACGCCAAGGAACTCAATAAACCGCAATCTCCGCCGTTAACGATTGCGTTCCCCGGTTGTCGGGTGCGTTATCGGAGTTACAGGGCGTGGACCAAGGGATTATCGCGAGTCTGCTGCAGCACCCATTGGCCTCGGCGCTGGTGATCCTCGACCGTGCCGGTCGCCCGATCGCCGCCAACCCGGCCGCGCGTGAGCATGGCCTGCCTGCAACGGTCGCCGCCTACGGGGAGGTGCTGGAAGACCTGCGCCTGCTCGCCGCAGATGGCGGGCTGGTGCCCTGCCAGCTTCCCGGCGGGCCCGGTGGTCGCTTCGATGGCTGGATGCGCGCCGTGCACGATCCGGATGGGCATCTGCTGGCCTTCACTCTGAGCGTGCCCGAGCCGGTTGCCGCCTATGCGGGCAGCCGCTGGGAGGTGGCCCTGGATCATGCCGGGCACGGGCTGTGGGATTGGGATCTGCCCAGTGACAGCGTGCGCCGCTCACGGCGCTGGGACGGCCAGCCCATCGAGGATTCACACAGTCACGCCGAAGGTGTCAGCGCGCTGCTGGAGAATGTCCACCCGGACGATCAGCCAGCGGTGCGCGTGGCGATGGATGCCCACCTGCGCGGCGAGAGCGAGGCCTATACCACCCAGTTCCGTGCCCGCCACCCCAACGGGGAGTGGCGCTGGGTGCTGGACCGCGGCCGCGTGGTCACCCGCACGGCCGACGGCCAGCCGCTGCGCATGGTCGGTACCCACACCGACATCCAGGCCCAGAAGCAGATGGAAGCCCAGCTGCGCGAGCAGCAGGTGCACCTGCGCGAAGCCCAGCGGATCGCCAGCATGGGCAGTTGGTCGTGGGATCCGGAGGCGCGCCAGTTCTGGTGGTCGCCCGAGTTCCGGGCGCTGCTGGAGACCGGTGACGCACCGCTGCACGGCCGCCGCCACTGGCTGCGCCAGCTGGAGCCGCACTCCCGCGGCCGGCTGCGCGGCGCCTGGCGCCGGATGTGGCGCGATGGCGCGGCGACCACGCTGGAGCTGGAGCTGGTCCGTGGCACGGGCGCGCTGCACCTGCGCGTGTGGATGCAGCCGCTGATCGGGCCGGATGGCCGCATCCAGCGCCTGCTCGGCCAGGTCCAGAACATCACCGAACAACACCAGACCGATGCGCTGATCCGCTGGCGTACCGAGCTGCTCAACCGCGTTTCCGCGCTGGGCCGCATCGGCGGCTGCGAGATCGAGGTGGGCACCCGCCACATGCAGTGGACCGAGGAGTGCTACCGCATCCACGGCCTGCGCAAGGAGCCGCTAACGCTGGACCAGGCGCTGAGCCTGTACACCCAGGACTCGCGCGACGCCTTCGAGGCCGCGCTGCTGCGGATCGCCGAGGGCGGGCTGCCCGAGCAGCTGGACCTGTGTTTCTACCGGCAGTCCGGGCTGCGCATCTGGGTGCAGGTGCTGATCGAACTGGACCGCCGCGACGGCCTGCCGACCCGCTTCGTGGTGCTGTTTCGTGACATCACCCGCGAACGCGAAGCCAACGAGCGCATCGAGCTGCTGGCGCATTACGACCTGCTCACCGGCCTGCCGAACCGGATGCTGCTGCGCGAGCAGACCGCCGACGCCATCGAGGTGGCGCGTGATCGGGGCAGCCCGCTGGCGATGCTGTTCATCGATCTGGACGGCTTCAAGACCATCAACGACACCTTCGGCCACGCCACCGGCGATGCGCTGCTCAAGGCGGCTGCCTCGCGCCTGCACCAGAGCCTGCGCAACAACGACCTGTTCGGGCGCTTCAGCGGCGACGAGTTCATCGTGGTGCTGCGCGACCTGGCCGCGCCGGAAGACGCCGGGCATGTGGCACGCAAGCTGATCGCCTCGCTGGCCGAGCCGCTGCATCGCGGCGAGAGCACGTTGAAGGTCGGCGCCAGCGTCGGCATTGCGATGCTGGATGAGAGCCGCCAGGATTTCGAATCGCTGCTGCGCGCCGCTGATGCGGCGATGTACGCCGCGAAGGAAGCGGGGCGCAACACCTACCAGTACTACAGCCAGGACGCGTTGGCCAAGATCCAGCGCAAGCTGGAGATCGAGCACGCGCTGCTTGGCGCGATCGAACGCGAAGAGTTCACCCTGGCCTACCAGCCCCTGATGCATGCCGAGAACGACCAGCCGCCGGCGATCGAAGCGCTGCTGCGCTGGCATCGCCCCGGCATCGGCTACTGCAGCCCGGCCGAGTTCATCCCGATTGCCGAAAAGTGCGGCGAGATCGTCCGCATCGGCGACTGGGTGCTGGCCGAAGCCTGCCGCCAGGCCGCCGCGTGGGACGCGGCCGGCCTGCAGTTCGACCGCGTGGCGGTGAACGTCTCGGCCGTGCAGCTGCGCGACCGCGGCTTTGCCGAGCGCGTGATCGATATCTGCCACGCCCACGGCTGGCCGCCGCAGCGGCTGGAGCTGGAACTGACCGAGTCCGCCCTGATCCGTGACACCGACGTGCTGCGCCATTGCTTCGATGTGCTGGAGCGCCACGGCGTGCCGTTGGCGGTCGACGATTTCGGCACCGGTTTCTCGAACCTGCATTATCTCAACCGCTTCCCGGTCGGCCGCCTCAAGATCGACCGCAGCTTCGTGCAGGGCATGCTGCACGATGCCGGCACCGCCGAAGTCACCCAGGCGATCGTGCATCTGGGCCATGCGCTGGGCATGAAGGTCGTGGCCGAAGGCGTGGAGACCGAGCAGGAAGAGGCGATGCTGCGCCGCCAGGGCTGCGATGAGATCCAGGGTTACCTGTACTCGCGGCCGCTGGCCCCGCGTGATCTGGCGCTGTGGTTGAAGCAGGGCTTGCAGACGCCGCCGCGCGAGAGCGTGGAAGTGGTGACGCACGCGGTGCAGCTGTAGACCGCGCTTCTCGGCACGGCATCTGCGCTCTCGTGCACCGTAGCACCCCAGCATCGCATCGGTGCCGCGCTGGGCCGCCGGTGTGCAACCGGCGTTTTGCTAGTGCACGTCACGATGCAGCGTCGATTCCCATGCCTTGAATGCGGCCTGTTTTATCAGACGTAGCTCCCAGCCCTCCACCAGGCCCTCAGGGCCGGGAACGTAGACTTCATCTCCCGCCAGTGCACCCAGCCGGTCGCGGGATCTGGCATACACCGAGTGGCCCTTCGCGTCCGTGACGTCCAGCTCATCCGGCTCCAACAGGGTCAGGAGAAATCGCAACCGCCCGTCGCGTTCCTCAGCGTCGCTTGCCGCGAGCATCGAGGGGTCCGCTGCGACATCACCGGTGTACGGGTCGGCCACGATTTCCACGGCGGTGTTCTCACCACAGACCAGCAATTGACCGAATGCGGTGAGCGCGTACACATGGAAAGCATCCACGTCTTCCAGCGTGCTGCCGACCAGCAACCCCGCCAGCACAGCGGCGTAGCGCTCGGGGTCGACCAGTATCAACCGGTCTTCCAGATAGCGCGCCAGGCCGTCGCGCTTCCAGAGTGCCAGCAGCGTATCGGGCAGCCGGCCTTGCCAACGGTTACGGGTGGCCTCGTCCACTGGCTCGCCTGTCGTGCTGGCGGCGAAGGTGTCCAGAAATCCCGCCAGGTCGTCAGTGCCAAGGTTCGCGTTCCAGTCCAGATCTGATGGGTGCAGCTGGATAGGCCCCGCCATCAGCAGGTCGAGAAACCCCAGCATCACCTGCGCGCGTGCCCCGGCTGCGTCGTCTTCAGCATGGGTGACCACGGCAAGGGTTGGACCGATGCCATGCAGCAGCGTGCCGGCAGGTAGTCCCTGCCATTCGGCGCGAAGTACAACAAAGCGGGTACTGTCCTGTGCTCCATCGTCGTCGAGGACGACGACCGGTGTCCCGTCGTCAAACCGTGCGGCGGAGACCTCGACGGAGGCGTCGACAGACCCTTCCTCCGGAATGGCAACGTCAACCAGCGCCGCATAGGGCTGCTGGAAGTCGCCCACATCATCCAGCGTCCGAAGCAGGGCGCTCAGTTCTTCTGCGTCGAGCACCCACGGCTCTGCGTTGGTTGCCATCGGCTGCAGGGCGATGGAGAGGCACAGTACAGCTGCGATCATCGGGCCCGTCTCGGCTCAGAGGAAGGCGGCGATGGTGGCCGGCAACGTGCGCCCTGTCTACGCAACCCGTCGTAAATCACCCGCGCACTATCGACCGGCAGCGTCATCGAGCGTTGCCCGGTGGCGTATCGCCTTCAACATTTCATACTTGCCGCTGAAGTTCCTGGCGAAATACTCCGTTGCCCGTGCCGAGAGCTTGCCTTCCTCGAACGCCCAGCCAAGAAGGTATTCCTGTTGATGTCGGCTCAGCTGCAGGTGTGGCGGGATCAGGTGCTCTGCAGCGAGCTGCCCGGGCACTGCGGATGCGATCATCCAGCCAGCGCGAAGGCGGGCAGGGTAGTCGATCCACTGGTCGACAGAGCCGATCCTGCCGAGGATCTCCGGGTCATCCAGGATCATCAGAATGGTGGTGCGCGGCGTCAACGGATGCTCGCACAGGCGCTGCATGAGGTGCGCACGCTGGGTTACGTCGTGGATTTCTTCGATCATGCGCAGGATGTCATCCGGCGATTCGAGCGGCATCAGAGTCATGAGGTCGTCCATATGCAGGACGCGGAATGATGGCGGGGACGCCTGTCCATGTCGATCCGGGTTGACGGAAATGGCAGCAGTGGCCTTGGCAGACGTCTGCGCAGTATCCGTTCGGACCTCCGTGCCGTTGAAGGTGGCGCATTGCCACCGGCCGCGTTCAGCCCGCAGCAGCATCCAGATCATCACCGCTCAAGCCCAGATCCCAGGCCAGGCCGGCGAGGGCAGGGTCGATGGCGGGTGACAGTGCGGCAATGGCGGGCGAGGGGCGCTTGGCCAGCTGCGCCAGCTCCTGCTGGGCAAGCTGCTCCAGCCGGGCGATCAGGGCGCGGCCCTGCAGTGGCGCTGCCGCAGCGGCAGGTTCGGCAGCGAGAGTGACGGCGTCACTGCCCGGCACCGCCGGCTCCAGCTCGGCGGGGACAACAGATGCAACGGACAGCATGGACGCGTTCAACATCAGGTAATCATCTGCAGCCAAGACGGGTAGTGCAAGCACAACGGCCCCGGGGTAAACCGGGGCCGCAGGGTGTGCCGGGAGGGGCACGGTACCGCTGGATCAGAACAGTTCGACCGCGCCGGCGGCCATGCTCTGCTGGGCGACCGCCTTGTGCGGCGGGCGCTCCCACTCGGTGCGCATGTCGCGCAGGCGGGTGCCGGTGCGCTGCAGGGCGGTCACGACTTCTTCGTCGAACACGCCGCCACTGCGGTGCAGCAGTTCCTGCAGGGCCACCGCTTCGCGGTTGATCGCGGTCAGGCGATCCAAGTGGGTGTGCACGCCGCCCAGGGCCTGGGTGGCAATGTCCTCGAACTGCAGGGCACGCACGGCTTCGGCGACGCTGCTGTCGATGGCGCGGCCGCACTCGGAGATCTCGCGCATGCCGTCACCCAGCGAGGCGTTGATCTGGGCCACGTTGTCCAGCATCTGCGCCGCTTCATGGCGCGCTTCGCGGGAGCGGTCCATATCGCGCGAAGCCATGTGCGAGACGGTCTCGCGCACCTTTGCGATGGCATCCTTGGAGCTGTGCGCCAGCTTGCGGATCTGCTCGTTGAAGGTGGTCGAGCGCTCGGACAGGTTGCGGACTTCGTCGGCGACCACCGCGAAACCGCGGCCGGCTTCACCGGCGCGGGCCGCTTCGATGGCCGCGTTCAGGGCCAGCAGGTTGGTCTGGTCGGCAATCGACTTGACGTCTTCCAGCAGCGCGAAGATGCCATCCAGGTGCTGCGCCATCTGGTCGATGTGCTGCACGGTGTTGCTGCTCTGGCCGCTGACCTGCTCCAGCGCCTCGACCAGCTGCTCCATGCGGTGGCTGGCATGCTGGGCGAAACGGGCCACGTCGACGCCGGCACCACCTTCGTCACCGGCGCGGTCGACGATGCGGGCCAGGGCCTGGCTCTGCTGGCGCGACTTGCGGTTCATGGCATCGAAGCTGCTGCCCAGGCCACCGACCGCATGACGGATCAGATCGCGGGCACGTTCGACTTCGCCACGCGAGCCCTCGATTTCGTTGCCGACAAACGAGCGCAGGTCGGTCAGCAACTGGTCCTGCTCGCGCAGGATGCGGGCCTGCTCAGGCGAACGCTGCGTCTGGGCGCGGGCGCTCCACCAGGCAAACCCGAGCCAGCTGAGCGTCATCGTGCTCAGGATCGCCCAACGCAGGGCGGCTGGCCACTCGAAGCCGATGGCAAAGGGAAGCAGAAGGGTCAGGACCAGGGGGGCGGCCAGACGGATGAAGAGGCGTGAGTACATGGACGTTCTCGGGGAGGTGCACGGATGCTGTATCGGCCGTACCCCGGTTTGCTTTAGCCGTCCGCATGATTTTTCCGCCCGTCGAGAGGCACTTGCCTCGATCCAAGGGGCATAACGCTGGGCCGCCGATCCCGTCGGCGGCCCCTCCACGGCAGCTCAGCGCAGCTGGCGCGCGACCGCTTCGAGCATCGTTTTGCGGGAGAACAGGAAGTCCCAGTACTGGCCGCCGGTCTGGCGCCACAGCACCGCCGAGCGGACCGCCGCCAGCAGCAGGGCGCGGATCTCGGCGACCACGCCGGCCTGGCCGAGGTAGTGCGGATTGCCCTGGACCATCACGCGCGGCTTGAGGTTGCTGATGGTGTCTGCGTACAGGCCGCCCAGCGCGGCGAGCACGTCCGGATGGGCGCTGTCGCCCAGCTCGGTGGCCTGGGCCTGGGCGCGCTCGATGCCGGTACTGACCTTGGCCACGATCTCGTGCTCGCGCACGAAGCGCCGCTCCAGCTGCAGGACCGACAGCGCCAGCCGCGGCAGGTGCTCGTCCTGGCCCTGGCTGCTCAGGTAGTTGTGCAGCAGGCGCAGCCCGGGGGCGACATTGCTGGCACTGCCGTAGATCTCCTGCGGAGTGGCAGCGTCAATGCGGAACACGCTGTCCACCGCGGTACGGACCACGGCGGCTTCGGAGTGGCCGGTTTCGGCGATGCGGCGCACCTGCTGCAGGGCCTGGGCGATGCCGGCCAGAGCAAGAACACGGTCGTCGACGGAAAAACTCATGCAGCAGATACCTCGAAAGGAGAAGGGGTGGCGCGAAGGCGTTGTTCCAGTGGCGCATCGGTGGCGGCGATGACGGCGCCGCCGAGGCAGACCTCATCGTCATACAACACCAGCGATTGACCGGGGGTGACGGCACGCTGCGGGCGGGCGAAGCGCACCTCCAGGGTGCCGTCGTCGCGCACCGTGACGGTGCATGGCTCGTCAGGTTGACGGTAGCGGGTCTGGGCGGTGCACTCGAACCGGCGCGCGGGCGGGGCGCCGGCGATCCAGTGGGCGGCCTCGGAGTGCAGCCGGGTGGACTGCAGCCACGGGCTCTCGCGGTCCTGGTCCACGTAGAGCACGTTGCTGGCGACATCTTTGCCGACCACGTACCACGGCGCCGCCGGCCGGCCTCGCACGCCGCCGATGTTCAGGCCCTCGCGCTGGCCGAGCGTGAAATAGAACACGCCGGGATGTTCGGCGATCAGGGCGCCATCAGGATCGCGGATCTCGCCCGTCTTCGCCGGCAGATAGCGGCCGAGGAACTCGCGGAAGTCGCGTTCGCCGATGAAGCAGATCCCGGTGGAATCCTTCTTGGCGTGGGTGGGCAGGCGCGCGTCGCGGGCGATCCGGCGCAGGTCGTTCTTCTGCAGATCGCCGATCGGGAACAGCGTGGCGGCCAGCTGTTGCTGGCCCAGCTGGTGCAGGAAGTAGCTCTGATCCTTGCTGCGGTCGGCACCACGCAGCAGTGCCCAGCGGCCGCCGACCTGCGCGATGCGGGCGTAATGCCCGGTCGCGATGCGCTCGGCGCCGAGCTCACGCGCGGCATCGAGGAAATGCTTGAACTTCACTTCGCGATTGCACAGCACGTCCGGATTGGGGGTGCGGCCGGCGGCGTATTCGGCCAGGAAGTGCTCGAACACCCCTTGCCAGTATTCGCTGGAGAAATCGCGAAAGTGGAACGGGATGCCGAGCAGGCCGCAGACGGCCACGGCATCGCGGCGGTCATCTTCGGCGCGGCAATCGCCGCTGCCGTCATCGGCCCAGTTCTGCATGAACAGCCCGGCCACCGGCTCGCCCTGCTGGACCAGCCGCCAGGCCGCGACGGAGGAGTCCACGCCGCCGGAGACGCCGACCATGATGCGCGGGGTGCTCATGCAGCCTCCTTGACGATGCAGAGCGGGTGGCGCTGGCCCGCCAGGTAATCGGCGACCACCTGCCAGACCAGCGGGCTGCGCAGGCGGCCGGGATCGGCCTTCAGCTCGGCCGGGGTCAGCCAGAGCGCGCGCAGGATGCCGTCGTCCAGCGGCCGGTCGGCATCGTGCGACACTGGTTCGGCCGCGTAGGCAAATCGCAGGAACGGCGTGCCATCCGGGGCGGTCCACTGGTAGGTGCCGATGAAGGCGCTCAGGCGCACCGTCCAGCCGGTCTCTTCCAGCGTTTCGCTCACCGCGGCCGCCGCCAGCGATTCGTCCGGCTCCAGGTGCCCAGCGGGCTGGTTCAGCACCTGGCGCCCGTCGATCGCCTCCTCGACCAGCAACAGACGCCCGTCACGCACCACCACGGTGGCCACGGTGACATGGGGCGTCCAGCGCGGTTCCTGCACGGCATTCACCTCAGTATTCGTCCTGCTCGGTCAGTTCGAGCTCCATCGCATCGGCGGTGCGGATGGCCGCATCGATGGCGTCGCTGAGCTGTTCCGGGGTGGCGGTGGCATCGACCTTGACCACGAACATCGCCAGCTGATCCTGCTTCACCCAGGCACCCATCTTGGCATCCTGCGAGTCTTCGAGCAGGCGGTTGGCCACGGCAGCGGGGAACTGCTTGCCCGGCGAATTGTAGGCCGGCGACCAGATCTCACGGATCTTGTGCTTGCCGAATTCCTCGACGGTGGAGCGCACGAAGGCCAGCTGGCTGCGGCCATCATCCATGTCGAAGACCATCTTGTAGTCGCCGTCTTCGTCCACCTCGTAGGTGTACTTCAGCGTGTCCAGGGCACGCCCGACCGCCTTGTCCGGCTCGGCCGCATGGGCGCCGGTGGCAGTCACGGCCAGCAGCAGTGCGGCAGCAATCCTTTTCATGAAATCCCTGTGAAGGTCTGGTTGGAGAGTGCAGATTGTGAAGGGCGGCAGGGGGCAACGTCCAATCCGGGGGCTGGAGCCCTATAATGTGGGGATGCCCCGCGAGACTTCCCACGAAACTCATCACGACCATGGCGTGCTGCTTGAGCCTGCACGCCCTGAGGTCGCGCCGCCGCCGATGTACCAGGTGATGCTGTTGAACGACGACTACACCCCGATGGATTTCGTGGTGACGGTCCTGCAGCATTTCTTCTCGATGGATCTGGACCAGGCCACCCAGGTGATGCTCCACGTGCATACCCGCGGTCGGGGCGTGTGCGGGGTATTCACCCGCGAGGTCGCCGAATCCAAGGTCGCCCAGGTCAACGAGTTCTCGCGCATGAACCAGCATCCGCTGTTGTGCACGATGGAAAAGGCCAGCGGCTGACGTTCTGGCGGGCCTCCACTGCGTGTGCCCGCGATCCGCACTGTTCCACCCACAATGACATCCGGTCCTCAGCGGCCGGCGTGTCCCTGCGCCGGGCCTGCTGCGAAGCCCGCTCTGGCGGTCCGGCCATGGCGCGCGCAACGCCCTTCTCCGCGCCACCGGCTGTCGCTGCACCACCCTTGGCTGGCCGTGACATTGCCATCACGGCCAAGCTGCCATTTCGTGGCCGGAAGATCGTGCATGATGGAGGCTCGTCGAATGGAGGGGCGCGATCAGGCAAGTGCTAACGCCGTCTGAACGCACTGATCCGCTAGGGTGATGGAAATCGTGAAGGTTGGCCGCATATTGTTCCTAACTGCCGCCGGAGTTAATCATGTTCAGTAAAGACCTCGAACACACCATCGGACAGTGCTACAAGCGCGCCCGTGAGGCCCGGCATGAATTCATGACGGTGGAACACCTGCTGCTGGCACTGCTCGACAACCCGTCCGCCCAAGCCGTCCTCAAGGCCTGCGGCGCGGATGCCGATCGCCTGCGCCAGGAACTGGAACAGGCCATCGAGGCCTCGGTCTCGCGCCTGGCCGAAGATGATGGGCGCGACACACAGCCGACGCTGGGCTTCCAGCGCGTGCTGCAGCGCGCGGTCTACCACGTGCAGTCCTCGGGCAAGAAGGAGGTCACCGGCGCCAACGTGCTGGTCGCGATCTTCGGCGAGAAGGACTCGCACGCCGTGTACTACCTCAACCAGCAGGATGTGACACGGCTGGATATCGTCAACTACCTCTCCCATGGCATCGCCAAGCTGGGCGAGGAGGGCGAGGTGCCGCCTGCCGCCGATGGCGAAGGGCGTGCGGAGGGGGCCGAGGGCGAAGGCAAGGGCGATGCCCTGGCCGAGTTCGCCAGCAACCTCAACGATCAGGCCCGCAACGGCAAGATCGACCCGCTGGTCGGCCGCGCCGATGAGATCGAGCGCACCATCCAGGTCCTGTGCCGCCGTCGCAAGAACAACCCGCTCTACGTGGGTGAGGCCGGCGTGGGCAAGACCGCCATCGCTGAAGGCCTGGCCAAGCGCATCGTGGAAGGCTCGGTGCCGGACGTGCTCGCCGATGCGGTGATCTACTCGCTGGACCTGGGCGCGCTGGTGGCCGGGACCAAGTACCGCGGCGATTTCGAAAAGCGCCTGAAGGGCGTGCTCACCGCAATGAAGAAGCTGCCCAACGCAGTGCTGTTCATCGATGAGATCCACACCATCATCGGTGCCGGCTCGGCCTCGGGCGGCACCATGGATGCCTCCAACCTGATCAAGCCGGCCCTGGCCTCGGGCGAGCTGCGCTGCATCGGCTCGACCACCTTCCAGGAATACCGCGGCATCTTCGAGAAGGATCGGGCCCTGGCCCGCCGCTTCCAGAAGATCGACATCGTCGAGCCGACCGTGGGCGAAACCTACGAAATCCTGCAGGGCCTCAAGCCCAAGTACGAAGCCCACCACGGCGTGACCTACGCCGATGATGCGCTGCAGGCCGCGGTGGATCTGTCGGTCAAGCACATCAACGACCGCCTGCTGCCGGACAAGGCGATTGATGTGATCGACGAAGCCGGTGCCCGCCAGCGCCTGCTGCCGGACGGTGAGCGCAAGGAGCTGATCGACATCGAGGAGATCGAGACCATCGTCGCCAAGATGGCCCGCATCCCGGCCAAGCAGGTCAGCGCGACCGATAAGGACGTGCTCCAGCACCTGGAGCGCAACCTGAAGATGGTGATCTTCGGCCAGGACCCGGCCATCGAGACGCTGTCCTCGGCGATCAAACTGGCCCGCTCGGGCCTGGCCAATCCTGAAAAGCCGATCGGCAACTTCCTGTTCTCCGGCCCGACCGGCGTGGGCAAGACCGAGGTGACCAAGCAGCTCGCGCTGCAGCTGGGCATCGAGCTGGTCCGCTTCGACATGAGCGAGTACATGGAGTCGCATTCGATCAGCCGCCTGATCGGCGCCCCTCCGGGCTATGTCGGCTTCGACCAGGGCGGCCTGCTGACCGAGAAGATCGTCAAGACCCCGCACTGCGTGCTGCTGCTGGACGAGGTGGAAAAAGCCCACCCGGACATCTTCAACATCCTGCTGCAGGTCATGGACCGCGGTGTGCTGACCGACACCAACGGCCGTGAGGCGAACTTCAAGAACGTGGTGCTGGTGATGACCACCAATGCCGGCGCGGCCCAGGCCTCGCGGCGTTCGATCGGCTTCACCCGCCAGGACCATGCCACCGACGCGATGGAAGTCATCCGCAAGAGTTTCACGCCGGAGTTCCGCAACCGTCTGGATGCGATCGTGCAGTTCCAGGCGCTGGGCTTCGAGCACATCCTGCGCGTGGTGGACAAATTCCTGATCGAGCTGGAAATGCTGCTGCAGGAAAAGCACGTCAGCCTGTCGGCCACCCCGACTGCGCGCGACTGGCTGGCCCACCATGGCTTCGATCCGCTGATGGGTGCCCGCCCGATGGCGCGCGTGATCCAGGACAAGATCAAGCGTCCGCTGGCCGACGAGCTGCTGTTCGGCAAGCTGGTCAACGGTGGCAAAGTCAGCATCGACGTCCGCGACGACCAGCTGTTTGTCGAGACCGAGGCCGAGCCGGAGCGTCTGCTGCCGGCCACGGTGTAACGCCGGCCTCGACCGCGGTGATGAAATCGAAAAAGCCCCCGCAAGGGGGCTTTTTCCATGCGCGGGCCAGCCGCTTGCTCAACGGCGCATGCGTGCCTTGCGGGCGAATTCTTCGGCGCTCAGGGGCTCCACCGCAGCCACGGCGCAGCTCTGTGAACTGGTCTGGAGCTTGGTCACCCCGGCGCCGCACAGTTGCCCATCCTGGCCAGGGGTGGCGAACGTCAGTTTCGGGGACATCGCGGCGCTGGTGCACGAACGCTCAAAGCGCACGAGGTAATGCTGATCGCCGTTGCGCAGCAGCACATCGCGATCGGCGCGGTTGCGCACCACCTGCTGGTCGGAGGACAGGGTGATGCAGTCGGCGGGTGCGGCGGGCTCGGCGGCCTGGGCCGACGCAGCGGTGGCGACGCAGGGGGCGAGCAGGAGCAGGGAGAGCAGGCGCTTCATGGCGGGGGCCATCGGGCAGGATCCGGATTGGATCGAGGGACAGCGTGGACCGTTGCGCGCCAGGGCGAATCTGCATCAAGGCATCCTGACCGACGTCACGGTGCACTGGGTCAGGGTGTCGCTTGGCAGGGTAAGGCCGCTGCCGGCTGAATGCCGCCCACGCGAAAAGGCCAGCACCTGGCTGGCCTTCTGGCGGGAACAACCCCCGGACCGCTTATTTCATGCGGTAGGTGATGCGACCCTTGGTCAGGTCGTACGGGGTCATTTCGACCTTGACGCGGTCGCCCGTCAGGATGCGGATGTAGTTCTTGCGCATGCGGCCGGAGATGTGGGCGATGATTTCATGCCCATTTTCCAGTCGTACGCGGAAAGTGGTGTTCGGCAGCGTCTCGCTGACGGTGCCTTCGAACTCGATGGAGTCGTCTTTCGACATGTAGTCCTGTGCAGTTCTGTAACCGGCCGAGCTGGCCTGAAGAGCGGGCATTTTACGCGCGTCGGGCGTTTGATGCAAAGTTTTGGTTAAGACCGGTCCGGATCAGCGATTTCGGCGGCGGCCAGCGAGCCGAACAAATCCACCCAATCGCCTGCGGGGGCTGGCTGTTGGACCTGTTCACGGACCAGCGCGAGAAAGCGCTGCCGCGGCCAGTGCTCAGCGCCCATGCGCAGCAGATGGTCATTTTCGACCTGCGCATCGATCAGTGGCCACCCCCAGCTGGCCAGCCGATGGGCCAGCCCGGCCAGGGCGACCTTGGAGCCGCCCGATGCCGCACTGAACATGCTCTCTCCAAAGAACATCTGGCCGATCGCCACCCCGTAGATGCCGCCGACCAAGGCATCGCCATCCAATACCTCCACCGAGTGCGCGAAGCCGAGCCGGTGCAGGTCGACATACGCATCGCGCATGTCACGCGTGATCCAGGTGCCGTCCTGGCCCGGGCGTGGGCTGGCCGCGCAGGCATCGATCACCTGCTCGAAACAGGTGTCTGCCCTTAGCGTCCAGGTGCTCTGCCGGAGCGAGCGGCGAAAGCGGCTGGACAGGTGCACGCCGTCGGTGCGGAACACCATGCGCGGGTCCGGCGACCACCACAGCAGCGGCTGGCCTTCGGAGAACCACGGAAAGATACCGCCGGCATAGGCGTTGAGCAGCCGCACCGGGGAGAGGTCGCCACCGAGCGCCAGCAGGCCGTCGGGATCGCGCAGCGCGGTCTCGGCGGGCGGGAACGGGGAGTCGGGTGCCTCGTCCAGGCGCCAGGGCAGGTGGCGGTTCACGCCGGGTCGGCCTTGAACGGACTGTGCGACGCCAGCACGCGTGCATAGTGGGCGACCTCGGCGCGTTCCTGCGCACACCACGCAATCAGTGCCTCGGCGAAGGCAGGCTCGGCTATCCAGTGCCGGCTGCGCACCCGGTGCGGCAGGAAGCCGCGGGCCAGCTTGTGCTCGCCCTGTGCGCCCGGTTCGAAGCGGGCCAAGCCTTCGCGCAGGCAGTAGGCGATGCCCTGGTAATAGCAGGTCTCGAAGTGCAGGCCGGGCAGGGTGGCGCCGCCCCAGTAGCGCCCATAGAGCGTGTCCGCGCCGCGCAGGCACAGCGCGCCGGCAACCGGCTCGCCATCGAGCAGGGCCAGGAAGATCACCAGCGATCGCGGCATCGTGCGGGCGAGATGCTGCAGGAACGGCAGCGTCAGCGCGGGCGAGTTGCCGTACTCGGCGAAGGTCTGCAGGTAGAAGCCGTGCATGGCGCGCAGGTCGGCCTCGGTCGCCTCATCGCCATGCACGATGCGATACGTGACGCCGCTGCGCGCGAGCTTGGCCCGTTCCTGGCGGATGTTCTTGCGGTGCTTGTGGTCCATCGCGCCAAGGAAGTCGTCGAAGGTCTGCCAGCTTCCGGGGTTATGCCACTGGAACTGGATGTCCTCGCGCAGCAGCCAGTCCGGGCTGAAGGCGGGGTCTTCATCGGCGGGATGGAAGTTGATGTGGGCCGAGGACCAGCCCAGGCGTGCCACTTCGCCCGCCAGCGATGCCAGCAGCGCGCCACGATCCTCCGTGGTGCCGGCCAGTAAGCGTGGGCCGGTCACGGGCGAATACGGCACCGCGCCCAGCCACTTGGGGAAGTAGTCCAGCCCGTGCTGCGCGTAAGCGTGGGCCCAGGCGTGATCGAACACGAACTCACCGTGGGAGTTGTCCTTGAGGTAGCCCGGGATCGCCGCCACCAGGGTGTCCCCGTCCCACAGGGTGAAGTGGCGGGGCCGCCAGCCCCATTCGGGGCGCAGGCAACCGTGCTCTTCAAGGCCGGCGAGGAAGGCATGCGACAGGAAGGGGTTGCGGCCGTCGTGCAGGGCGTCCCAGGCAGCGGCGGGGACATCGGACAGGCGATGCAGGAAACGTGGATCGGGCATGGGCAGAGGATAGAGCAGGTTGACGAAAGGTGCGCTGAGAGAGGTGGTGCCGATGAAGCGATCGAGCGTCATCAATCCTGCGTCTGGCACCTCGCCGATGTTGCGACGACGCTCAAGGTCGGACATCCACAGGTCATCGCAAGCTGGCGGTGCGCTCATCAAGAGTGCATTCAGTAGTGGATTGGCGATGAAGAAGGATCGACTGCGTGGCGGGACGGCGGCCCTGTACCTGCTTGTTGCAGTTTGGGGGCTGGCGATAGCGTCGCCTGTGGGTGCGTCCGCGCCCGGCATGAAGAGTGATCGGGCGCTTGATGCGATGCTGTCAGGACTCGCTCAGCGGTCGGTAGATGCCTTGGCGGCCCAGGGAAAGGCGCCTCCAGGGATTCAAATTGAGGCGAGGATGGACCTGGTGACGCGCATGATCATTGTCGATGTGGTGAGGGGGTATGTGCCTGCCAGCCCAGGTGCGGAGATGGAAGATTTTGAAGGCGGCATTACCAATGACCTATTGGACCTTGCCCGGACGGTGTCGCCTGCATCGGGCGCTCTGTTCCGCTACGGTGGGAAAGACCTTTACCAGCTCTTCCCTGCTGAGCAGCTCGAACCGCCAACGTCGACGCTCCAGCGGGGCTCCCCCGATGCAGTGGCCGTTTCAGTGGGGCCCAGGCAGTGGAATCCTTGAGGACTGCTGCACAGTCCGTGGCACTTAGTGCCACCCGTTCAGCTGAGGCAGCCGTTTAATGATGCGGCTGGTTCTATAAAACAGAAGGGCGGAGACCATGTCTCCGCCCTTGTCACTGCGCGATACAGGCGGCAGATCAGCTCGCCTGGCCCTTGGCATCCAGGTAACGCTCGGCATCCAGCGCGGCCATGCAGCCGAAGCCGGCCGAGGTGATCGCCTGGCGGTAGTGCTGGTCGGCCACGTCGCCGGCGGCGAACACGCCTTCCACCGAGGTCTGGGTGGCGTTGCCGCCCAGGCCCGAGCGGATGTCCAGGTAGCCGTTGTTCATGGTCAGCTGGCCATCGAACAGGCTGGTGTTGGGGTGGTGGCCGATCGCCACAAAGAAGCCATGGGCCTCGATGTCACGAGTGCTGCCGTCCAGCGTGGACTTCACGCGCACGCCGGTCACGCCGGCGTCGTTGCCCAGCACTTCGTCCACCTGGTGGTGCCACACGGTCTCGATCTTGCCGGCGGCGACCTTGGCGAACAGCTTGTCCTGCATGATCTTTTCCGCCTTGAGGGTGTCGCGGCGGTGAACCAGGTAGACCTTGCGGGCGATGTTGGACAGGTACAGGGCCTCTTCCACAGCGGTGTTGCCGCCGCCGACCACGACCACGTCCTGGTCACGGTAGAAGAAGCCGTCGCAGGTGGCGCAGGCGGACACGCCGCGGCCCTTGAAGGCCTCTTCGCTGGGGATGCCCAGGTACTTGGCGGTAGCGCCGGTGGCAATGATCAGGGCGTCGCAGGTGTACTCGGCGCTGTCACCGATCAGTTTGAACGGGCGCTGGGAGACATCGGCGGTGTGGATGTGGTCGAAGATGACCTCGGTCTCGAAGCGCTCGGCGTGCGCCTGCATGCGGGTCATCAGGTCCGGGCCCATCAGGCCGTGTGCATCTCCAGGCCAGTTGTCCACCTCGGTGGTGGTCATCAGCTGGCCGCC
Organism: Stenotrophomonas sp. AGC87; assembly: GCF_057333975.1. NCBI lineage: Bacteria > Pseudomonadati > Pseudomonadota > Gammaproteobacteria > Lysobacterales > Lysobacteraceae > Stenotrophomonas > Stenotrophomonas sp. AGC87. The sequence continues at coordinate 383,417 of NZ_JBHFHW010000042.1, forward strand.
CTGCTGCAGGCCGGTGATCACGACGGGCTTGAGGTTGGCGCGCGCGGCGTAGACGGCGGCGGTCCAGCCGGCCGGGCCGGAACCAAGGATCAACAGGCGGGAGTGCTTGGAGTTGCTCATGTAAGCTCGCAATAGAAGGTAGGGCGGGACGCTGGCAGGTGATTGCGCGGCGTCCGAGCGAAGTCATAGAGTGGCGGCAGGGGCGGGGCGATTCAAGGCGCGCAGTGGAACGCGGCGACCCGCGAAGCACGACGCCCATCCCGGTGCCGGAGTTTTGACGCTGACCGTGGCGG
>NZ_JBHFHW010000042.1:383784-403175 GCF_057333975.1 Stenotrophomonas sp. AGC87
GGCCCGGGGCCGGCACCTACCGGGGTGGGATCCAGTCGTTTATTATCAAGCACTAACAGTGCATTCCCAAGGTGTGGTCTAAGGTGGCGAAACAGGTCCCGGAACGAGCCAAGGCGTCCGACAGCAAGGCAGCGCCGCGCAAACCGGCCGGCGAGGACAATCCGCGCCGGCAGCGCCTGTGGCGCGACTTGGGGTTGATCGCGGTCGCCCCGGCATTGCTGTATCTGGTCGCCAGTCTGTTCACCTACTCGGCCACCGACCCCGGTTGGTCGCATACCGGCAGCGTGGTCGCCCCGGTCCACAACATGGGCGGTCGCGCCGGTGCCTGGATCGCCGACGTCCTGCTGCAGCTGTTCGGCTACATGGCCTTCGTGCTGCCGATCGTGCTGGGCGCACTGGCCTGGATCGCGATGTTCGGGCTCAAGCGCGAGGCCAAGGGCGAGCATGATCTGGATCCGGCGCTGCGCCTGGTCGGCCTGGTCGGGTTCCTGATCGCCGGCACCGGCTTCCTGCACCTGCGCCTGTTCGTGGCCGATGTGGCCCATGCCGGCGGCATCCTCGGCAAGCTGGTGGGCAGCTCGCTCAGCGTCGGTTTCGGCGCATTGGGCGCCAACCTGTTCGTACTGGTCCTGCTGCTGGCTTCGATCACCCTGGCCACGGGCATTTCCTGGTTCGTGGTGATGGAGAAGATCGGCAACTGGGTGCTGGCACTGCCGCCGCTGTTCAACAAGAAGAAAGAGCAGGCCACCGAGTGGCAGCAGACCCGCGCGATGCGCGAGGAGCGCCAGGAAGTGCGCAAGGTCGACGCCGAAGTCCGCGCCAAGCGCGAGCCGGTCAAGATCGAGCCGCGCCCGGAGCCGGTGCTGGAGAAGAGCGACCGCGCCAAGCGCGAGACCCAGATTCCCATGTTCCGCGGGGTCAATGGCGATGGTTCGGATGTGCCGCCGCTGGCGCTGCTGGATGATCCCAAGCCGCAGCCCAAGGGTTACGACGAAGGCACGCTGGAGACGCTCTCGCGCCAGATCGAGTTCAAGCTCAAGGACTTCCGCATCGATGCGCAGGTGGTGGGTGCCTATCCCGGCCCGGTCATCACCCGCTTCGAAATCGAGCCGGCCCCCGGCATCAAGGTCAGCCAGATCAGTTCGCTGGACAAGGACATCGCGCGCGGTCTGTCGGTCAAGTCGGTGCGCGTGGTCGATGTGATCCCGGGCAAGTCGGTGGTGGGTCTGGAGATCCCCAACGTCACCCGCGAGATGATCTATCTCTCCGAGCTGCTGCGCTCCAAGGAATACGACAAGTCGGCCAGCGTGCTGACCCTGGCGCTCGGCAAGGACATCGCCGGCCGCCCGACCGTGGCCGACCTGGCGCGCATGCCGCATCTGCTGGTGGCCGGCACCACCGGCTCGGGCAAGTCCGTGGCGGTCAACGCGATGGTGCTGAGCCTGCTGTACAAAGCCTCGCCGAAAGACCTGCGCATGCTGATGATCGACCCGAAGATGCTCGAGCTGAGCGTCTACCAGGGCATCCCGCATCTGCTGGCGCCGGTGGTCACCGACATGAAGGAGGCCGCCAACGGCCTGCGCTGGTGCGTGGCCGAAATGGAGCGGCGCTACAAGCTGATGAGCGCAGTGGGCGTGCGCAACCTGGCCGGCTTCAACAAGAAGGTCAAGGATGCCCAGGACGCCGGGCAGCCGATGATGGACCCGCTGTTCAAGCCCAACCCGGAACTCGGCGAGGCCCCGCGCCCGCTGGAGACGCTGCCGTTCATCGTCATCTTCATCGACGAATTCGCCGACATGATGATGATCGTCGGCAAGAAGGTGGAAGAGCTGATCGCGCGCCTGGCGCAGAAGGCGCGTGCGGCCGGCATCCATCTGATCCTGGCCACCCAGCGCCCCTCGGTGGACGTGATCACCGGCTTGATCAAGGCCAACATCCCGACCCGTATCGGCTTCCAGGTCAGCTCGAAGATCGATTCGCGCACCATCCTGGATCAGTCCGGCGCGGAAACGCTGCTGGGCCACGGCGACATGCTGTACCTGCCGCCGGGCACCGCGTTGCCGGACCGCGTGCACGGTGCATTCGTCTCCGATGAGGAGGTGCACCGCGTGGTCGAACATCTCAAGGCCAGCGGCCCGACCGACTACATCACCGGCGTGCTGGACGAGGTGCAGATGATGGGCGATGGCGTCGTGGTCGGCCCCGGTGGCCTGCCCGAAGCGGGCGGCGGTGGCGGTGATGAGTCTGATCCGCTGTACGACGAGGCCCTGCGCATCGTCACCGAAACCCGTCGTGCCTCCATCTCCGGCGTGCAGCGTCGCCTGAAGATCGGCTACAACCGTGCCGCGCGCCTGATCGAAGCGATGGAGGCGGCTGGCGTGGTCAGCCCGCCCGAGCACAACGGCGACCGCAGCGTGCTGGCGCCGCCCCCGCCCAAGTAACGCCGGGCCCGGCCTGGCTGCGTAGAACCCGGGCGCGGCCCGGGTGTTGCCGAGCACAAGGAACCTGCAATGAAGCCGATGATCTGGACGATGCTGGGCGCCATGACGCGCGCGCCGGTAGTGGCGTGGGCCGATGCCCAGCCCGTGCCGGCACCCGTGACACCCGTGGCACCGCCCGCCCCGGGCGGGCAGGGCGGCCCGGCCGCGGGCGCTGAAGCGCAGGCCAACAACAACTTCAGCTTCGTGCGCTATCGCGCCGACTACGTGGTGCGCCCGGATGCGGGCAACACGCAGACCGAAGAGTACGAGATCCTGCTCAAGACCAAATCGGCGGTCGAGCAGTTCAGCCAGGTGCGGCTGAGCTACAGCGAGAAGATGGAAACGCTGGAGGTGCTGCAGGCCTACACCCTCACCGCCGATGGTCAGCGCCGCGACGTGCCGGCCGACCGCATCTACACGCAGGAAAGCTATTCCAGCGCGGCCGCGGCGATGTACGCCGACCGCAAGGTGCGCGTGGTGGTCTTCCCGAATCTGGCGCCCGGTACACGCGTGGTCTACCAGACCCGGCGCACCCAGAACACGCCGTATTTCCCGGGCTACTTCGGCCTGTGGGAAACCTTCAGCGTGTTCACCCAGTACGACGATGCCCGCGTGACCCTGAGTGCGCCTGCCGATCTGCCCATGCAGGTGGAGCAGCGAGGCGTGCAGGGCAGCCAGGCGCCGCGCGTACGCAATGGCATGGCACGCTGGGAATGGTCGTACCGGCGCACGGATCCACTGAAGGCACAGAACTGGTCCGCCGCCGCGTGGGAGTACAGTCCCACCATCATGGCCAGTACGTATCGTGACTGGTCGCAGGTGGCGCAGGCCTACCAGCTCAAGGGTGGCGAGGCCGCCGCTGTCACGCCGCAGATCCAGGCGCTGGCCGACGAGCTCACCCGTGGCATCACCGATCGCCGCGAGCAGGCCGCCGTGCTGTACCGCTGGGTGGCGCAGAATATCCGTTACGTGGCGGTGTACCTGGGCAATGGCGGGCTGGAACCCAACCCGGCGCAGAGCATCCTCGACAACCACTACGGCGACTGCAAAGACCATGTCGTGATCCTGGAGGCGTTGTTGGCTGCGCGTGGCATCCAGAGCACGCCGGTGCTGATCGGTGCCGGCGGTGGGCCGACACTGCCGGCGATTCCACTGCTGGGCCGTTTCGACCACGCCATCACCTACATCCCCGAGTTCGACCTGTACCTGGACTCGACCGCGCCCTATGCGCGTGTTGGCCAGCTGCCCGAGGGCGATCTGGGTGTGCCGGTGCTGCATACCCGCCAGGCGGTGGTGGCGCGCACCCCGGCCAACGATGCCTCGCGCAACGGCACCGGGATCGAGGCGGCGTTCCGGTTCGATCCTGCGGGCAATCTGTCTGGCCAGACCGTGCTTCACCCGAGCGGCGTGACCGAAATTGGCATGCGCGGTGCTTTCGCACGGCTCAACGCGCAGAACCGGGCGCGTGCCGAAGAATCGATGATGGCCGCATCCGGCTTCGACGGCAGTGGCGCACTGACACTGCTGGGTGACCCGCAGGACCTGACCCGGCCCTTCAACTTCCGCTATGACTTCCAGGCCAGCGACTACGTCGATTTCGGCGTGGTCGGCGGAATGGTGCTGCCTGACGCACCGGGCAGCCAATCGTTCCGTGATTTGTACGCCAGCACGTCGGCGCCGGAAAACGCCACGCCGTTCTACTGCAACGACAGTCTGCGCGATGAGCGCTATCAGCTGACTTTCCCGGCGAACGTGCCGATCGTAGCGATCCCGCGCAGCCAGCACTTCGCCAATGCGGCGGGTGAGTATCAGGTGGACTGGACGCGCGAGGGGCAGGTGATCACCGCGCACCATCGGCTGCACCAGCGGGCCGTGCGCGGGACAGATGCGCTGTGCCAACCGCAGGATTACGCCGCCTTCCGCGAGCTGTACCAGCAGGTGCGGCGCGGGTTCCGCGGGCAGGTGGTGTATGGGGATCTGAAGACGGTGCAGGCCGGGCCATGAGGGCGCTCGACGTGCCCGGTTTCCAGCGCATAATGTGTCCCTGATCGCCCATTCAGGATTGAATGGGCACACTGCCTTCCATCCTTCCCATTCGCCTGGATACCCGCATGCACACCACTTTCCGCCGCTCCCTGCTTGCTGCCACCCTGGTTGTCGCCAGTGTCGGTTCGGCGTCGGCCTGGGCGGGCGCCCGTGATGAGCTCAACCGCTTCACCCAGGGTCTGAAGGGCCTGGACGGGCAGTTCAGCCAGCAGGTGTTCGACAGCAAGGGCAAGGTCAAGGAAACCACCAGCGGCCGCGTTGCGTTGTCTGCACCGCGCCTGTTCCGCTGGGAGTACATCAAGCCGCACGAACAGTTGATCGTGGCCGACGGCAAGAAGGTCTGGGTCTACGAGCCGGACCTTGAGCAGGCCAGCGTGCGCCCGCAGGGCCAGGAAGAGCAGAACAGCCCGCTGACCGCGCTGATCAATCCGGCGCTGCTGGACAAGCAGTACGACGTCAGCGAAGAGGCCGCCGTGCGCGATGGCCTGCAGTGGCTGTCGCTGAGCCCGAAGCGTGAGACCGACACCGCCTTCCAGTACGCCGCACTGGGCTTCAATGGCCAGGGCCTGGCCCGCATGGAAGTGGTGGACGCGGTGGGCCAGCGCACGGTGATCAGCTTCACCGGCTGGAAGCGCAACCCGAGCTTCGCCTCGGGCACCTTCAGCTTCACCCCGGCCAAGGGTGTGGACGTCATCGGCGAGTAACGGCCGCGGGCGTTCGGCCGCGATAGAATAGAGACGTGGCCAGAAACCGAACGACTTTCAATGGGCCCGATCTGCTGACCGTGGATCGGGACAACATGCGCCCGCTTGCCGAGCGGATGCGCCCGCAGACGCTGGATGAGATGGTGGGCCAGAAGCGCCTGCTCGCACCGGGCAGCGCGCTGCGCCGGGCGGTCGAATCCGGCCATGTGCACTCGATGATCCTGTGGGGCCCGCCGGGCTGCGGCAAGACGACGCTGTCGCTGCTGCTGGCACATTACGCCGATGCCGAGTTCCGTGCGATCTCCGCCGTGCTGTCCGGCCTGCCGGAGGTGCGCCAGGTGCTTGCCGAGGCCGCGCAGCGCTTCGCCGAAGGGCGCCGCACGGTGCTGTTCGTGGACGAGGTGCACCGCTTCAACAAAGCCCAGCAGGATGCGTTCCTGCCGCATATCGAACGCGGCACCATCGTGTTCGTGGGTGCCACCACCGAAAACCCTTCGTTCGAACTGAACTCGGCGCTGCTGTCGCGGTGCCGCGTGCACGTGCTGGAGTCGGTTTCTCCGGCGGACATCGTGGAGGCGCTGGAGCGTGCGCTGCAGGACCCCGAGCGTGGCCTGGGCGCCGAGCAGCTGCAGGTGGCGCCGGAGGCGTTGCTGGAGATCGCGACCGCCGCCGATGGCGATGTGCGACGCGGCCTGACCCTGCTGGAGATCGCGGCCGAGCTGGCCAGTGGCGACGGCGGGCGGATCAGCCCGGAAATGCTGGTGCAGGTGCTGGCTGACCGCACCCGTCGCTTCGACAAGGGCGGCGAGCAGTTCTACGACCAGATCTCGGCGCTGCACAAATCCGTGCGCAGCTCCAACCCGGATGCCGCGCTGTACTGGCTGACGCGCATGCTCGATGGCGGCTGTGATCCGTCGTATCTGGCGCGTCGCCTGACCCGGATGGCGATCGAGGACATCGGCCTGGCCGATCCGCGCGCGCAGTCGATGGCGCTGGAGGCGTGGGATATCTATGAGCGTCTGGGCAGCCCGGAGGGCGAGCTCGCCTTCGCGCAGCTAGTGCTGTATCTGGCCAGTACCGCCAAATCGAACGCCGGCTATGCCGCCTTCAACAAGGCCAAGCAGGAAGTGCGAGAGACCGGTACCCAGGAGGTGCCACTGCATCTGCGCAACGCCCCGACCAAGCTGATGAAGGAGCTGGGCTACGGCAAGACCTATCAGTACGATCACGACGCGGACGGGGGGATTGCACTGGATCAGACCGGCTTCCCCGATGCGATGGGTGAGCGCGTGTATTACGAACCGGTGCCGCGCGGGCTGGAGATCAAGCTGAAAGAGAAGCTGGACCGCCTGCGTGCGGCGCGGGCACAGGCGCGGGCAGAGAAAGGCGCTGACTGATGGAAGGCCTGGGCCTCTGGTGGCAGCAGCTTGGGCTGGTGATGGCCGGTGGCGCACTGGGCGCGGCGCTGCGTTTCATGATCGGCGATGCGATGCTGCGCCAGTTGGGCACTGGCTTCCCGTGGGGCACGCTGACGGTGAACCTGGTCGGCGCCTTCGTGGCGGGCTACGTGATGATCTGGCTGCAGAGCCGTGGCTCGGCCGCGGTGTACTGGCGCGCGTTCCTGATCGTGGGGGTCGTGGGCGGGTTGACCACGTTCTCCTCGATGATGCTCGAGTCGCTGGTGTTCACTCGCACGGATCGGAGCCTGATGGTGCCGCTGTACCTTGGCGTCAGCCTGGTGGGTGGCATGCTGCTGGTGTGGGCGGGTGCGCGCGTGGCAGAGGCGTGGCGCTGACGCGTGCATCGAAAACGCAGAAATCCACTGAAAACGCTGGATTAAAGTGATGTCTCACGATATCGTGCGCGCCCCCGTTTGCATCCTCGTCCGTCATGCGCGATGAACAAGACCCCGGAACACTGGAACTGACGCTGCCGCGCAAGCGCGGCCGTCCGCCCACGTTCGGCTACGCGATGACCGATGCACAGCGTGCTGCCCGCTACCGTGCGCGCCGCGCCGGCCAGGCCGGCCACGCCGATGTGCGCAACTGCAGCGACATGGTGCTGCTGGACAAGATCCGCGCCTCGATCACCAGCAAGGACCCGGAACTGACCGGCTTCCTGGTGCACGTGCTGTGGCAGCGCTACCCGCTGCAGCTCAAGTAAGGGCGCCCGCACGTTCCTGGTCGATCAGGCCGGACAGCCGCGACGCCAGCGTTTTCACCAGCGGGTCGGCCGTGGCGCGGTGAAGCAGGGCGATCTCGAAGCTGTCGATCGGCTGCAGTCCCTGTTCGATGCCCAGCACGGTGTGCTCGCGACTCAAGGCGCGCGCCGGCAGCAGGCTGATGCCCATGCCATCGGCTACCGCGCCCTGGATGCCACTGAGGCTTGAACTGGTGAAGCTGATCCGCCAGCGGCGGCCCATGCCCTCGACGGCATCGATGATGTCATCGCGGTAGAGGCCGCGCGGTGGGAAGGTCACCAGTGGCACCGGATCCAGGGCGATGCTCGGGTGGCGCGCACTGTCGATCCAGACCATGGTTTCCGGCCAGCACCTCACTGCGGCACGGCTGCTGCGCCGCTGCTTGACCAGTACCAGCTCCAGCTCGCCATGATCGTAGGCATTGGCCAGGTCGCGGCTCAGTCCGCTGGTGACTTCCAGCTTCACTTGCGGGTGGTCACGGTTGAAGGCGCCCAGCAGTTGGCTGGTGGCCTCGCTGACGAAGTCTTCCGGAACGCCCAGCCGTACCGTCACCGCAACGGTGGTGCCGGCCAGCGCTTCCAGCAGCTGGTCGTTCAGTGCGAGCAGCTGGCGGGCGTGGCCGAGCACCAGCCGCCCCGCGTCGGTCGGGTGCACATCGCGGTTGCCGCGGACCAGCAGCGGATGACCGGCCATCTCTTCCAGCCGGCGGATCTTCTGGCTGATGGTGGATTGGGTGGAGTGCAGGCGCGCCGCAGCGGTGGTGAAGCTGGCGCAGTCCGCCACCATCACCATCGCGCGCAGCAGGTCGAGGTCGAACAGGGTGCGATTCGGTTTTTCACTGGCAGTCATGCTGCCATTGTGAAGCGCAATGGCGACGTCCGCCATCGCGACGCCGGGCGGCTAAGCGCTCCCGGGCGTGGGCGCGGCCTCGGCAGCATGCTGTGTCAGGCTCCGGGCCACCCGTTCGCCGGTCTGGCGAAGCCGCTCGATCAGCGCCGGCGGGCCCAGTACCTCGAACTCCAGGTCCATGGCCAGCAGCCAATAGATCACCGAGCCAAGCGGGTTGGCGCCGCAGCGCAGCAGGCAACGCCCCGCATCCACGACCTCCAGCACGCCAGCCGACGCGGGAAGCTGCTGGCGCAGGGCAGCCAGTGGCGCGTGCAGGATGATCCGCGCCTCATCGGGGTACTGCCCGAGCGAAAGGGACTGTGCGACCCACCGGCGCAGATCGCCTTCGCCGGGCCCGGCGCGCGGCGCGAAATGCGCGCCCACCACAGGCGTGCTGGTGATGCGATCGATGCGGAAGGTGCGCCAGTCGTCGCGTGCAGGGTCCCAGGCGACCAGATACCAACGCCGGTCCGTGTGCACCACGCCTTGAGGCTCCACCTGGCGTGAGCTTGGCTGGCCATCGCGGTCGATGTACTCGAAGGCGAGCTGCAACTGGTCGCGGCAGGCGGCAGCCAGGGTGGTCAGCCGGCCGGCATCGACCAGTGGGCCGATCTGGTCCGTCGGCAGGATCGCCGAGCGCAGCGCGTCCAACCGGGGGCGCAGGCGCGGGGGCATGGCCTGCTCAAGTTTGACCAGCGCAGTGATCGCGGTCTGCTCGATGCCGCTGATCGTGCCGGTCACGGCCGTCCGCAACGCGATCGCTGCTGCGAGGGCTTCCTCATCATCCAGCAGCAGCGGTGGCAGGGCCCGGCCCGGGCGGAAGGCGTAGCCGCCGGCGACACCGGTGCTGGCGTGGATGGGATAGCCCAGCTGGCGCAGCCGGTCGATATCGCGGCGCAGGGTGCGCGGGTGGATGTCCATGCGCTCGGCCAGCGCGCTGCCGCTCCAGTGCGGGCGCGATTGCAGCAGGGACAGCAGGCTCAGCAGTCGGGCGGAGGCGGTCAACATGGGCAAAGCGTAGCAGCCATTGCGGGCGGGTTCTGTCCGCAAGGGTGGCTAGCCTTGGGGTCACGGTGCAGGGCCAGTCCGGTCGCACCATTGGCCACCCTTCAAGGAGTTTCAGATGTCCCTCGTCTTCTATTGGCACCCGATGTCCAGCGCCACCCCGATTGCCTGCGCCCTGGCGGAGCTGGCGGTCCCCCACGAGCGGGTCAAGATCGACATTCGCGCCGGCGAGCAGCGCACGCCCGAATACCTGGCCATCAACCCCAACGGCAAGGTGCCGTGCCTGGTGGTGGATGGCACGCCGCTGTTCGAAGGCCTGGCGATCCACCTGTGGCTGGGCGAGCAGTTCGGCGTGGCCAAGGGCCTGTGGCCGCAGGACGGTACCCCTGCGCGCCTGGAGGCAATGTCCTGGTGCACGTGGGCGTACGTCACCTATGGCGCGGTGATCGGGCGCGTGTGGCTGGCCACCTCCGACGATGCGCTGCGTAATGCCGACCATGCCGCCGCCGGCATCCGCACCGCCACCGCGCTGCTGGATCTGCTCGAGGCGCGCCTGTCGCAGCAGCCTTGGATGCTCGGTGAGGCCTACTCGCTGGTGGATCTGGTGGTTGGCCAGGTCGTCGGCTATGGCACTTATCTGGGCGCCGCCGTAGAGGCGCACCCGGCGGTGGCCGTTTGGCTGCAGCAGGTGCAGGCGCGGCCGGCGATGCAGGGCGAGGTCTGATCAGGGCACTGTGCATCGGAAATGTGCATGACGCGCATTCCAAAATTTAACTGGTGAATGGACCGGGCCCGACCGTAAGGTGGCCCGGTTCTTCTTTTTCCGGTGCGCTGCCCATGTCCCTTCGTCTTGCCATTCCCGTGCTGCTCGCACTGGCCCCTTCCGCGTTCGCGGCCGAGCATGCCGATCTGATGATCCGGCATGCCACCGTGATCGATGTCGAGCACGCTACCACCGTGGCGGACCAGACCGTGGTGGTGCGGGGCCAGGACATCGTTGCGATGGGCAGCGACCGGGCCATGCGCAAGGCCTGGCAGGCGAAACAGCAGGTGGACGGCAAGGGTCGCTACCTGATCCCCGGGTTGTGGGATATGCATGTGCACTTCGGCGGCGGTCCGGACCTCATCGAAGAGAACAAGGCGCTGCTGCCGCTGTACATCGCCCATGGCATCACCACCATCCGTGATGCGTCCGGCGATCTGCCCGAGCAGGTGCTGCAGTGGCGCGGTGAGATCGCCAGCGGCCAGTTGGCCGGCCCGCAGCTGTTTACCTCGGGCGCCAAGATCGAAGGCATCAAGCCGGTCTGGAAGGGCACCATTGAAGTGGGCTCGCAGGCGGATCTGGATGCGGCGTTCGTGCGCCTCAAGCGCGACCGCGTCGACTTCGTCAAGATCACCGACAGCACGCTGACGCCTGAGTTGTTCCTGGCCGCGGTGCGTGGCGCGCGCGCCAACGGGCTGCGGGCATCCGGGCATATCCCGATGGCACTGACCGTCCAGCAGGCCGTCGATGCCGGCATCAGCTCCATCGAGCATCTGGACTATGCCTACAAGGCTGGCGTCAAGGACGAGGCAGCCATTGCGTCGGACTTCGCGGCCAAGCGCATCGATCGCGCGCAGGCCAACGCGCGGCTGGATGCTGGATTTGATCGTGATACCGCCATGGCCGCCTACCGCGGCTTTGCGGCGAAGGGGGTGTTCGTGACGCCCACCCTCAATGGCGGGCGCATCCTGGACTTCCTGGATCAGGACGACCATCACGCCGATCCTTACCTGGCCTATATCGGGCCGAAACTGCAGGCCACCTACGCCTGGCGGGTCGAGCGCGCCGCCAAGGCGACGCCGGCACAGATCCAGGCGCGGCATCAGGAGTACCACCAGGTCGCTGCGGTGCTGCCGATGCTGCAGCAGGCCGGGGTCACGATCATGGCTGGCACCGATGCGGGCTTCCTCAACTCGTTCAACTATCCGGGCATCGGCCTGCATGACGAGCTCTCGCTGTTCGTCAAGGAAGGGCTGAGCCCGGCGCAGGCACTCTCGGCGGCCACGCGCGCCGGTCCGGCCTGGTTCGGTACGCTGGACCGCTACGGTGCGGTCGCGCCAGGCAAGGCCGCCGATCTGGTGTTGCTGGAGCGCAATCCGCTGGAGGACATCGAGGCCACACGCAGCATCCAGTACGTGGTGCTGCGTGGCCAGGGGTATGACCGCAAGGCGCTGGATGCGTTGCTGGCCCAGACCCGGGCGAAGGTCGCGGCGTGGAAGGCGGAAGAAACGAAGGAGTAATGGAGGCGAGCGCGCTCACCGGCGTGGGGGGCGCGCACCGGTTTGGACAATGAGCCGGGCTATGGCGATGTCGGCGAAGTGAAGTTGAAGGTGCGGCCGTCGGCAAGGCGCGCGGTCGCGCTGCGCGGGGGCAGGGTGTGCGTATCGACCTGCTGCGGTTGATCGGAGAAGTTGGCCACGATCACACTGCCATCGGCGAACGTAGTCTGCTGCACCTGGCCGGCGGTATCGCGCCAGCGGAAGTCGACCAGCGCCTGATCGAACAGGGCCTGATGCAGCGGCCGGAAGAAGGCGTCCAGATGGCGCAGGTAGGCGATCCGTGACGCGGCGGTGGCGACGCTGAGGTTGAGCAGCGGTGGCACGTTGTACAGCTGCTGCAGCAGCTCGGTGGTGCTGCGGCTCTCGCGGAACTTGAGGCTGTCCAGCGTCCAGTGATGGGTGCTGACCACGCTGTCGTGGAAGGCGGCCTGCAGCAAGGGCAGGCGACGGGCCGGGTTGAAGTAAAGCTGCTGGTACTGCGGTTTGAGCTGGCTCTGTTTGAAGAAGAAGGCGGGCTGGTGCTCTGGCGCCCAGGCGCCGAGGTAGTAGGGTGAGGCACGCTCCCGGCGCATCTGCGGATCGGCCCAGCCGAAGCCGGAGGTCTGTGCGCCGTGGGCAAAGACGATATGCCGGTTGACCACGGCCGAGCCCACTTCAGAGCCGACCACCAATTTCTGGGCATCGGCCAGCCAGGCCAGCGCCGCGTTCCGGTTGCCGGCGTCCTGGGCCTGTGAGGTCGGTTTGGCCGGATCCACGTCATCGAACAACATGCCGGTCGCGGCCACATCCAGGAACCAGCTGTTGTAGGGCGCGTCGGCGCGAAGGGTGCGCACGCGCCGTTCCATCAGCGGGCGGATGCAGGCCGGATTGGTGTACACCCCGTTGCCCTGGAAGCCTTTGATCCGCTGGCCGTCGGGCTTCATGACCCCGCAGCGTTCGAACGCGTCCTGCCCCAGTTGTGCCGAGAGCCAGGATGGGTTGTCGTTGCCATCGGGAAGGGCTGTGTCATAGGAGTCGTAAGGCGCCACCAGGTACCCGGCCTTCACGGCGGCATCCACGGCGTCAGGGCTTGCCCAACCGGCGGTCCAGTCCGGCAGCCCCAGCCAGAGGCGTGGCAGGCCGGCGGCCTGCAGGGCGTGGATCGTCCGCGGCGAGGCGCTGTCGCCCCGCAACGCCTCGGGCTGCAGGGCCCTGCCAAGCGTCGCATCCAGCTGATGGCGGCGCTGCTGCATGGCTGCGGCGGTGTCACCGGGAAACTGTTCCGCCAGCGCGGCGTTGATCGCGGCGACCAGTACCTGTTGCACATAGGGGCCGCTGTGTGCGGCGGTCAGCGCCTCCAGGGCCTCGTCGTCCTTCCTGATCCACGCGCGTGGCAGGAGTGCCTTCAACGTCGCCCAGTCGCGCACGTCCTGTTCGACCAGCAAGCGGTCACCCCACAGATACAGGTGGCTGGCGCCGATCAGCTTGTCACCGTCGGGTAGTCTCGCGAGTTTGTCCTTCAGCGGCACGAAGCCACCCTGCGCCTGAAGCCACGCCCGGTAGCGTTTGGCCGGGGCGAGCCAATCCGGCGCATCCAGGCTGACGATGACGGTATACGGGTCGGTCTGGTTGAGGGCATTGACGTGGCGCTCGGCAGCCACCGCGACACCCGGCCCGTCTGGGCTGAAGCGCACGGTGTTGTTGAACGGTGTGGCGAACAGGATCGACAGCACGCGGTCCGGCCATGCCAGGCCGATCACGGGCAGGGTGAGGTCTTCGGTGGTGTTGATCTCGCCGTAAGCATGGAGGAGCTCATCGCGCCAGGCGGTGTCGTTGGCGGGAAGGTAGTAGCCCTCGCGCAGGGGCAGCAGCAAGGCGTGCGACCCAGCTGGCAGTCGTGGCCAGTGGATGCTGCCGATGGTGCTCCGCTGGAACGTCATCTGCAGCGTATCGCCCACCAGTGCAGCGCGCACTTCGGTCGCAGGACCCCACTGCCAACGGCCGGTGTCGCGGGTCTGCATCAGCGCTGACGCCGTGCCGACTTCGCCCCCGGAGGAAACCTGGGTCGTGGTGCCGTCGGCGGTGGTGATGGAGGCCGCCAGCGTTGCGGGATCGATATCGACGCGCCAGTGCGCGTTGGTCAACGTCAGCGCTTGCACCTGCGTTGCGGAGAGCAGCAGCAACAGAGCGAATAGATACTTCATTCAGAACCTTGGCGGATGTGGCGTGCAGTGCCGATCAGTTGCGCAGCGTAATGCGCGAGGCGGCGCTTGCCTCGGCTGTGGGTCACAGTTGCGCGCAAGGCACGGTCGCGATTCACCCATCATGCGTTGAGGCGCTTCAGCGCATTGATGTCCCTCGATGGCAGGCAGATCACGCAACGTTGCGTCGTGATCAGTCCGGCCTATCGGAGCGGGGGAAGTTTGCAATTAGTTGCATGGTGGTCGCACAGCGCCGTTTCTATGATGCACGCCGCGCTGTGCGTGGCACCTCATGCGAGGTCGCCCGTGCAGCGCGTTCCTTTCTTTCTGGATGTTTCCACCCCATGAGTTCGATGTTTCTCCCGCTCAAGCGCTACGCCGATTTCCAAGGCCGCTCCGGTCGTAAAGAGTATTGGATGTTTCTGCTGTTCCAGATCATGGTCAGCATTGCCGTGAACCTCGTTTCGTTCATTGGGGCATCCATGGAGAGCGGCCTCATCGCCGGCCTGGCCGCCGTGGTGGCAGGTGTGTTCGGCTTGGCGACGTTCATTCCCGGCATTGCCGTGACCGTGCGCCGCATGCACGACATCGACAAGTCCGGCTGGCAGTTGCTGTGGGCCTTTGTGCCGCTCGTGGGCGCGATCATTCTGATCATCTTCATGGCCAAGCCAGGCACGAACGCTCCCAATCGATTCGGTGCGGCGCCAGCGTCGATCTAACGATGATTGCGCGATGAAAAGGCCCCGCGTTGCGGGGCCTTTTTCGTTGCGCGGAGTGCATGGGCTTCACAGTTGCATCGGCTCGGCTCAGTGGGCTGCCGCGCCGGTCGTGATGGCAATGCGCTGCCCCAGCGAATGCGCCGTCTGCAGATGGGTCTGTGCATCGCCCGTATCTGTCTCCAGCAGCAGCGTGGACGACAGCACCGGCGCACCGCAGTAATCGAAGATGCCCGTGTCGATCTGGGTCTTCATCGCCTCGGTATAGCCACGCTTCTGCCAGGTGCGCTCATCGGCGCCGCCCAGTCCGACCAGATGGACGGGCAGGCGGCCGAGCTTCTTGAGCACGCCGTGGCCACTGCTGTCGTCGTAGGCCCAGCCGCCGGTAAAGACCCGGTCGATCCAGCCCTTCATGAGCGCCGGCATGCTCCACCAGTAGACGGGAAACACCAGTACGAGCGCATTGGCGCGGTCCAGGCGGGCCTGTTCGGCCAGCACATCGGCAGGAAAAGGGCTCGCCCGGTGGTGGCCGTCCAGGTCCTGCAGGGTGTAGCGAGGGTCGAAACCCTCCGCATGGAGGTCGGCCACTTCGACCGTCGCGCCTGGGGCGGCGGCGATGCCGTCTGCGATGCGGCGGGCGACGGCGTGGGTCAGGGCGTCGGGATTGGGGTGTGAGGTGACGATCAGGGTGTGCATCGGAGTCCGGGGGAGAAGGGGTTGTATACTTTCGGTAAGTTACGGGCCGTAAGTTACGATTGGTATATAGCTATGTCAACCCCGCTCGATCCTACCGTTCCGGTGGCGCCTCGCCGCCGCATGACCCGCGACGACCGTCTGCGCCAATTGCTGGAGCAGGCGTGGCAGCTGGTCCGTGAGGAAGGCACCGACGCGCTGACCCTGGGGCGCCTTGCCGAGCAGGCCGGGGTGACCAAGCCGGTGGTGTATGACCATTTCGGTACACGGGCGGGACTGCTGGCGGCGCTGTACCAGGACTTCGATGCGCGTCAGAGTGTGGTGATGGACGCGCGGTTTGCCGACAGCGGTTCGACGCTCGCGGAGAACGCGCAGGTGATCGCCGATGCCTACGTGGCCTGCGTGATGAAGCAGGGGCGTGAGATTTCCGGCGTGATCGCCGCGCTGGCCGGTTCGCCCGAGCTGGCGCGCATCAAGCGCGAGTACGACGTGGTGTTTCTCGAGCAGTGCCGCGCGCTGCTCTCACCGTTTGCGCCGGCAGGCGCGCTGCCCTTGGCGGGCCTATGGGGCATGCTCGGTGCGGCGGAAGGGCTCTCGTATGCGGCGACGACGGGCGACATCAGCCCTGAGCAGGCCGTGCGCGAACTGGCGGCGACGATCGCCGCGATGGTTGCGCGGGGCTGAGCGCTCCACAGTCTGTTTGGCAGTGTCATGCGCGGCGCCGCCGAGGATCGGGCGCGTATGATGTCCCGCCCTGTTGGACTGGATGCCATGCGCGTTTTCCCGCCTGTTCTTGTACTTGCTGCCGCGATCGGTGCGACGTTGCCTGCGACCGCTGCGACGGTTTCGTTGAATGCGCGCCTTGAGGCGGCCTCGAGTGTGCAGGTCAACCAGGTGCCGGTGAGTGGCGCAGCACTGATCGGGCGTGTGCAGCAGTTCCGCAACGGCGACAGCCTGATCAGCCTCGGCGACGGTGAGGGTCAGCCGGTCGTGCTGACCCTGTGCAAGGGAAAGGCGCATCTGAATCTCGAGGCGAGCTGGCCGGGCGCGCCCGCGGCGAAGACCCAGGAAGAGAAGCAGATGCGTGCGTACGGCATGTACATGGCGGTGATGGGCGGGATGGCGATGGTGCAGGGGATCACGGGCGATGCCCTGGCGCTGCCTGCCGAAGGACAGACATCGACAGCGCAGCGCGAGACGTCCTGGGCCTATGGCAAGGAGCTGTACGCGGTAGCGGTGAGCCATGCGGCCGGCGGCGAGATCCGGATCAAGATGACCAAGACGGAGAACACCACCAGGACGCCGCCGTCCGGTCCAGATGACACCGTCAGCACCGACGGTGACAAGGCGGCACGCCTGGCCGAACTGGACCCGGTAGGCACATCGCGCGAACTGGTGATCGCTGCGGCGCCCATGGCGGAGGGTGTGCCGGATACGATGTCGTTGAAGGGCTGGATGTCCGCCAGTGGCAAGGGCGGCGCGACGGTGGGTGCGGCGCGCAAGGCGTCGGGCGATTGCGCGCGCTGAACCGGGTGGCGCAACCTCAGTGATACCCATTCTCATTTGAGTTACACTGGCGCGATAGCACCGTCCCTCGCTCCGGGTAGTCATGATTGTTTCGTCGTCGCTGATCTCTTCCGTATCGCCGTGGTTGCGCACGCTGGGCGTAGCAACCGCCATCGGCATGGCGGCGTTGTCGCCCGCCTCGGCGCAGCAGCGCAATCCCGAGCAGAAGGTCGGTGAGACGGTGCTGGATCAGCCGGCGCAGAGCTATCGCTTTGAACACTTCGTGCTCGATAGCCCCGACAAGGCCCGCCGCTGGCGGGTGAACATCGGCGTGCCGGCCAAGGCCCCAGCAACGCCGGCACCGGTGCTGTACATGCTGGATGGCAACGCTGCGGCGATGGTGCTCGACCAGGCGATGCTTGCCGATCTGGCTGCGCATGCCGCGCCGGTGCTGGTGTTCATCGGCTACGACAACGATCTGCGCATCGATTCCGCGGCGCGCACGCTCGACTACACCGCGTGGATCGATACCGCCGATGACGAAAACGGCACGTCGCAGTCCAGCGGCGGGGGTGCGTATGCGTTCCTGGATCTGATCGAGCGCCGGATCAAGCCGGAAGTGCAGCGCCGCGCCAGCGTGGATCTGCAGCAGCAGTCGCTGTGGGGCCATTCGCTGGGCGGCCTGTTCGTGGTCAGCACGCTGTATACCCGGCCGGCCGCGTTCCAGCATTACGTGTCGGCCAGCCCGTCACTGTGGTGGAGCCAGGGCGCCCCGCTGGGCGACATGGAGCGCCAGTTCATCGCCAACGCCCAAGGCCAGCCGGCACAGGTCACGGTGATGCTCGGTGGCGACGAGCGCACCGGCAACCGCGGCGTGCGTGACATGACCAATCCGCGCGTGGTCGCGCATCTGCGCCGCATTGGTGGCGCCACCCCCGATGCCGCGCAGCAGCTGGCCACCCGCCTGGCCAAGGTGCCGGGCCTGACCGTGCAGTACCGCGAATTCCCCGGCCTTGGTCATGGGCCGATGCTGCCGGCATCGCTCAAGGCCACGCTGAGCCAGTTGTATGGCATCGCCGATCGCAGCGGCACGCCCGCGCCGGCCCCCTGATTTTTTCGTTACCCAGGCAGTTCCGTGGCCCTGTGCCACCGCCGCAACGGACCGCGGCCACGCCAAGGCAAGCACTGTGACAACGCGCCAACCGGCGCGCCCCCAACAGAAGGAGTCTGCTGATGTACACCCTGAAAACCCTCCCGCGCGTCGCCACCCTGGCCCTTGCGCTGTCGCTGGCCAGCCCGACCGTGTTCGCCCAGCCGGTGTTCGATGCGCCGGCCAACGGCTTCCGTGGTGAAGTCGTCAGCCGCGGCCAGAACGTGGTGCCGGGCAGCGATGCCGAGGTGATCGGCCGCCAGTTCGTGCCGGGCCAGCAGGTCACCCTGCTGCGCGGTGAGACAGTGCTCAATGCCACCCCGTACGTGGTCGATGCCGAGGGCAACTTCAAGGGCAACGTCGCGATTCCGGCCGATGCCGTGCCCGGTCAGCAGCCGGTGATCGTGCGCGCCAGCCAGCCGTCCGCGGCGACGGTGCTATCGCTGCGCGTCTCGCCGAACCTGCCGCTGAGCGGCCAGCAGAACTTCAACCAGACCTCGGCCAAGCTGGTCCAGGGCCTGTACCAGTCCGCGTACAGCGCGGCCAGCAATGCGGTGTTCGTCACCGCTGCCGTCGGTCGCCCGCCGGTCACCCAGTCGCAGCTGCTCAAGCTGGACCCGAAGACGCTGAAGGTCACCGCCAAGATCACCCCGGCGGAAGTGCCGGGTGGCAAGGGCGGCGCGGTGTTCGCGGTGTATGGCGTGGGCGTGGATGATGCCAACGGCAACGTGTGGGTCACCAATACCCGCCAGGACACCGTGGCCGTGTATCGCCAGAAGGACCTGTCGCTGGTGCGCCAGTTCGATGTCGGTGCCGTGCCGCATGCCCGCGACATCGTGGTCGACGGCCGTCATGGCAAGGTGTTCGCCTCGGCCGCCGGTGAGGATCATCTCTCGGTGTTCGATGCCCGCACCCTGCAGCCGCTCGAGCCGATCACCCTGGCCTCGGGCGTGGACGACAAGAAGTTCGTCCCGATGAGCCTGGTGCTGGATGAAGCGGCCGGCAAGCTGTTCACCGTCAGCATCGGCACGCCCGAAGCGGCGGTGATCGACACCACCACCGGCAAGGTGGAGAAGGTCATCGATCTGGGCAACTCGATCAGCGCCTCCGGCGTGGCCTATGACGCCTCGGCAGGTCGCCTGTACGTGGCCTCGCAGGGTACCGACAACCTGCTGATCGTCGATGTCGCCAGCGGCAAGGTGCTGCACGACGTGCCGGTCGGCGCGGGTGCGCTGAACGTGGCCTTCGAGCCGGTGTCCAAGCTGGCCTATGTCACCAACCGCGGCGCCGGCACGGTGACCGTGGTCGATGGCAACGGCAAGGTGGTCGGCAACCTGGATGGCGGTACCTTCCCGAACCATGTGCGTGAAGATGGCAAGGGCAACGTGTTTGCCGTCAACAAGTCGCGTGATGCCCAGGATCCCAAGGGCGACCGCATCACCCGCATCAGCACCCGCGCGAACTGAGTTACGCGCAGTGCGTTGCACTGGCGGGGGGGGGG
>NZ_JBHFHW010000043.1:0-12429 GCF_057333975.1 Stenotrophomonas sp. AGC87
ACCGAGGCGAGCCGAGCCGAGCTGGGTGATCAGCAAAGCCACCGACCGTTGGTCGGTGGCTTTGCTTTACGCAGATGCAAGGGCGCAACGCCTAGAGCGCAACGCCTAGAGCGCAGAGCTTCTCAGATGACTGGGCCAGGCGTGGGGTGTGTGGGTTCGCGGGACGCGCCGTAAACCCATCCATGGGGGCTCGTGAGCCGCATCCATGCGGCACAACGGTCCCGCCAACCCACACACCCCACGCCTCCGACAGTTGGCTGGTGGCCATGGCGAAGCAAGGCAATGCAACGCTGCAGACGGACAGGGCCGGACCGGACCGAGGCGAGCCGAGCCGAGCTGGGTGATCAGCAAAGCCACCGACCGTTGGTCGGTGGCTTTGCTTTACGCAGATGCAAGGGCGCAACGCCTAGAGCGCAACGCCTAGAGCGCAGAGCTTCTCAGATGACTGGGCCAGGGGGGGGGGGGGGGGGGGGGGGGGGGGGGGGGGGGGGGGGGGTAAACCCATCCATGGGGGCTCGTGAGCCGCATCCATGCGGCACAACGGTCCCGCCAACCCACACACCCCACGCCTCCGACAGTTGGCTGGTGGCCATGGCGAAGCAAAGCAACGCTGCAGACGGACAGGTCCGAGGTGACTCGAGCTGAGAAAGTCACGCAGATCAATCGAACCACGCAGGCCAAGCAAGCCAACAGGCCAAGCCAATGCAACGGAGCAGCAGGCGCCGGTTTTTTCGTTGCGCACCAGCTCACTGTCAAAGGGTAGGCACGGGTGGGTTGGCGGGACCGTGTGTTGCCATGGATGGCAACACACGAGCTTACATGGACGTACTTGCAGCGGGTCCCGCCAACCCACCCGGGCCCTGCCCAGCGCGACACGGGCATGAAGTCCGCCTTTTGCCCCGCAGTTGCAGTTGCAGTTTCTGTTGCCATTGCCATTGCCATTGCAATTGCAAGTAGCCCAACGTTCCCGAAACCGCGGAAGCAAAAAAAGCCGCGATGCCAACCAGCATCGCGGCTCACCTCGCGGGGGAGGTCACGCATCACGTGGGATGCGCAAAACCATCAGAACATGTGCAGACCACCGTTCACCGCATAATCCGCACCCGTCACATACGCCGCATCATCCGACGCCAACCACGCACACAGACTCGCCACCTCCTCCGGCTTGCCCAACCGCCGGATCGGCACCGAGCCCGCCAGACGATCCAACACATCCGGCGGAAAACTGCTGATCGACTGACTCGCGATATACCCCGGCGAAATCGTATTCACCGTCACACCCCGCGTCGCCACCTCATTGGCCAACGCCCGGCTGAAACCATGCATCGCCGCCTTCGCCGTCGCGAAGTTCACCTGGCCGATCTGGCCCTTGTGCGCACTCACCGAACCGATGTTCACGATCCGGCCCCAGCCCCGCGTGCTCATGCCATCGATCACCTGCTTGGTGATGTTGAACAGCGCATGCAGGTTCGAACCCATCACCGCGTTCCAATCGTCCGGACTCATCTGGCGGAACAGTACATCGCGGCTGCCGCCGGCATTGTTGACCAGCACATCGATCTCACCGACCTCGGCCTTCACCTTGGCGAACGCGGCCACCGTCGACGCCCAGTCCGCGGCATTGCCTTCCGAGGCGATGAAATCGAAGCCCAGTTCGCGCTGCTCGCGCAGCCAGGCCGCTTTGCGTGGCGAATTGGGCGCGCAGCCGGCGACCACGGTGTGGCCGTTGCGGGCCAGCTTCTGGCAGATGGCAGTGCCGACACTGCCCATGGCGCTGGTGACGTAAGCGATGCGAAGAGTCATGGCGGAACGCTCCTTGGTAGGCGGATCAGGACGCAAGCGGATACAGGCCGAACAGCAGCCCACCGAACATCAGCAGCATCGAAATGGCAATGGCCCACTTCAGGGTGAACTTCTGGTGATCGGCGAACTCCACCTTGGCCAGGCCGACCAGCAGGTAGGTCGAGGGCACCAGCGGGCTGAGCAGATGCACCGGCTGGCCGGCCAGCGAGGCACGCGCCATCTCCACCGGGGTGATGCCGTAGTTGCCGGCCGCTTCGGACAGGATCGGCAGCACGCCGAAGTAGAAGGCGTCGTTGGACATGAAGAAGGTGAACGGCATCGAGGCCAGCGCGGTGATCACCGCCAGGTACGGGCCCCAGCTGTCGGGGATGATCGCCAGGAAGCTGTGCGACATCGCCTCGACCATGCCGGTGTTGTTGAGGATGCCGGTGAAGATGCCCGCCGCGAAGATCAGCGAGACCACCGACAGCACGTTGCCGGCATGGTTGACCACGCGGCGGCGCTGCTCGGCCAGGTTCGGGTAGTTGATCACCAGGGCGATCGCGAAGCCGACCATGAACAGCACCGGCATCGGCAGCACACCCAGGATCAGCGCGGTCATCAGGGCGATGGTCAGGCCCAGGTTGACCCACAGCAGCTTCGGGCGCTTGGTGTCTTCGGCGTCTTCCACCGTCGGCAGCGTGTTGCCATCATCGGAGACGCTGTTGTCCATCCAGCTGCCGCCCTGCGGCAGGGTCACCACGCCCAGGCGCCGGCGTTCCTTCATACCCAGATACCAGGCCAGCACCAGCACGCCGGCGCAGGCGATCACCATCGAGGGGATCAGCGGCACGAACACGTCGGCCGGGTCCACATGCAGCGCGGTGGCCGCACGCGCGGTCGGGCCGCCCCACGGGGTGAGGTTCATCACGCCGCCGGCGAGGATGGTCACGCAGGTCATGTTCAACGCGTTCATGCCCAGGCGCTGATACAACGGCAGCATCGCCGACACGGTGATCATGTAGGTGGTCGAGCCATCACCGTCGAGCGAGATCAGCATCGCCAGGATGGCGGTGCCGAGCACGATCTTCATCGGGTCGCCCTTGACGAAGCGCAGGATGATCCGCACCAGCGGATCGAACAGGCCCGCATCGATCATCACGCCGAAGTACAGGATGGCGAACATCAACATCACGCCGGTCGGTGCGATCTTCTTGATGCCTTCCAGCATCATGTCGTCGATGCCGGCCGCGAAGCCGCCGATCAAGGCGAACAGGATCGGAATGGTGATGAGGGCGACCAGCGGCGACAGCCGCTTGCTCATGATCAAGTACATGAATGTAATGACCATGCCAAAGCCGAGGATGCTCAGCATCATCTGCATTCTCCAGAAGAAACGGTGCGGAAAGTGGGCATCAGAAGTCGTACTGCAGGCGGCCGGTGACCGCGCGGGTGCGGTCCACGTTGGCGTCGGCCAGGCGGTCGCGGTTGCGGCTTTCGATCAGGTTGAGCATGAAGCGCAGGTTCGGGCGCATGTACCAGTTGCCACCCAGCGTCCACGCCTCGGTCTGGCCGTCGCGCAGGTCGGGCTGGCCGATCAGGTGCTGGTCGCCGCGCATCTGGTCATAGCGCAGTGCCAGTTCGAACGCACCGGCGGTGTGCTGGAAATCCTTGACCCGGCCGAAGCGCCCCGTCTTGCGGTCGTACACGCGCGATTCGCCGGTGACGAACCAGCTGACCAGGCCGTAGCCCGCCAGCACCTTGCCGCGCTGGCTGCCGTCGTCGAAGGTGGCGCCGCTGAATTCGCCCTGCCACGACAGCGGGCCGCGCACCTGCGCGTACTCCAGCGACCACTTGTTGACGTCGGTGTCGCGCCCGGCCGAGAAATCGACCAGGGTCGGGCGGCTGTTGTCGGAGAGATGGCCGGCCGGGCGCGGGCGGATGCGCAGGGCGGGTACGCCGTCGGCGCCAGGGTTGTCGTAGCGCTCATGCGCCAGCGACACGCCCAGGTGCAGTACATCACCGGCGGTGGCGCCGGGGGCCCAGGTCGCACGGCCACCGGCGGCACGGCCCTTGACCTGCCACGCGTCGATGCTCTCCAGGCTGTAGGCGCTGGCGGCCCAGGTCATGTCGCCGCGCGCGGCCTGCCAGGAGGCGCCGAGGCGATACAGCGGCGCCAGCGTGGTGCCGGCATTGCCGCGCTCCAGGAAGGAGCCGTAGTTCGAACTGGTGCGGTCATCCAGCGAGAAGAACTGTTTGAACTGGCCCACGGTGAGCTTGCCGGCATCGCCGAAGCTGCGGCTGACGAACACATCCTTGGCCTCGACCCGGTCGCCGGAGAAATCCGCTTCCAGCTTGTAGTCGACCACGAAGAACTTGCCGGATACGTCAAGCCATGCGCGACGGATCTCGGTGTCGTCCTTGTTCGGCGTGCCGCGGCGGTCGTTGTGGAAATCGGCGAAATCCAGGTGCAGGCGGCCGCCGAGGCTGGCGGTGACCGGGCGGTCGTCGTCGCTGGCGTCGGCGGCCCAGGCGGGCGCGGCCAACAACAGCGTGCAGGCAGCAGGCAGGCACCAGCGCAGTGTGTTCAGTTCCATGGACCCTCCCAGGTACCGGATGTTCGGGGGTGACGCGATGGCGCAGCCTAGTGCCGGGATGCTGTCATCCACCTGTCAGTCATTGCTGCACCGCAGCGAAGCGCACGGATGCGGCTGCACGCGCTAGCATTCGTGCACCTTTCCCGATCCCGACCGATGCGCATCCTGCTGGTGGAAGACAACCCGGACCTGGCCGACGCGATCGTCCGCCGCATGCGCCGCAGTGGGCATGCCGTGGATTGGCAGAGCGACGGACTGGCCGCGGCGAGCGTGCTGCGCTACCAGTCGTTCGATCTGGTCGTGCTCGATATCGGCCTGCCCAAACTGGATGGGCTGCGCGTGCTGGCCGGCATGCGCGAGCGCGGTGACAGCACCCCGGTGCTGATGCTGACCGCACGTGACGGGATCGAAGACCGCGTGCAGGCACTGGACGTCGGCGCGGACGATTACCTCGGCAAGCCGTTCGATTTCCGCGAGTTCGAAGCGCGCTGCCGCGTGCTCTTGCGGCGCACCCGTGGCCAGGCCAGCGAAGTGGTGCAGATCGGTGGCTTCCAGTTCGACAACGCCGCGCACCGGGTCAGTCTGGACGGCCAACCGATCGAGCTGCCCAACCGCGAGTACCGGCTGCTGGAGATCCTGATGGGTCGGCTGGGGCAGGTGGTGGGCAAGGACGAGATCGGCAACGGCCTGTTCGGCTTTGACGATGAGGCCGGTCCCAACGCGATCGAACTGTATGTCGGGCGCCTGCGCCGCAAACTGGCCGAGGCACCGCTGCGCATCGTGACCGTGCGCGGCAGCGGCTACCTGCTTGAGGCGCACGATGCGGCGGCCGAGGGCAGTGCCGATGGTGGCTGAGGCCCGCGCGCCCACCTCGATCCGGCGCACGCTGTGGCTGTATCTGGGCGGCTTGATGGCGCTGTTCGCCGTCGCATTGTTCTTCGGTGCGCGTGACTACGGCCAGCGTGCCGCCAACCGTTCCTACGATCACCTGCTGGTGTCCTCGGCGCTCTCGATCATCGATTCGGTGGCGCTGGTGGATGCGCAGTGGCAGGTCGATCTGCCGTACGCCTCGCTCGACCTGCTGGCGATGGCGCCGGAAGACCGCGTGTTCTACCGCGTGTCCGATGCGCGCAACCAGACCGTGACCGGTTACGACGATCTGCCGGCGCCGCCCCGCACGCCGAGCGATCGTCCGCAGCTGTTGGACGCGCCCTACAGCGGTGAAACGGTGCGCTTCGTGGTGGTGGCGCGGCGGGTGTCATCACCGTCCGCGCAGGCCGAGGTGCGTGTGCAGGTCGGGCAGACCCGGCGGGCGCGCGAGGCGCTGGCACAGGACATGGTGACCCGCGCGCTGGTGGCGATCGTCGTGCTCTCGCTGTTGTCGCTGGCGCTGGTCGCGCTCGGCGTGCATCGGGCGCTGCGCCCGCTGGTGAGGGTCGAACGCGAGTTGTCCAGACGCGAGCCCTCCGACCTGCGCCCACTGGATGCGACCACACCGCAGGAGATGGACCAGATGGTCGGCGCCTTGAACCACTTCATGGGCCGGCTTTCGACCAGCAATGAAACCCTGCGCGCCTTCATGGCCGAGGCCGCGCACCAGATGCGCACGCCACTGGCGGCCCTGCGCGCGCAGGCCCAGCTGGCACTGGATGATGAAGATCCGGAGGACATGCGGCGCAGCCTGCAGGCGATCGAGCGTAACGCCACCCACATGAGCCGGCTGCTCAACCAGCTGCTCAGCGACGCCAGCGTGATCCATCGGGCCAACCTGCAGCGCTTCGCACCCCTGGATCTGGCCGAGATCGTGCACCAGGCCCTGCATGAAGCGTTGCCGCAGGCGTTGCCGGCACCCCGCGTGCACCTGGCGGTGGCCAACGACCCAGCCTGGGTCAATGGCGATGCGCTGCTGCTGCGCGAGGCCATCAAGAACCTGATCGACAACGCGCTCAAGTACGGTGGCGATGGCGCGTTGCAGGTCGCGTTGACCACGGAGGATACGCACTGCGTGCTGACCATCGCCGACCACGGCCCCGGCATTCCACCGGCCGATGCGGAGCGGGTCTTCGAGCGCTTCGCGCGTGGCGAAGGGGCGGCCGCCGGTGGTGCGGGGCTGGGGCTGGCGATCGTCAAGCGCGTGGTCGACAGCCATGGCGGCCACATCGATCTGTCCAACCGGGTGGGCGGTGGCCTGATCGCCACCATCCGGCTGCCGAGGAGGCACGCATGAAAGTCCTGTCTGGTCTGTTGCTGATGCTGGTTGCGGCCACCGCATCGGCCGATCCCGGCGACGTCCAGCGCTTCCCCGCGCAGGGCACGCCGACCGCGCAGCTGCGGATCCATGGCTCCACGGACATCGAGGTCTTCGCCACGGTGATCGCCGACTACCAGCGGCTGCACCCCGGCACGGAGGTGATCTACGAAGACATCATCACCCAGGATATCTACCGCCGTTACCTGCGCGCGCCGGGGCCTGGCGCGGCACCGGATCTGCTCATCAGCAGTGGCATGGACCTGCAGACCAAGCTGGTCAACGATGGGCATGCGCTGCCGCACCGCTCGGCGCAGACCGATGCCCTGCCCGCCTGGGCGCAGTGGCGGCATGAGGCGTTCGGGATCAGCTATGAGCCGGTGGTGATGGTCTACAACACCCGCCGCCTGCCCGCGAACCGGGTGCCGCGCACGCGCCGGCAGCTGCTCGATCTGCTGCATGCTGCCGATGCACCGTTGAAGGGGCGGGTGGGGACCTACGATATCGAGCGCAGCAACGTGGGCTACCTCATGGCGACCCAGGACAGTCAGCGCGGCAGCATTGCCGGCGCGCTGCTGGGCGCATTGGGCGACAACGCGGTGCAGTTGGAGGAACGGACCGGCGTGCTGCTGGACCGGGTCAGCCGAGGGGAACTGGCGTTGGTCTACAACGTGCTGGGGTCCTACGCACGTGCGCGGATCGAGGCCGGCGCGCCGTTGGCCATCGTCGAGCCCGAGGACTACACCTTGGTGGTGCTGCGTACGGCGGTGATACCGCGCAGCAGCCGACACCCTGAGGAAGCTGGCCGGTTCCTGGATTACCTGCTGTCTCCGCGCGGGCAGCAGGTGCTCTCACGGGAGGCGCGCCTGACCTCGATCCTGCCCACCGCCACTGCCGGCGGTGGGCCGTCCAGCAACCTTCGCCCGATCCAGCTTGGCCCCGGCCTGCTGGTGTATCTGGACGCACTAAAACGTCGCCAGTTCCTGGAGGCCTGGCGCGCCAGCGTGCTGCCTGCAGGCAGCGACAGCACGCCGCGCGAAGATCAGAACACGCCCAGCAACCAGGCAGCGCCCAGCAGAAGCAGAGAGAAGCCCCACATCCAGCCCAGCGAGTAGCGGATGTGGCGCCCCATGTCCGCCCCGGCCAGCCCCAACGCCAGCCATAGCGCCGGCGAGAATGGGCTGATGAAGGTTCCCACGATGTTCCCGATGGTCAGCGCATACACGCTGTGCGCGGGGTCAACGCCGAGCGGCGTGGTGATCTCCAGTACCACCGGCAACAGTCCGAAATAGTAGGCATCGGTGCTGAGCAGCAGCTCCATCGGCAACCCGACCATGCCGAGCAGTACGTGCAGCCATGGCAGCATGGGATCGGGCAGCACATGGGCCAGGTCCGCCGCGATGGAGCGCAACATCCCGCTGCCATCCATCACCCCCAGGAACGATCCCGCGGCCAGGATGATCGCACCCATCTTCAGCGCGGCCGGCGCATGCGCGGCGATCGCCTCCATCTGCTGGGCCGGGCGGCGGTAGTTGATCAGCAGGGCAAGTGCCAGGCCGATCATGAAGATGTAGGCCGAGGGCAACAGGCTGCCGACCAGCGCGCCCAGTACGGCGACGAACAACAGCGCGTTCAACCACGCGTGGCGCACCGGCACCGGCGCTGCCACGCGCGGCAGCAGGGCGGCGGCGTCGGCAGGCGCCAGGCCAGCACCCCCGGCGGCAAGGCGCGCAGCACGGCCGCGTTCGCGCAGCCCAAGCAGGGCCGCCATCGCCAGCAGCAGCACCGCACCGATCACCTGCACCGGCAGCAGCGGCTGCCACAGCACGCCGACATCGATGCCGGTCACCGCGGCGGCGCGACCGAGCGGGCCCGCCCACGGCAGCATGTTGAAGATGCCTGCACCGGTCGCCAGCAGGAGCAGCATCAGGTACGGACTCATGTGCAGGCGCCGGTACAGCGGCAGCAGCGCTGGCACGGTGAGCAGGAAGGTGGTGGCACCGGCACCGTCCAGATGCGCCACCATCCCCAACAGTGCGGTCATCACGGCGACCGCGACGACATTGCCCGCAGTCATCCGCACCAGTCCATCAACCAGGGGGCGGAACAGCCCGGCATCCTGCAGCACGCCGAAGAAAGTGATCGCGAACATGAACATTGCGGCGATCGGGGCGACGCGCTTCAGGCCGTCATTGAAATAGCCGGCGAGCGCATCCGTGCCGGTTCCGACAATCAGCGCAGCCACCAACGGCACCAGCACGAGCGCGATGATGGCCGTCGTTCGCCCGGTGATCAGCAGCGTCACCAGTGCAGCAATGGTCAATAGACCGATCAGGGTCAGCATGCAGCCTCCAGTACAAGGGAATGTCGATCCGACCGTGTCACCGGGAAGCTGTCATCCAGCTGTCAGCGGTCGAATGCGACAGCCAGCCGGGTGGCATGCCACACTTCGTGCATGAGTGACATCACCGTTCTGGTCGCCGACGACCACCCGCTGCTCCGTGCTGCGGTCGTGCATTCCCTGCGCCAGGCGCTGCCGCAGGTCCACGTGATCGAAGTGGCCAGCGCCGCGACGCTGGAGAGCGCCCTGGATCAGCATGCGGAGATCGAACTGGTCCTGCTCGATCTGACCATGCCCGGTGCACGCGGGTTCTCCTCGCTGTTGCATGTGCGCGGCGCGCATCCGGATGTGCCGGTGGTGATCGTGTCCTCCAACGACCACCCGCGGGTGATCCGGCGTGCGCAGCAGTTCGGCGCGGCCGGTTTCATTCCCAAGTCTGCCCCGGCCGAGACCCTCGGCCAGGCGGTGGCGGCGGTGCTCGATGGCGGGGTGTGGTTCCCGGCGATGGCGGCCGAACGCTCCGAATCCGATGCGCTGCTGGCCACGCGCCTGGCGCAGCTCACCCCGCAGCAGTTCCGGGTGCTGTTGTGCCTGGCCGATGGTCTGCTCAATAAGCAGATCGCCTATGAGCTGGGCCTGGCCGAGAACACGGTGAAGGTGCACGTCACCGCGATCCTGAAGAAGCTGGAATGCCACAGCCGCACACAGGCGGCGGTGCTGGTGAAAGCGCTGGAGCCGGAAGGCGATGCGGGTGCCGGCGTCTAGCGGTACGGGCTCAGCTGCGGTGGCGCAGCAGCAGCTGTGTCATCAGGGCCCGCAGCGCGGGCGGGCGCACCGGTTTGGACAGGAAGCCCCAGCCGTTCTCTGCAGCGTGGGCCTTCAACGCGTCATCGCGCTCTGCGGTGACCAGGATCACCGGCGGGCGTGCGTGCCACAGGCCGCACAGCTGTTCGTACAGGTCCGGTCCGTGCCACTGGCCCATGCGCACATCCAGCAGCAGGAGCTTGGGCACATTGAACGCCGAGGCGATCTCGAGCGCGGCCTGCGGGCCATCGGCCAGTTCCACCACACACCCCCAGCGCTCCAGCAACGTACGGGTGGCGGTGCAGACACGCGGGTCGTCGTCGATGCTCCAGACCCGGCAGTGGCGCAACGGGCTGTCATCGCCGCTATCGACCACCGGGGCGACCGCGGGCGCCGGGGTGGTCAGCACGTCCGCTGCCGCCCCCAACGGCAGGCTTACCCAGAACACACTGCCGCGCCCCAGGGTGGAACGCAGCCGGATCGGATGGCCGAGCAGACGGCCGATCCGCTCCACGATCGCCAGACCCAGCCCGGCCCCGCGTTCCTGGTCCACGCCGTCATCCAACCGGCGGAATTCTTCGAAGATCTCGCCCTGCAGGCTCTCCGGTATCCCGGGGCCCTGGTCGTGCACTTCGATGCGCAGCTGACCGCCATCGCGGCGGCAGCCGAGCAGCACGCGCCCGCGCGGGGTGTAGCGCAGCGCGTTGGAGAGGAAGTTCTGCAGGATGCGGCGCAGCAGCGCTTCATCGCTCACCACCACCGCACGCGTATCCACCCAGTGCAGCTGCAGGCCGCGGCTGTCGGCAGCCAGTCCGAACTCGCGGGCCAGCGTTTCCAGCAGCGGTGACAGTGCGAAGGCGCGCACATGGGTCTGCAGCGCGCCCGATTCCAATCGCGAGATGTCCAGCAGGCTGTTGAGGATGGCATCCTGCGCGGCCAGCGCGGCGTCCACATGTTCGCTGAGCTCGCGGGCATCGCCCTGCAGCTTGCCGCGCAGCACCGAGACGAACATCCGCGCAGCGTTCAACGGCTGCAGCAGGTCGTGCACGGCCGAGGCCACGAAGCGCGATTTGTAGCGGTTGGCCTGCTCTGCTTCCCGGCGTGCTTCATCCAGATCGCGGGTGCGCTCGGCCACGCGGTGCTCCAGCGCATCGGCCAGCGAGCGCAGTTCACGTGCGGTGTTCTTGTAGGCGGTGATGTCGGCGTAGCTGGTGACGAAGCCGCCGTCGGGCAGCGGGTTGCCGCGGATCTCCAGCACCGTGCCGTCGTCCTTCTCGCTCTCGCGCATGTGCGGGCGGCCGCTGCGCAGATGGTTCAGGCGACGCTCGATGGCTTCATCGATCGGCCCTGGGCCGAGCAGGCCGCGACGCGCGTTGTAGCGGAAGATCTCCTCGATCGGCCGGCCGACCCGGATCAGCCCGGTCGGGAAGCGGAACAGCTCCAGATACCGTGCATTCCAGGCGACCAGCTTCTGCTCGTTGTCGATCACCACCACGCCCTGCGGCAGGTGCGCCAGGCTGCGGCTGAGGCCGCTGTCGGCCTGCTGCGCGGCCTGCAGCACGCCGTCCTGGGCGGTGCGCAGTTCCTGCGCGTGCTGTTTGAGCACACTCTCCAGCTCGCGCCGGCTGCGCTGCCGATGCGCGGCCAAGCGGCGGCGCTGCTGCACGAACAGGCCCAGGAAACACAGTGCCAGCCAGATGCCGCCGGCGGCCAGCGCGGCACTTCGCCCGACCGCGGCACTGGCGCTGGCGTCATGCAGCAGGTGCAGCTTCCACTGCGGCTCGTTCAGCGCCAGGGTCTGCCACAGCACCGGCCGTGGCAGCGCGGGCTGCTCCACGCGCACCATGCGCCCACCATCGGCGAGCACTTCCACGGTGCGTGCCTGCAGGGGTTGCAGCGAGCGGTCCGCGTACTGGCGGGTGGCGAGCATCTCGTTGCGTTCCTGCGGGCCGAGCGGGCGCAGCAGCCGGTAGCGCCAGGCATCGCCATTGGCCAGGAACACCACATCATGCGCATCGGTGGCCAGCACGATGTCCGGGCTCTGCAGCCACTCCTGTTCGAGGGCGCGCAGTTCGATCTTGATCGCGACCACGCCCAGCACGCTGCCGCGGGCGTCGTAGATCGCCTGGGAGAGGAAGTAGCCCGGCACGGCGGTGGTCATGCCGATGCCGTAGAAGTGCCCGCTGCCGTGTGCCATCGCCTGCTGGTAATAGGGGCGGTAGCTGTAGTCCTCGCCAACGTTGCTGGTCGGCTGGTCCCAGTTGCTGGCGGCCACGGCAATGCCGTGCCTGTCGATCAGGGTCAGGGTGGAGGCGCGGGTGACATTGTTGGCCTGGGCCAGCTTGAGATTGAGCCGCTGTCGTTCGGCGGCGCTCAAGGGGTGCGAGACCGCCTGGTGCAGGTCCGGGTCGAGCGCCAGCACCTGCGGCAAGGTGCCGAAACGATCGATGCGCTGTTGCAGGGTCTGGGCATACAGGCCGAGCTGGCGGCGGACCTGCAGGCTTTCATCGTCCAGCGCCCGCTGCTGTGCATAGCGGCCGGCCAGCAGCGCGCACAGCGCCGTACCGCCGAGCATCAGGACGATGAGCAGCAGCCAGGGGCGATAGCGGGAGACGCGGTACATGCCGTCAGTCTAGGCAGGGCAGGGCGGGCGCGCG
>NZ_JBHFHW010000043.1:12498-38871 GCF_057333975.1 Stenotrophomonas sp. AGC87
CGCGCGTCCCCCCCCCCCCCCGGGCGGGCTCAGAAGTGCATCTGCGCACGCAGTTCGAAGATCTCCGGCTGGCTGCGCACGCCGCGACGGCTGGCGTCGACCTTGACGTAGTTCGCCTGGAACTTGAAGTGCGAGGTCAGGTACCAGTTGGCGCCGATGGTCCAATCATGCTGGCGGCCGCCGAACACGTCGGCATCGTCCAGATCGATACGGCTGTAGCGGGTCACCAGCTCCACCGCGCCGTAGTCGTGGGCCGGTTTGACGTTGGCCACCGCACCGGCGTTGTACGGGCGCGATTCGCCGGTCAGGATCCAGCTGGCCATCGCGTACTGGCCGTTGCCGGTGTAATCCGGCTTGCCGTCACGGCTGACCGTGGTCTGCAGTGCTTCGCCCTGCAGCGAGAACGGGCCGCGGATCCAGATGCCTTCCAGACCGGTACGGACGATCTTGTCGGCGGTGGTCAGTGCGCCGGAGTCGACCAGGCGGATATCGGTCAGGCCGGCTTCCGGGCGCGCGCGCAGGCGGGCACTGGCCGGGTGCGAAACATCGCGGCCATCGCGGTAGCCGCGCGGGTTTTCCTGCGAATAGGCCAGGCCCAGGTGGACGACGTCGCCGGCGGCCTTGACCGGGGTCCACACCGCACGTACCGCCTGGGTGGTGCCGGGGTTGTCGCCCTGCAGGTCCTTGCCGCCATAGGCGCCGGCCTGCAGCAGGTACTGCGGGCGCTCCAGCACCCATTCGGCACCGGTGCGGCGGCCTTCGTAGAACGCCTGCACGGGCAGGGCGGTCTCCAGGAAGCTGCCGGCGCGCGAGGAGGTGCCGGCATCCAGGCCGACCGGCGTCTTCATGTAGCCGAAGCGGAAGCGGCCGATGTCGCTGCCGAAGAAGGCCTTGCTTTCGAAGCGGACGAACACATCCAGCCAGGTGTCGGCCTGGAAATCGTAATAGACCATGGCGTCGTACACGCCCTTCTTCTTCAGGGTCGCGCCGAATTCCTTGCGGCGCACGGCGTCGGCATCGTCGATGCCACTGCCGCCGGAGAAGTCGTTGAGGTCGTAGGCAATGTTGGCAGTGGCTGCCAGCTCGGTACCGTCACTGAAGGTGGTCTTGGTCGGCCAGTTGTCCCAGTCGGCCGCGGTGGCGGCGAGCGGGGCGGTGGTCAGGGCCAGGGCGATGAACAGGGGCGTAGGGCGCATGGGCGGTAGCTGCTAGATAAGGGTGGGGCAGAACAACAACGGCCGCGGACGGCAAATCTGTGGGTCTCTCCCCCTGATCCGCTGCCGGGCCACCCGCCGCCGTGGGGGCGCGGTGCAGGGGCAGTGTAGGCAGTCCGGCCAGCTGAACCGGGGGGCTAGTACCAATAGGTTATCTGCGTTGGCGAGATGCGGGCGTAAAAAGGCCACGCCAGATGCCGCCCAGCGCGGCCGGCATCCTTCGTGACACTGCCGGAGCTTTCCATGCACGTTCCCACCACCGCCCCGCTGGCGGCCAAGCCGCTGCCGTTCTACCGCCAACTGTATTTCCAGGTGGTGGTGGCGATCGTTCTCGGTGCCATCCTCGGCCATTACGAGCCGGCCTTCGCCGAATCACTCAAGCCGCTGGGCGACGCCTTCATCAAGCTGGTGAAGATGATCATCGCCCCGGTGATCTTCCTGACCATCGTCACCGGCATCGCCGGCATGACCCACCTGCGCACCGTGGGCCGGGTCTTCGCCAAATCGATGGCCTATTTCCTGTTCTTCTCCACGCTGGCCCTGATCGTGGGCATGGTGGTGGCGCACGTGGTGCAGCCGGGCGCGGGGATGAACATCAACCCGGCTGATCTGGACCAGACCGCGGTCAACGGCTATGTGCAGAAGTCGCATGAGCTGACCCTGGTCGGCTTCGCGCTGGACATCATCCCGGCCACCCTGGTCAGCGCCTTCGTCGAAGGCAACATCCTGCAGGTGCTGTTCGTGGCGGTGCTGTTCGGCATCGCGCTGGCCCTGACCGGCGCCAAGGGCCGCCCGGTGCTGACCTTCCTGGAAGCGCTGACCGCCCCGGTGTTCCGCTTGGTCCACATCCTGATGAAGGCCGCCCCGATCGGTGCGTTCGGCGCGATCGCCTTCACCATCGGCAAGTACGGGGTCGGCTCGCTGGTCAACCTGGCCTGGCTGGTCGGCTCGTTCTACCTGACCGCTTTCCTGTTCGTGGCGGTGATCCTGGGCGTGGTCTGCCGCCTGTGCGGGTTCTCGGTGTTCAAGCTGGCGCGGTACCTCAAGGCCGAGCTGCTGCTGGTGCTGGGTACCTCCTCCTCGGAATCGGCGCTGCCCTCGCTGATGGAGAAGATGGAAAAGGCCGGCTGCAGCAAGTCCGTGGTGGGCCTGGTGGTCCCGACCGGGTACTCGTTCAACCTGGACGGCACCAACATCTACATGACCCTGGCGGCGCTGTTCATCGCCCAGGCGACCAACACCGAACTGACCCTGGGCCACCAGATCGCCCTGCTGCTGGTGGCGATGCTCAGCTCCAAGGGCGCCGCCGGCGTCACTGGTGCCGGCTTCATCACCCTGGCTGCGACCCTGGCGGTGGTGCCGGAAGTGCCGGTGGCCGGCATGGCGCTGATCCTGGGCGTGGACCGCTTCATGAGCGAATGCCGCTCGCTGACCAACTTCATCGGCAATGCCGTGGCCACCGTGGTGGTCTCGCGCTGGGAAAACGCGCTGGATCGCGACCGCCTGGCGATGGTGCTGGACGGCCGCGAAGCCGAGCTGCCGCCGCTGGTCGTCGCCGACCTGCCGGACACGCTGCCGGCCCCGGCGCATTGAGCCCGATGACCTGATTGTGTGGTGCATGGTCGTGCCGTTCCTGCCGGGGCGTCACGGCCATGTTTTATTTTGAAGGCCCGGTGCGCGGCGCTGGAATATGTGCGGTTGCAGCATGACCGCGACAGCGTAGCGACAGGTCCGTCCACGCCAACGGGGGTATGATCCCCTGTTCCTCTCGCCCATTCATCTGCAGAAAGCGATGTCCAACGAAGATTTCAAACAGGCTGCCCTCGATTACCACCGCATGTCGCCGCCGGGCAAGATCCGCGTCGCAGCGACCAAGCCGATGCTGACCCAGCGCGATCTGTCGTTGGCATACTCGCCGGGCGTGGCACATGCCTGCGAAGCGATCATGGCCGACCCGCAGCAGGCCAGCGAACTCACCGCCCGCGGCAACCTGGTCGCCGTGATCTCCAACGGCACCGCCGTGCTGGGCCTGGGCAACATCGGTCCGCTGGCCGGCAAGCCGGTGATGGAAGGCAAGGGCGTGCTGTTCCAGAAGTTCGCCGGCATCGATGTGTTCGACATCGAGATCGATGAGAACGACCCGGACAAGCTGGTCGACATCATCGCCTCGCTGGAACCGACCTTCGGCGGCATCAACCTGGAAGACATCAAGGCGCCGGAATGCTTCATCGTGGAGCGCAAGCTGCGCGAGCGCATGAACATCCCGGTGTTCCATGACGACCAGCACGGCACCGCGATCATCGTCGGCGCGGCCGTGATCAACGCCATGCTCGTCACCGGCAAGAAGATCGAAGACGTGAAGCTGGCCACCACCGGCATGGGCGCAGCGGGTATCTCCTGCGTCAACATGCTGGTCTCGCTGGGCCTGAAGAAAGAGAACATCCTGGCCTTCGACCGCGACGGCGTGATCCACACCGGCCGCACCGATCTGGACCCGGAGAAGGCGCGTTACGCGCGTGATACCGACAAGCGCACGCTGGCCGAGATCGTCGATGGTGCGGACATCTTCCTGGGCCTGTCGGCCCCGGGCATCCTGACCGCGGACATGGTCAAGACCATGGCCAAGGATCCGGTGATCTTCGCGCTCGCCAACCCGACGCCGGAAATCATGCCGGAAGTGGCCCGTTCGGTCCGCCCGGACGCACTGATCGGTACCGGTCGTTCGGACTACCCGAACCAGATCAACAACGTGCTGTGCTTCCCGTACCTGTTCCGCGGTGCGCTGGACGTCGGCGCGACCGCGATCAACGAAGAAATGAAGATCGCCTGCGTGCACGCGATCGCCGCGATGGCACGCCGCGAGGCCAGCGACCTGGGCTCGGCCTATGGCGATGAGACCCCGAGCTTCGGCCGTGACTACCTGATCCCGCGTCCGTTCGATCGCCGCCTGCTGGTGGAGCTGTCGGCTGCCGTGGCGCAGGCCGCGATGGATTCGGGCGTAGCCACCCGTCCGGTCGCCGATATGGGCGCCTACCGCGAGAAGCTGGCCCAGTTCGTCTACCGCACCAGCCTGATGATGAAGCCGGTCTACGACCGCGCCCGCTCGGACAAGCAACGCGTGGTGTACGCCGAAGGCGAGGAAGAAGTGGTGCTGCGCGCTGTGCAGAACGTGGTCGATGAAGGCCTGGCGCAGCCGATCCTGATCGGCCGTCCGGACGTGATCGAATCGCGTGTGGAGCGCCTGGGCCTGCGCATGAAGGCCGGTGTCGATTTCGACATCACCAACATCAACGACGATCCGCGTTTCAACGAGTACTGGCAGTACTACCACAACCTCACCGGCCGTCGCGGTGTGACCGTGGCCGCAGCCAAGAACCTGATGCGCTCCCGCCCGACCCTGATCGCGGCCGTGATGGTGGCGCGTGGCGAAGCCGATGCGATGCTGACCGGCGTGGTCGGCCGCTTCCACAAGAAGCTCGGCTACGTGCGCAGCGTGCTGCCGCTGGAAGCCAAGGTGACCTCCACCTCGGCGATGACCGGCGTGATCAACCAGCAGGGCGTGTTCTTCTTCGTGGATACGCACGTGCAGGAAGACCCGACCGCCGAGCAGATCACTGAAGCCACGCTGCAGGCGGCGTACCGCATGAAGCTGTTCGGCATCGAACCGAAGGTGGCGCTGCTGTCGCACTCCAACTTCGGCAGCCACGACTCCAAGGACGCGCTGAAGATGCGGGCGGTCCGCGAGATGCTGCTCAAGCGCAACCCGCGCTTGAATGTGGATGGCGAAATGCAGGGGGATACCGCATGGGATGAAGCCCTGCGCCAGAAGCTGCTGCCCAACAGCACGCTGAAGGGCCGTGCCAACCTGTTCGTGCTGCCCAACCTGGAAGCGGCCAACATCGCCTACAACCTGGTGCGCGTGTTCACCGACGGCGTGGCGATCGGCCCGATCCTGATGGGCGTGGCCAAGCCGGTGCACATCCTGACCACCAGCGCGACCTCGCGCCGTGTGCTCAACATGACCGCCATCGCGGCCGTGGATGCGCAGATCCGCAAGCAACTGGAGGCGGAGAAGAACGCGTAAAGCGTTCTTCGCCTCTCAGTTGCCAGAACGCGCCCTTCGGGGCGCGTTCTGGTTTCGGGCAGCGAAACCGGTAGCTGCCGACCGTGGGTCGGCAGGCCCTGTTTGCCTTCGGCCTGAGTCGTTGTGGCGTGTGTATCTGCCACACGCGGGCCGCACAGCCGTCACCACCCTGCAACCTCCCAAGCGCCCAATACCCCCACGCGGCCCGGCCGTGGCGGCGCTCCGGTGGGGGCGTCGCCACCCTGGGCCCGACCAGATCCTCCACGATCAGCCACGGGAACGGTGTCATGCGCCATCAACGCACGAAGCGGTATTTCCAGCAGTTGTTCGCGCTGTACGCCGGCTTGGTCGGCGCGCGCTGAAGACGGTGCCGATGGCACCGGTAGTGCCGGCCGCTGGCCGGCTCCTGGCAGACGCCGACCCGTCACCTGTAGTGCCGGCCGCTGGCCGGCTCCTGGCAGACGCCGACCGGCCACCGGCAGTAATCAGCGTGTCTGCACGTACTGCGCCCACAAGGCCGGCAACGCCACGCCGCTGAGGGTTTCCCACAGCGCCGGCGTATAGCGGCCCTCACGGAGGGCAGCATCAAGCGCCTTCACCAGCCCGGGGTGCTGCGCCTCGCTCCACGCCAGGAACGCACCGGTGACCCGGTAGCCGGTATCGAAGTTCTGCTCCGGTTTGACCTGTGTCGGCAGTGCCCAGCCCGCCCCGGCGTTGTCCTTGCCGTAGCGGTGGCGGGCGTAATCGGCGATGCCTTCCACCAGCCAGCCCGGCACACGCGCATTGGCGTACTCCGGGTAGCCCTGCACGATGTGCATCGCCTCATGCGTGACCAGATCGATGTCGCCCGGGTGCTTGGCCAGCCAGGCCGGATTGATCGTGATCGTTGCCGCCTGCGCCTTCTCGCCGACGAAGGCGATGCCGTCGTACGCCGGGTCGATGACGATGCCGACCTGCGTCGGTGCGGCCGGATGGAAATCGGCGCGCTCGCGCAGATACGCGCCGAAGAAGGTTTCGATGATCCGCTCCCGGACCGGCGCGGCCAGCGCATCGCTGGCGTCGCGGTAGTGCAGGGTCACGCCCTCGCGGGTCTGCGTGGTCTCGAATGCGTGCGCATCGGCGAGCCCGGCGGTGACGAGCAGGGCGGTCAGCAGGCCGCGGGTGATCGGCAGGGCAGTCCTCATCGCGCCGCCGCCGGTGCGAGCAGTTCGACTTCCGCCAGTTGCAGGCGACCCGGTGCACCGATGCGCAGCCGGTATTCGGCGTAGCGGCCCGGCTGGGCGATGCGGAACGGTCGGGTCTGCATGGCCCAGGCAAAGGCTTCGCCACGGCGCTGGTCGACCTGCACCCAGCGCCCCCCGGTGGTGCGTGCCTCCAGCGTCCACTCGCCACCGCGGATCGGGCCGTTGCCACTGGTCAACGTGTACATCGACGGCGTACCCGCTGCGACATTGCTGAAGGTGATGGTGCTCGAGCCGCCCAACGGCAGTGCCGTGGCCGCATCATCATCGATCAGCGCGGCGGCCGCGCGGCCATCGCCGAGCTGGGCGGTCGCGCCGTTGCCAAGAAGATCATGCAGCAGGGCCGGCTGCTGGCCGCGCGCAGTGAGCGAGCGCGGCGCATCGTCCGGGCCGGTGCCCCAGCGCGAGGGTTCCGGGCCCATGACGAAGTCCAGCGTGGCGCCCTTGGCCAGCAACTCGTGCGGCAGCCAGGTCTTGGTCCACGGGATGCCGTTGACCTTCAGCGACTGCACGTAGATGTTGCGGTCCGAGTTTTCCGGCGCGTTGACGGTCAGCACCGCGCCGCCCTGCAGCGCCACGCGGGCATGGCGGAACAGCGGCGAGCCGATCACGTACTCCGGTGCGCCCATGCGCAGCGGGTAGATGCCCAGCGAGGCGAACAGGTACCACGCCGAGGTCTCACCGTTGTCCTCATCGCCCGGGTAGCCCTGGCCGATCTCGCTGCCCAGGTACAGGCGCGAGAGGATCTCGCGCACATGCTGCTGGGTCTTCCACGGCTGTCCGGCATACAGGTACATCCACGGGATGTGGTGCGCCGGCTGGTTGCTGTGCGCGTACATGCCCATGCGCACATCGCGTGCTTCGGTCATCTCGTGGATGGTGCCGCCGTAGGAGCCTGCAAACGCCGCATCGGCGGTTTCCGGCGTGGCGAAGAAAGTGTCCAGCTTGGCCGCCAGCTGTTCACGGCCGCCGTACAGCGCCGCCAGGCCTTCGCCGTCGTGCGCGGCGGTGAAGGCGAAGGTCCAGCCGTTGGATTCGGTGTAGTCATGGCCCCACACGCGCGGGTCGTAGTCGTTCGCATCCAGGCGCCAGCTGCCATCCGGTTTGCGGCCCTGGAAGAAGCCTGCGCCGGGATCGAACAACGTGGCGTAGGTGCCCGCGCGGTGATGGAAGTAGTCGGCCTCGGTGGCATAGCGTTCGCGCGCGGCCGGCGTATCGGCCTGTTTGGCCAGGACCTCGGCCATGTTGGCCACACCGAAATCGTTGAGTGCGCCTTCCATCGTCCACGACATGCCCTCGTGCACATCGGCGGTGGCATAGCCACGGAACGTGGAACGGTCCATGCCCTTGCGCCCGACATGGCGGTCCGGCGGCACCACGGTCGCGTTCTTCAGTGCGGCAGCGTAGGCCTCCTGCGGGTCGAAGCCACCGATGCCCTTCAGCCACGCATCGGCGAAGGCCACGTCCGAACTGGTGCCCACCATCAGGTCGGCATAGCCGGGCGAGGACCAGCGGGCGACCCAGCCCCCGGCGCGGTACTGCTCCAGGAAGCCCTGCACCAGCGCGCCGGCATCGTCCTTGGTGAACAGCGCATAGGCCGGCCAGGTGGTGCGGAAGGTATCCCAGAAGCCGTTGTTGACGTACACCTTGCCGTCGCGCACCGGTGCGAAGCTGCGCGTGGCGCTGCCGTCGGTGTTCTCATCCGAGGCGCTGGCCTGGCTGGCATAGCGCCACTCCGGTGCAGACACCGTGCCGGCGTTCTCGTGCCCGGAATTGGGATAGAGGTAGAGCCGGTACAGGTTGGAGTACAGGGTGGTCTTCTGGTCGTCGCTGGCATCACCCACGTCGAAACGGGCCAGGCGCTGGTCCCACGCCTCCTGTGCACGCGCGGCCACGCGGTCCACATCGTCGGCAGCGGCTACTTCAAGCGCGAGGTTGTGGCGCGCCTGCTCGACCGAGATCAGCGAGGTGGCGATACGCATCGAGACGCGGCGGTCGGCACCGGCATCGAACTTGATGTAGCCGGTCGGGCGGCCGGTCTTCACCGTGCCGCTGCTGCGCCACGGGCGGTCGAAGCTGGCCACCACATACATGCGCGTGGCGCCGGTGGACAGGCCACTGCGGGTGTCGGTGTAGCCGGTCAGCGTCTGCGTCGCTGCATCCAGGGTCAGCCCGCCGCGCGCGTCGACGTTGTCGAACAGCAGGTTGGCGTCCGCCCCTTCCGGAAACTCGAAGCGGAAGATCGCGGCATGGTCGGTCGGTGCGATCGAGGCGGCGATGCCGTTGTCGAAGCGCACGTCGTAGCGGTACGGGCGGGCCTGCTCGTTGTCGCGCGAGAAGCTCAGCGCACGCTTGCTGCGGTCGGCCTCGGGCACGCCACGGCTCGCCGATGGCATCACCTGGAAGGTCTGGCGGTCACCCATCCACGGGCTGGGCTGGTGGCTCAGCGCCAGCGCCTGCAGGGCAGGGCGGTTGGCTGCGTCGTTCTGTTCGTTCCAGCGGTACAGCCATGTCAGCGAGCCGGCATCGGTCACCGGCGTCCAGAAGTTGAAGCCGTGCGGCACGGCGGTGGCCGGGAAATTGTTGCCGCGCGAGAAGGTGCCATTGGCCTGCGTGCCGCGGGTGGTCAGCACCCAGTCCGAGGGGCGCTGCGGCGCGCGGCGCGGCTGCGCGTCCAGGCGGACATCGTCGATCCAACCGGCGACCGGGGCGCCGTCGGCGCTGGCGACCTCCAGCTCCAGTGCGACCACGCGGCGCCCGCGCAGGGCGGGGGTATCGCCCAGGCGCACGGCTTTGCGCGCCCACTGCTGCGGGTACAGGGTCTTCGAGTCGCCCTGCGCGCGGGCGCCCAGTGCCACACCGTGATGATCGCGCGCAGCGCTGGCCGAGACCCGGGTGCCGTCGTCGAGCACCAGATCGAGCGAGACGTAGGTCGAGGCGACGGTGTCCTTGCCGACGATCTCGGGCAGCACCAGCCAGGACAGGGTGGTATCGCCCTCGATGGCCAGGTCGGTCGTGAACAGCAGGCGGCGCGCTTGGCCGCCGGCACTGGCGTAGTGCAGCGCATGCAGGCCGCTGTAGCCGACGCCGGGCTTGGCGGCATAGGGCGCCGCCGGCCCGGTGCCGATCCTCACCTGCAGCGCGCCGTCACTAGCGGCCGGGGCGGGCTGACCCGGCTCGAACGAGGTCTGCAGGCCTTGGGCGGCAGCCGGCAGGGCGATCGAGGCGCAGGCCAGGGCCAAGGCGAGGGGGAGGGCACGGCGGGCGGGGCGCAGGTCGGACAGGGTCATGCAAGGGTCTCCCGGGAAGGGCAGGCGGCAGGCAGGACCCGCATCGATGGCCACGGCGGACGGCGTCGCCCCAGCCATCGGCAGACGGCAGGAAAGAGGCGATGCATGTCCGGTGGGGGTCGGGCAGGCGATCGGGTCGATGATCGGTACCCGGACG
The DNA here is from genome assembly GCF_057333975.1 of Stenotrophomonas sp. AGC87. Lineage (NCBI taxonomy): Bacteria > Pseudomonadati > Pseudomonadota > Gammaproteobacteria > Lysobacterales > Lysobacteraceae > Stenotrophomonas > Stenotrophomonas sp. AGC87. The sequence continues at coordinate 22,485 of NZ_JBHFHW010000043.1, forward strand.
ATCCTGCATCACGACAACTGGCCCTGACAAGTGAAATTAGTTCGATCTAAATCCGGCAAATTCGTTTCAACGCGCGTTATTGACAATGAATTTGGATCGATTAAAAACACCGGTGGCCACTACGCTGACGTGACCGGCTCCGCGCCGTGCCCCGCCGGGGTGCGGCGGCCTTCCACGGCCGCCAGATGCTAGAATCGGCGGTCTCGCAACCCCCTTTGTGTGTCCACGCCATGAGCCATACCGCCACCGCGCCCGCCAATGCCGAGAAGCGTTACACCGTGCACCGCAGCGACCTGCCGCTGAGCTGCCCGACGCCGGAAATGGCGCTGTGGAACTCGCACCCGCGCGTGTACCTGCCGATCGAAGACGAGCCCAACTGCGAGGCCGCGTGCCCGTACTGCGGCGCCGTGTTCGTGCTCGCCGACTGATCCGCGGGCCACACTGTGCGCCGACTGACCGTGGTGCAGCTGCTGCCGGCGCTGCACTCCGGCGGGGTCGAACGCTCCACCCTTGAGATCGCCTCCGCCCTGGTGGCCGCCGGCCACCGGGCCATCGTCGTATCCGCTGGTGGGCGCCTGGTCGAGCCGTTGCTCGCCAGTGGCGCCGAACACCTGACCCTGGATATCGGCCGCAAATCGCTGCTGACGCTGCGCCATGTGCTCACCCTGCGCAACCTGTTCAACGAGGTGGGCGCGGACATCGTGCATGCGCGCTCGCGGTTGCCGGCCTGGCTGGGCCTGTACGCCGTGCGTAACCTGCCGGCGGCCACCCGCCCGCACTGGGTTACCACCGTGCACGGGCTCAACTCGCCCGGCCGCTACAGCGCGGTGATGACCAGCGGCGAGCGCGTGATCTGCGTGTCCAACAGCGTGCGTGAGTTCGTGCGCACGCACTACCCCAGCGTGCCGGCCGAGCGCCTGCAGGTGATACCCCGTGGTGTCGATGTCGCGCAGTTCCCGCGCGTGGGCCGGCAGGATCGGCGTGCGCGCCTGGCCGTGGCCGAGCAGCATCCCGCGCTGGCCGGCGATGCACCGTTGCTGTTGCTGCCGGGCCGTGGCACCCGCCTGAAAGGGCATCGCCACGCCCTGAGCCTGCTCGCCGGGCTGCACGCTGCCGGCGTGCCGGCTACGCTGTGGATGCCAGGCACGCGCGAGCCGGGCCGCGAATCCTATGTCGCCGAACTGGAGAGGCAGGCGCGCAGCCTTGGTGTGTTCGATGCGGTGCTGATGACCGCGCCGACCTCGCGCATCGCGCAGGCCTATGCGGCCAGTGATCTGGTGCTGCAGCTCTCGGACAAGGCCGAAGCGTTTGGCCGGACCGTGGTCGAAGCGCTGTCGGTGGGCCGCCCCGTGCTGGGCTGGAACCATGGCGGCGTCGGCGAGTTGTTGACTCAGCTGCAACCCTCCGGCGCGGTACCCTTGGGCGACGCCGATGCACTGCTGGCGCGCGCGCAGCAGTTGCTGCTGCAGCCGCCCTCATTGCCGACGCGGATCCCGTTTACCTTGCAGGCCATGCAGCGTGACACGCTCCAGCTCTATACCTCCCTCATCGGCTGAGCCCACCGTCGTTCCCGGTTCGCCGGGCTCCCGCGCGGGCCGCTGGGCCCCGTGGTGGGTGATTGCGTTCGTCGCGTTGTGGCCGCTGCCCGGCATCGCCGAGGGCGTGCTGGTGCTCGGCGCGCTGTACGCGGCGGTGCGCATGGTGCAGCTGCGCCTGCAGGGCAAGCAACGTCTGCTCAGCAGCCCGGCCTGGGCGCTGACCAGCATCCTGTTTCTCGGTTACTGGTTGCCGCAGGCATTTTCCGCCTTCGATGCGATCGACCCCGGTACGGCATGGCGCAAGGCTGCCGCCGGCCTGCGCTATCTGCCGTTCATGTGGCTGGTGGCCATTGCCGTGGCGACCCCGCAGCGGCGTGCGCTGACGCTGGGCGGGCTGGCGGTGATCACCGGGCTGTGGACGGTGGATGCGCTGGCACAGGCGATCGTCGGCAGCAGCCCGCTGTTCTGGTCGATGGATCAGCTCAAGTGGGCGATCAGTGGCCATGGGTTGTGCTCACCGCAGGAGATGGCGGCGGTGGATCGCCTCAGCGGCGTGCTCGGCCCGTGCAACCTCAAATTCGGCCAGGTGCTGGCCAGCCTCTCGCCGTTCCTGTTGTTCGCGGCCTCACGGCGTGCCGGCATTCTCGGCTGGTCACTGGTGGCCGCCGCGGTGGGGGTCGTGCTGGTCTTGGCCGGTTCGCGCGCGGCGTGGCTGACCTATGCCCTGGTGCTGGTGTTCTCCGGCTGGCGGCTGGTGGGCGTGCGCGGGCTGCTGGCCTGCGTTGCGGTCGGCGCGGTGGCGGCGGTCGTCCTCACCGTCAGCGTGCCCCAGGTCGGTGACCGGGTCGCGCGCACCGCCATGGCGTGGGAAGGCGAGAACGACGGCGTCAATCAGGCCTTGTCCGGCCGCGCCCAGATCTGGGCCGCAGCCACCTGCATGATCGAACAACACCCGATCAATGGTGTCGGTGCACGTGGTTTCCGCGACGCTTACCCGGCGTGCAATCCGGACCCGACCGCCCAGGAAGTGTGGGGCGCCGGCCCAGCACTGCACGCGCACCAGATCGTGCTCGAGATCCTTGCCGAAACCGGCCTCCTCGGCCTGCTGCTGTGGTTGGCGGCCGTGGCCCAGGCGTGGCGGGCGTGGCGTTTTGCCCCCCCCGAGGCCCGCGAGCGCGCGCGCCCGGCGATGCTCGCGCTGGCGGTGACGGTGTTCCCGCTCAATACCCATCTGGCGTTCTACTCGACCTTCTGGGGCGGCCTCACGCTGCTGCTGGCCGCGCTGTATGCGGGGAGTCTGTTGGCACGCGACGACGGGTAGAGCCACGCCATGCGTGGCTGCTTGTGGCCCGGGCATGGGGACATACCGACGCACACGTGCGCCATCCACCGATGGGCTCCACGCCCCGGCCGACGCACCCTCGTGCGATGGCCAGCCCACGCCTCCAACGCGGCCGATACTCGCATCCAGGGTATTGCTACGCGCTCACCACCACCACGCACGGCAGGCGGAAATGGTTCGAGGATCCCCTCAATGCAGAGGTAATCATCGACACGCTGCGTTACATGGATCGTTGCGGGGTCAGTTGCACGTTAGCTTGGGTGGTAATGCCGGACCACGTGCATTGGTTGATCCAACTGCGGCAAGGCACCTTGGCTCGCTGCATGCTGCTGTTCAAATCACGCAGCAGCCGAGTGTTGAATGAGCGTCTGCAGCGAACGGGGAAGCTCTGGCAGCACGGGTACTTCGACCACGCCGTGAGAAATGAGGAATCCTTGCGCCGGCACGCGCTGTACATCCTCGCCAACCCGATACGTGCGGGATTGGCCAGTGCGTTGGGGGAGTACCCGCACGCTTGGTCGCGGTGGCCCATGGACGCGTAGAGCCGCCTCATGGGTGGCTGTTCGCGGTCTGGCATCATGCAGCCACCCATGGGGTGGCCCTACCGAGGGGGGCGTGCAGCCACCCATGGAGTGGCGTTACCGGTAGTAATCGCTCCGCCCACCGGGCTGGCGCTTGAACCGGCGGTGGATCCACAGGTACTGGTCCGGCGCCTCGCGCACCATGGCCTCGATGGCCTGGTTGACGCGGGCGGTATCGGCCTCGACATCCTCGCTGGGGAAATTCTCCAGCGGTGCGCCGATCTTCAGGAAATACTTCCCGCCTTCGCGACGGTGGAAATACGGGATCACCGCACAGCCGGTCATCCGCGCCAGCTGGTGGGTGGCGGTGATGGTCGAGGCGGTGTGGCCGAAGAACGGCACGAACACCGTGTCCTTGCCGCGCATGTCCTGGTCCGGGGCATACCAGAGGAAGCCGCCCTTCTTCAGGTGCCGCACGGTGGCGCGGATATCCTCGTTGGCGTACATCGCCTTGGCGTAGCGCAGGCGGCCGAACTTCACCGCCCACTCGTAGACCGGGTTGCGGTGCTTGCGGTACATGCCGGACAGCTCCACGTGGTCGCACAGCAGGCGGCCGCACATCTCCAGTGTCATGAAGTGGCCCGAGACCAGCAGCACGCCGCGCCCTTCGGCCTGCATGCGGTGCAGGTGCTCCAGCCCTTCGATCTGCACCTGCGGGCGGATGCTGTCGATGCTGCCCCACCAGGCCCGCGCGAATTCGAATATGCCCACGCCCAGTGCGTCGAAGCTGTCGCGGAGCAGACGTTGGCGCCACGCGTCGTCCTTCTCCGGGAAGCACAGCTTCAGGTTGACCTCGGCGGCGCGCCGGCGGCTGCTGGCCAGCCGGTAGGCGACCGTGCCGACGCCACGGCCGAGCGCGCGCTGCAGCATCCACGGCAGGCGGGCGATCGCGAAGGCGAGCAGCATGAAGGCGAAGGTCGGCCAGTGGCGCGGATTGCGCAGGGACGGCCGGGTGGCGGTGGAAGCGTTATCGGACATGCCTCGATTCTAATGGATGCGCCCGGATGCGTCCCGCCGCGGCCATCACGGCGGCGCGGCGTGTCTTCCCCGCGCCGCTCCCGTATCCTTTGCGCATGCGTAAAAGCCCTGTCGAATGGATCCTGCGCGGCCTGTACTCGGCCGTGCTGTACCTGCTGTTGCCGATCACCGTGTACCACCTGGTCTGGCGGGGCTTCCGGGTGCGCGAGTACTTCCAGCGCTGGGATGAGCGCTATGCCTCCTATCCGCACTCCAGCGGCCAGCCGCGGGTGTGGCTGCACGCGGTCTCGGTGGGCGAGGTGAATGCCGCCGCGCCGCTGGTGAATGCCCTGCGCGCACTGCGCCCGGACATCCGCTGGGTGATCACCACGATCACCCCGACCGGCTCCGAACGGGTCCGCGCGCTGTGGGGCGATGCGGTCGACCACGTGTACCTGCCGTACGACGTGCCAGGCAGCGTCGGCCGTTTCCTGGGGCACTTCAAGCCCAGCCTGGCGCTGATCCTGGAAACCGAGCTGTGGCCGAACCTGCTGTTCGGCTGCCGCGACCGCCGGATCCCGGTCTACATTCTCAATGCCCGGCTGTCGGCGCGCTCGCTGCGTGGCTATCGGCTGCTGCGGCCGCTGATCGGCCGCGCACTGCGCACCGTCACCTGCGTGGCCGCACAGTCGGCTGATGATGCCGAGCGCTTCATCCAGCTCGGGGCGCGTCCGGACCAGGTGCAGCCGCTGGGCAATCTGAAATTCGATATCGCCACGCCGAACGTGCAGGACTTCATCGCGCGCTTCCATGATCTGGTGCCCGCCACGCGCCCGGTCTGGATCGCCGCCAGCACGCACGAGGGCGAAGAGCAGGCCACCGTCGATCTGCACCGCCGCCTGCGCGAGGCGATGCCGGGGGTGCTGCTGTTGTGGGCGCCGCGGCATCCCGAGCGGTTCCCGCGGGTGGAAGCACTGGCCCGCGAGCAGGGCTGGAAGGTCGCCACACGCCGCCAGCAGCAGTGGCCGCAGGCCGATACGGATGTGTTCGTGATCGACACACTCGGCGAGCTGATGTCGTTCTACGGCTGCGCGCAGGTGGCCTTCGTCGGGGGCAGCCTGCAGGCCATCGGCGGGCACAACCTGCTCGAGCCGGCGGCGATGGGCACGGCCGCTGTCACCGGCCCGCACCTGCACAACTTCGCCGAGATTTCCCGGCGCATGCGCGAAGCCGGTGCGGTGGTGATCGCCGAGGATGCCAACGGTGTCGGCGATGCACTGCTGACCCTGCTGCGCGATCCGCAGGCACGCGAAGACATGGCCCGCGCGGGGTGTGCACTGGTGAGCAACGGCCGTGGCGCGTTGAAGCGCACCGTGGCCCTGATCGCCCCGCAGCTGCCGCCGCCGGTGGCGTGATCGCGGCCCGCCTGGCCGCCACGCGCGGCGACCAGGCCTGCCGATCCATCAGCCCGCGGCGATCAGCAGATCGCCCAGGAAGGCGTACGCAAACCCGAAGTAGATGAACACGCCGATCAGATCCATGACCGAGGTGATCATCGGTGCCGACAGCGTGGCCGGATCCGCCCCGATGCGGCGTGCGGCGAACGGCAGCAACGCACCGATGATGCCGCCGAGCGCGGTGCACACCAGCATGCTCGAGCCCACCACCAGCAGCACGTCCATGCCCACCCCCTTGCTGAAGTACGCCAGGATCGCTTCGAGCACGGCAATGGTGATGCCCAGTCCCGCCGCCACCGGCAGTTCGCGCTGGATCACGAACCACACGTCGCGCCAGCTCAGTTTCAGCTCCCCCAACGCCATGCTGCGGATCACCAGCGTGGCCGACTGGCTGCCGGTGTTGCCGCCCATGTCCACGATCGGGGCGATGAAGGCGGCCAGCACGATCACCTGCGACAGCAGCTCCTCCTGCGCGGCGACAAACGTGCTGGTGACGATGCCGAAGCAGGTCAGGATCGCCAGCCAGAACACGCGCACCCGGAACATCTGCTTCAGCGGCGTGCTGCGCACATCAAGATCGTTCCCGTTTCCGCTGACCGTGCCGCCAAAGCGTGCCAGCTGCGAGGCATCCTGTTCCTTCTCGATGTCCATCGCATCGTCCACGGTGACGATGCCGATCATGCGATCCCCGCCATTGGTGACCGGCAGCGCGAGCAGATCGTAGCGACGGATCAGCTCGGCGGCCTGCAGCCTGGGCCAGTGTGCCTTCGCGGCGACCGGCTGCTCATGCATGATCGAGGCGACCGTGCGGTTCTCGTTGGCCAACACCAGATCACGCAGTGCCACCGTGCCGCGCAGCCGCAGCGTGTGGTCGAGCACGAACAGGATGTTCACCGTCTCGCTGTGCAGCGCAGTGGCGCGGATATGTGCCAGCGCCTGCGCCACGGTCATCTCCGGTGACACCCAGACATAATCGGACGTCGTCGCCGAGCCGACCGTGCCCTCGGGATAGGACGCCATCTTGAGGATGTCGTCGCGCTCGACTTTGGTCAGTGCCGGCAGCAGTTTCTGCTTGGCATCATCGCCGAGCCGGTTGTACAGATCGGCGCGGTCATCGGAGGGCATGTGTTCGAACAGCTGCACCACCGCCTCGCGCGGCATCGCGGCCAGCAGCTGATCCTGGCGTATCTCGGTGAAGTGAGCGAACAGCTCGGCGCGTGCCTGCGGGTCGAGCATCATCAGCAAGGGGAGTGTCTTGTCCACGCTCAGCGCGTCGAGCGCATCGACGAGGTCGGAGGGATGCGTGGTGGCGGCGATGCTGACAAAGCCGGCCGCATCGAGGGAGAGCGAGAGGGTGCGGATCGAGAACAGGAGGTCTTCGCGGTTCATGGTGGTTCTCCAGCAAAAAGCAGCGCAGTGCGCTGAGGTACACAAGGCCGGCGCACGGTCAGGGCTCGAGCGCGGCAGGTATCGGTGGGTGCATGGGCTGTGTGCGGACGTGCACGCGGCCCGGTCGGTCGGTGCCGTCAGGCGGCACGCAGGGCGTTACGGTGCAGAGGCCAGGTTGAAGCCGAGGGTGATCCAGTGGGCGTCGCGCTGGTGATGCACACGACCGGCCAGCAGATCTACGCTGGCGCCGCGCCAGAGTTGGTGGCGCACACCGAACTGACTGCTGCGCTGGCGGGTGGCATCACGCGCGGTTTCGGCCAGCAGCGACCAATGCGGCGCCGTGACGATTTCCAGGCCGATGCCATCGGTGCGGCCGCGGCTGCCTTCCGTGCGGGCCCAGCCCAGGTTGAGGTGCAGCAGGGTGCGATCGTTGGCGCCGAGTGCAATGGTCAGCGGCGCGTTGACGCCCCAGTCATCGCTGCGCAGGCGGTGCCAGTCGCTGCCTACGCCCGCACTGAGCGCCAGGCCCCAACGGCGTTGGTCGATGTCGCGCAGCACACGTTTGGCACCCAGTGCCCATTGCGTGGACGAGGCAGCATGTTGATGGCTCAGGCCGAGCGACCACTCTGTATCGGCGATGGTGCAGGCCGGCACGGCCGTCCATTCGTTGCCGGCATCGGTATGGCGGCCCCAGCTTTCCAGCTGGCAGCGACCGGCATCGGTGATCGAGGCGTCATCCACCATCAGGCTGGCGGCGGCGCGGGTGTCGAACGGAAGCATCGCCACAGCCACGAGCGGCAGGGCGAACACACGGGAAACGTGCATGGGCAATCTCCAGGCAAACGGAAACGCCAGCGGCACCCTTCTTGGGGTCGGTGGAACGGCGATACGGATGATGCGAGGCGGGCGAGCGTGTCAGCTGCGCCGGTGGGCCCCGTCCTGTGCGGACGGAACCGACCTTGGGGTCAGTGGGTCCGTCGGCTCAGGAGCAGCAACGAGATCGACTATGACTGTCCAAGGAGGGGGCCTCTGGAGGGAAAGGGAAGGTGGTGCGGGGCGGACCATAGTCGGCCTATGCCGAGGGGTCAAGCCATTTTCAACGACACGTACCGGACTGTGGACCGGTTCACGGTGGAGACTGTGCGCGGGTAGGCATTACGCGATGAAATCGCCGCGGCAGTGATCGCGTGTGTGATGCACGCGTGGTGTCGGAATCAACAACGTGCACGCATAAAAAAACCACCCGCATGCGGGTGGTTTTCTGTCACGCCCTGCGCCGTCGATCAGTTGACGGTGGTGCTCGGCGTGGCCGCCTTCTGGGTCAGCAGGCGGTTGATGTCCTGCAGTTCGGCGATGTCCAGCGTGCCGACGGCCTGGCCCAGCTGCAGGCGGTTCTGCAGGAAGGTGTAGCGGGCGTTGGCGTAGTCCAGCTGCGCGGAGAACAGGATGCGCTGGTTCTGGATCACGTCCAGCACGGTACGCGTACCGACTTCCAGGCCGACCTGCGAGGCGTCATAGGCGCTCTGTGCCGACACGACGGCCAGACGACGCGCTTCCACTTCGCTGATGCCGGCCACCAGGGTCTGGTAGGCGTTACGGGTGTTGCGGTCCAGAGCGCGTTTCTGCTGCTCGTAGCCATCCTGGGCGATGTCACGCTGTGCCAGCGCCTGGCGCACGCCGGACTGGGTAGCACCGCCGGAGAAGATCGGCACGTTGAGGGTCAGGCCGACGCTGTTGGTGCGGCGGTCCGGGCTGAAGCTGCCGCTGTCGCCGACCACATCGCCCCAACTGGCCGACTTGCCGGCGGTGGCGCCCAGCGAGAGGGTCGGGTAGTGCGCGCCGCGGGCGGCCGAGACGCCGGATTCGGCGGCGTTGACCTTCAGTTCTTGCGCCTTCAGTGCCGGGTTCTGTGCCACGGCCTCGTTCACCAGCGTATCGATGGTGGCGTACTTGGCCGGCAGCTCCGGACGGAAATCGGCCGGCAGGGCGCGCAGGTCGGTGACCGGCTGGCCGGTCAGCTCGGTCAGCGCCTGGTAGGCGTCGGCCAAGGTGTTCTGCGCGATGATCGTGTTGGCGCGCGCCTGATCGTACTGGGCACGGGCTTCGTGCACGTCGGTGATCGGGGCCAGGCCCACTTCCAGACGCTTGTCGGCGAAGTCGAACTGCTTCTTGGCAGCGGCTTCGTTGGTCTGCGCAGCCGACAGCGATTCAATGCCCACCAGCACGTTGAAGTACGCCGCCGAGGTGCGCACGATCAGGTCGTCGTTGGCCGAATCCAGGGTGAAGTCGGCCGCCTTGCTGAGCTCGCGCTGCGAACGCAGGTTGGCGAACTGGGTGAAGTTGAAGACCGTCTGGCTGCCGTTGATCGTGTAGTTCCGGCTCTTGCTGGTGAACGAGCTGGAGGTCAGATCATGGTTCGGGTTGGTGCGGCTGCGGTTGAGCGAGGCCTCGCCGTTGAGTTGCGGCAGCAGGGCGGCACGCGCCTGCACAGCGCCTTCCTTGTCGTACAGACGGGTCGACTCGGCAGCCGACAGCTGCGGATCGCCGTTGCGCGCCATTTCGTAAACCTGCAGCAGGTCGGCGGCAGAGGCGGTCATCGGCAGCAGGGCGGCGGCCAGCGCAAGGGCGAGGGATCGGCGGATCATTGCGGCTTCCTTGGACTCAGAGTTGGAACTGGGGTGCCGGGGCGGCACCGCGCAGGTAATCGATATCGGTTTCGAACAGCGATTCAGTGGTGCCGTCCGCCTTGACCAGCACCGCTTCCATGACCGGCGACCGGCCACGGATCACGAACAGTCGACCGCCGGGACGCAGCCACTGGGCGAAACGTGACGGGATGACATCCACCGCGCCGGTGACGCAGATCGCATCGAAGCGGCGCTCGGTGTTCCAGGTCAGGGCGTCGGCGGTTTCGATGCGGACGTTGTTGCCCAGGCCGGCAGCGTCCAGACGCGCGCGGGCGGTGGTGGCCAGGTCGGCATCGATTTCCAGGCTCAGCACTTCGCGGGCCAGTTCGCCCATGCAGGCGCTCAGGTAGCCGCTGCCGGTGCCGATTTCCAGGACTTCATCGCCCGGCTGCAGATCCAGCGCCTGCAGCGTGCGGCCTTCGATGACCGGCTTCATCATCTTCTGGCCGTTGCCCAGCGGCAGCTCGATATCAGCGTAAGCCAGAGCCCGGTGCGATTCAGCGACGAACGCCTCCCGCGGCAAGCGTGCCAGTACATCGAGCACGCGGATTTCCAGCACATCCCAGGGGCGGATCTGCTGTTCAACCATCAGTTCGCGGGCGTGGGAGTAATCGATCGTCATGAGGTTCTATATCCAGCGCAGTGGGCCGGCCATTTTACCGGTGCCGGGAGCCGGCGGCGCGCTGAGAGCATCGCTGCCGTCGCGCCGGGGTCGCAGTGCCGGAAGTCACCGCGACCTCCGGTCCATTCAGTTTAGTGCCGCCGGGCATACGCCCGCAGGAAAAAGTCGACGCTGGCGCACACGTGGGCGTCGGCATCGCACTCGGCCGGGGCCGGCCGCAACCCGCACATCATATGCGTATGCAGCTCACCCTTGATCAAGGTCAGGAACTGGAGGGCGGCGGTCTGGAAGTCGGTGATCTCCAGTTCGCCACGGGCGGCCCGGGCACGCAGGAATTCCCCCAGCGCATCGGTGGTCCGTTGCGGGCCGGCCAGCCAGAACATTTCGCGGATCCGGTCATCGGTATCGGGCGACATCATCACCCGCTGCACGGCGACGGCCGCATCGGAGGTGATCAGGCTGAAGAAGGCGTGGCCGATGCCCATCAGCTGATCGCGCAGCGGGCCCTCGATGTCGGTGACGAACAGCTCATCGGGCAGCATCTCGACACATTTGGACTGCACAGCTTCGGTGAAAAGGGTCTCTTTGTCGCCGAAATGGCTGTAAACGGTCAGCTTCGATACGCCGGCCTGGGCGGCGATGCTGTCCATGCTCACCCCGTTGTAGCCCTGGTCGACGAACAGCGATTTGGCGGCTTCCAGAATGGCCGCGCGCTTGCCCAGATCCTTCGGGCGCCCCGGCCCGGCGGCCTTGGCGGCCGGCTTGGAAGGCGATGTGGAGGAGGTCGGATCAGTCATCCAATCAATACTAGACCAATCGGTTCGATATTTATACTATACCGGCTGGTTCAATATTGAAGCGGCTGGAACAGTGTGTCTCCAGCGGCTTTTTCCGGGTTACTTTTCAGGTCCAGGACCTCATGAAAAACATGCGATGGATGGGTGGTGGGTTGCTGGCGATCGCGCTGGCAGCATGTGGCAAGCAGGACGCCGAGCCGGTCGCGCCGATTCCGGTGCTGGTGGTCCACGCCGGCACCGTGGCTGGCCAGGAAGTGGCTGCCTATCCCGGTGAGATCCGGGCCCGCGAGGAGAGCCCGCTGTCGTTCCGTGTCGGGGGCAACCTGATCAAGCGCCATGTCGATGCCGGCCAGCGCGTGCGCAAGGGCCAGCTGCTGGCCGAGCTGGATGCTGCCGACTACGCCTCCCAGGCCAGCGCCTCGCAGGCCCAGCTGGCCGCTGCCGAAGCCGATCTGATCCGCGCACGCGATGACCAGAAGCGCTACGCCACGCTGGCCGAGCAGCAACTGGTCAGCCAGTCCGCACTCGACAGCCAGACCGCGGCTTTCAAGGCGGCCCAGGGCCAGGCCAATGCCGCCCGCGCCAATCTGGCCGTGGCCCGCAACCAGGCCGAGTACGCGCAGTTGCGTGCGCCCGCCGATGGCGTGATCGCCAGCCGCCAGGCCGAAGCCGGGCAGGTGGTCAGCGCCGGGCAGACCGTGTTCACCCTGGCCGCCGATGGCGGCCGCGAAGTCGTGATCGCGCTGCCGGAAAGCAACATCCGCGATTACCAGGTGGGCCAGCCGGTGCAGGTGGAACTGTGGAACCGGCCGGGCCAGCTGCTGGCCGGCACGATCCGTGAGATCGCCCCGGCCGCCGATGCCCAGGGGCGTACCTATGCCACCCGCGTCAGCCTCGCCCCGGAAGCCTTGACCGAGGTCGAGCTGGGCCAGAGCGCGCGCGTGTTCGCTGCGGCCGGCCGCCAGGGCACCCTGCAGTTGCCGTTGGCGGCGGTGCAGCGCGGCGCCGATGGGCGCAGCAGCGTGTGGGTGGTCGATCCGGCCAAGCGCGCGTTGAAAGCCACGCCGGTGACGGTTGGGGCGTATGGCGTTGAATCCGTTCCGGTGCTGAGCGGGGTGAACGCGAACGACTGGGTGGTGGCTGCCGGCGGCCATCTGCTGCGCGAGGGCCAGCCGGTGACCGCGGTGGATCGCCAGAACCGCCCGGTGCTGGCACCGGCAGCCAAGCCTGCCGCCGCCGCCGCGCCTGCCACCGGCAAGGGAAACTGATCCCGTGCGCCGCTTCAATCTCTCCGAATGGGCGCTGGGCAACCGGCCACTGGTGCTGTTTGCGATGCTCGCCTTCGCGATCATCGGCGCGTGGTCGTACAAGCACCTGGGCCAGTCCGAAGATCCACCGTTCACCTTCAAGGTGATGGTGGTGCGCACGAACTGGCCCGGCGCGACCGCCGAACAGGTCTCACGCCAGGTCACTGAGCCGATCGAGAAGGCACTGCTGAACACCGGGCAGTACGAGTTCATCCGTTCCTACTCGCGCCCGGGCGAATCGCAGGTGATCTTCGTGGCGCGCGACAGCCTGCGCTCCAAGGCGATTCCCGACCTGTGGTACCAGGTGCGCAAGCGCGTGGGCGACATCAAGCCGACCCTGCCGCGCGAAATCGTCGGCCCGTTCTTCAACGACGAGTTCGGCGATACCTTCGGCAACATCTACGCGTTGACCGGGCAGGGCTTCGACTACGCGGTGATGCGCGACTACGCCGACCGCATCCAGCTGGAACTGCAGCGCGTGCCCGATGTGGGCAAGATCGAGCTGGAAGGCCTGCAGGATGAAAAGGTCTGGATCGAGCTGTCCAACACCAAGCTGGCCACGCTGGGCGTGTCGCTGCAGCAGGTGCAGCAGGCATTGGCCGACCAGAATGCCATTGCCGCCACCAGCTTCTTTGAAACCCCGACCGACCGCGTGCAGCTGCGCGTCACCGGCCAGTTCAAGAGCGTGGAGGATATCCGCAGCTTCCCGATCCAGGCTGGCGACCGCACCGTGCACCTGGGCGACATCGCCGAGATCAAGCGCGGTTTTGCCGATCCGGCGTCGCCGAAGATGCGCTTCATGGGCGAAGACGCCATCGGCATTGCGGTGGCGATGAAAGACGGCGGCGACATCCTCAAGCTGGGCAGTACGCTGGATGCCGAGTTCGAACGCCTGCAGAAGACGCTGCCGGCCGGCATGCAGCTGCGCAAGGTCTCCGACCAGCCGCATGCGGTGGAAGAGTCCGTCGGCGAGTTCGTGCAGGTGCTCACCGAAGCGGTGGTGATCGTGCTGCTGGTGAGCTTCTTCTCGCTCGGCCTGCGCACCGGCCTGGTGGTGGGCGTGACGATTCCGTTGGTGCTGGCGATGACCTTCTTCGTCATGCATTACTTCGGCATCGGCCTGCACAAGATTTCCCTCGGCGCGCTGGTGCTGGCGCTGGGTCTGCTGGTGGACGATGCGATCATCGCGGTGGAGATGATGGCCACCAAGATGGAGCAGGGCTACGACCGCCTGCGCGCGGCCAGCTTTGCGTGGGAGTCGACCGCCTTCCCGATGCTGACCGGTACGCTGATCACCGCGGCCGGCTTCCTGCCGATCGCCACGGCCGCCTCCAGCACGGGCGAATACACCCGCTCGCTGTTCCAGGTGGTGACCATCGCGCTGGTGGTGTCGTGGATCGCCGCGGTGCTGTTCATTCCGTACCTGGGCGACAAGATGTTGCCGGACCTGTTCAACCCGCAGCCGCCCAAGCCGGACAGCCTGGCGGGGCGCTGGCACGCCCGTCGCCTCCGGTGGGCCGACCGCCATCCCGCGTTCGCGCGCTGGATCGCGCCGAAGGTGCATGCGCACGATCACGATCCGTACCAGCGTCCGTTCTACGTGCGCTTCCGCAGGTTCCTTGATGTGTGCCTGCGCCATCGCTGGTGGGTGATCGCCGCCACGGCCGCGCTGTTCGTGTTCTCGCTGCTGATCTTCCGCTTCGTGCCCCAGCAGTTCTTCCCGGATTCGACCCGCCCGGAACTGATGGTGGACATCGAACTGGCCGAGGGTGCCTCGTTGCAGGCGACCCAGGCGCAGGCGACCAAGCTGGAAAAGCTGCTCAAGGACCGCGAAGGCATCAGCAATTACGTGGCCTACGTGGGCACCGGCTCGCCGCGCTTCTATCTGCCGTTGGACCAGCAGCTGCCGGCCACCAACTTCTCGCAGTTCGTGGTGCTGACTGAAGATGCCAAAGCGCGCGAAGCGACCCGCGACTGGCTGCTCAAGGACGTGATTCCGCAGTTCCCGGACGTGCAGATGCGCGTGACCCGCCTGGAGAACGGCCCGCCGGTCGGCTACCCGGTGCAGATGCGCATCTCCGGCGAGCATATCGAGCAGGTGCAGGCCATCGCACGGCAGGTGGAAGCCAAGGTGCGCGCAAACCCGCACGTGATGAACGTCAACCTGGATTGGAGCGAGCCGAGCAAGGTGGTCCGGCTGGTGATCGACCAGGACCGTGCACGCGCGTTGGGTGTGAGCAGCGCGCAGGTGAGCCAGCTGCTGGGCACCTCGTTGTCGGGCATGAGCGTGAGCACCTACCGGGAAGGCAACCGCCTGATCGAGATGCTGCTGCGTGGCCCGGACAACGAACGTGTGCGGCTGGACATGCTGGGCAGCCTGGCCATTCCGACCGCCAGCGGCACCTCGGTGACGCTGTCGCAGGTGGCGCGCCTGGAGTACGTGTTCGAGGACGGCATCATCTGGCACCGCAACCGCCTGCCGACGGTGACCGTGCGCGCCGACATTGCCGACGCCAAGCAGCCGCTGGACGTGGTGCAGCAGATCCTGCCGACGCTGGAGGGTATCCGTGCCCAGCTGCCGTCCGGCTACCTGCTGGAAACCGGCGGTACGGTGGAGGATTCCACCCGTGGCCAGGACTCGATCAAGGCCGGCATGCCGCTGTTCCTTATCGTGGTGGCGACCTTGCTGATGCTGCAGCTGCGCAGCTTCTCGCGTGCGGCGATGGTGCTGGTCACCGCACCGCTGGGCATCATCGGCGCGACCCTGTTCCTGCTGCTGTTCCGCGCGCCGTTCGGCTTCGTGGCGCTGCTGGGGACGATCGCGCTGGCCGGCATGATCATGCGCAACTCGGTGATCCTGATCGATCAGATCCAGCAGGATATCGACGCTGGGCATGACCGCTGGCACGCGATCATCGACGCCACCGTGCGCCGCTTCCGCCCGATCGTGCTGACCGCGCTGGCGGCGGTGCTGGCGATGATTCCGCTGTCGCGCAGTGCCTTCTACGGTTCGATGGCGATCTCGATCATGGGTGGCCTGATCGTCGGCACCGTGCTGACGCTGGTGTTCCTGCCGGCGCTGTATGCGGCATGGTTCCGGGTGAAGCCGGACGAGGCCAAGACCAGCGAAGGCTGAGGACCAATGAGGCCGGCCGATGGCCGGCTTCATTCTTTCAGTGCGACGCGAATGCCTGTCGTCTTCGCGGTGCCTGCAAGCGCACAATGCACACCGGATTTCTTCGGTCGCGCATGATGCCTTCACGTTCCTCTTCTCGGTTCGCCACTGCGGCGGCGATCGTTCTGCTGATGGTTTCCACATTGCCAGCGCAGGCGAACCCCGCTGCCAGTTTCCAGCACGATCTCGTCGAGCTGCTGGAGTGCCGTGCCTCACCGGCAACGATGCAGGCGGTGACGACCGCGTTGCGTGGCGCACGGTATGGCACGCCGCAGGAACGACCGGCCCATCTGCAGGGCTGGAGCTTCACGCGCAGCGGTGACGAGGAGCACACGACGACCCTCATCGACATGCCGGACGCGTTGACCGTGCACGGCATCACAACGCACCGCGTGGTGGCGGATGACATGGGTTTCTCGATTCCCGTCGATGCCGGGTAGCGTGCGCGCCTCGTCAGCGGGAACGGGCTGCGGATGCGGTCGAGTAGCCTGCGTGAGCCATTCCAGGTCTGGGCGCCAACAGCGGCATCCCGCGC
>NZ_JBHFHW010000043.1:38891-52791 GCF_057333975.1 Stenotrophomonas sp. AGC87
GGCGATGCGTCATCGCCGGGCGCCATCGTGGTGAGCAGCGACGGTGAGGGCTATCGGGTGGGATGTGACTACCCCGGTCCGATGCGCGAGGCGCGTGTTCCACCCCGATTGCGTGAGACGGCTGCGGCCAGTGATATCGGCGCCGCGCTCGAGTGTCGGGCTGACGACGCTGCCATGCAGCGCATCGCCAACCTGTGGGAGCGTGTGTCGGAACTGTCGCCGCTGGCATGGCCGGACAATGTCCGCGCGGTGGCCGAGCATGAGTACCTTGCCGATGGCCAGGAGATACCGGTCATGGTCATCACCCTGGAGCAGCCGGTGGCGTTGAAGGGCTTGTCTGCGACGTTGCTCGTCCTCGCGTATGGCGGCTATCTCGCAGCCGACATGGGCGATGCGCCACTGAAGGCGGTGCTCGATGCCACTGGCCTGGGCGCGGCGGATCGCCAGGCGGAAGGGTATTGGATGCGCGAAGCATCCCGGGAGGCGTCCTCCGGATACACGCGCGTGCAGGCCTTCAGCGTGATACCCACCGACGGCGGCGCCGTGCTGGCTGGGTGCATGACGAGCGAGGTCCGCTCGGCGGACTGACCGCTGCGGCGGCAAATACGGCAGGGGGGCAGCGGATGAACACCGCTGCGCCGCTTCACCGGTCTGCCCTCAGTAAACGCCCTGCGCCAGCATCGCATCGGCCACTTTCACGAAGCCGGCGATATTGGCCCCATCCACGTAGTTCACGCTGCCGTCGGCACGCTTGCCGTGGCGCACGCAGTTGGCGTGGATGTCCTTCATGATCCCGTGCAGGCGCTCGTCGACATCGGCGTGATGCCACGACAGCCGCTGCGCGTTCTGGCTCATTTCCAGCCCCGAGGTGGCCACGCCGCCGGCGTTGCTGGCCTTGCCCGGTGCGTACAGGGTGCCGGCCTCGAGGAAGACCTCCACCGCCTCCAGCGTGGAGGGCATGTTGGCGCCTTCGGCCACGCACAGCACCCCGTTGTCGACCAGGGCGCGGGCATCGTCTTCGTCCAGTTCGTTCTGGGTGGCACAGGGCAGGGCGATCTCGGCCGGGATGTGCCACGGGCGCTTGCCGTCGAGGTACTCGAAGCGTGTGTCATCGGCCAGTTCGGACAGGCAGCCGCGGCGCTCGTTGCGCAGTTCCACCACCTCCTGCAGCGCCGCGTCATCGAAGCCATCACGGGCGTACAGCGTGCCGCCGGAATCGGAGAGCGTGAGCACTTTGGCGCCCAGCTCGATGGCCTTGATCGCGGCATGCTGGGCGACGTTGCCAGCGCCGGAAATCAGCACCTTCGCGCCATCGGTATCGCGGCGGGCATGGTGCAGCATCTGCTCGACGAAGTAGACCGTACCGAAGCCGGTCGCCTCCGGGCGCATCAGGCTGCCACCGTAGGACAGGCCTTTGCCGGTGAACACGCAGGAGGCGTCGTTGGTGATCTTCTTCATCATGCCGGTCATGTAGCCGACCTCACGTGCGCCGACCCCGATATCACCGGCCGGCACATCCGTATCGGCACCAAGGTGACGATGGAGCTCCAGCATCAAGGCCTGGCAGAAGCGCATCACTTCGGCGTCGCTGCGGCCTTTGGGATTGAAATCCGCGCCGCCCTTGCCACCGCCCATCGGCAGGGTCGTCAGCGCGTTCTTCAGGGTCTGCTCGAACGCGAGGAACTTCAGGATCGACTGGTTCACCGACGGATGGAAGCGCATGCCGCCCTTGAACGGACCGATTGCCGAACTGTGCTGCACGCGCCAGCCGCGGTTCACATGGGTCTTGCCGGCGTCATCGGCCCAGGCCACGCGGAACTGGATCACCCGCTCCGGCTCCACCAGCCGCTCCAGCAGGCCTTGTTCCAGGTAGCGGGGGTTGCGCTCCAGGAACGGCCACAGGCTCTGGATCACTTCTTTGACGGCCTGCAGGAATTCCGGCTGATGCGGATCGCGCTGGGTGACGTGGTTGAGAAAGTCGGCAGAGGAACGATGATTCAAGGGCTTTCCTTGTTGGGGGCCAGCCGCTGGCAGCGGCGTGACCGACGGGACAGGGAGGCCGTGCGGGATGTAAAAACAGGAACGCGGCCCTCAGGCCGCGTCCTTTGCGATCATTGCAGCTTGGCAAGGACCGCGTCGGTCGCTGCGGCGGTACTCACCGCCAAACCCTTGGCGGCGAGATCGGCGGTGAACACGCCGTCATCCAGCACGGCATACACCGCTGCCTCGACCGTAGCAGCCTCGTCGTCCAGCCCCAGTGAATGCCGCAGCAGCATCGCCGCGCTGAAGATCGTGGCATACGGATTGGCAATGCCCTTGCCCGCGATATCCGGCGCCGAGCCGTGGATGGGCTCGTAGATGCCCACTGCGCCGGGTTCGCCCAGCGACGCCGAGGGCAGCAGGCCGAGCGAACCGGCCAGCATCGAGGCTTCGTCGGTGAGGATGTCGCCGAACATGTTCTCGGTCACGATCACGTCGTACTCGCGCGGCTTGGCCAGCAGATGCATGGCCATCGAATCGACCAGCTGGTGCTCCAAGGCGATGTCCGGGAATTCCTCGCGGCCGATCCGCGCAGCGACATCACGCCACAGGCGCGAGGTCTCCAGCACGTTGGCCTTGTCCACCGAGGTGACCTTGCCGCGGCGGGTATGCGCCAGCCGGAACGCGGTGCGCATGACGCGCTCGATCTCGCCCACGCTGTAGCTGCACAGGTCGCTGGCGCTATCGGCGGTGCGGGTCTTCTCACCGAAATAGATGCCGCCGGTCAGTTCGCGCACGACGACGAAGTCCACGCCTTCCAGCAGTTCGGCCTTGATCGGCGAGGCGCCGAGCGCGGCCGCGTGCGTGCGCACCGGGCGCAGGTTGGCGTACAGCCCCAGCGCCTTGCGGATCTCCAGCAGGCCCTGTTCGGGGCGGACCTTGGCGTTCGGGTCGGACCACTTCGGGCCGCCGACCGCGCCGAGCAGGATGGCGTCTGCCTTGCGGCAGGCCTCCAGTGTGGTGGCCGGCAGCGGCTCGCCGTGGCGATCGATGGCGATGCCACCGATGTCGTGCTCCTGGAACCCGAAGGTGTGCCCGAAACGGGTGGCGACGGCCTCCAGCACCGCCACGGCGGCGGCGGCGACTTCCGGACCAATGCCATCACCCGGCAATACGACAATCTCAGCGTGCATGTTCACTCTCGTAACGTTCAATGTCAGGGGTACGGCCCAACAGATACCCCAATTGGTCCACGCCTTCCAGCAGGCAGGTCTGTGAGAAGCCGTCCAGCGGGAAGGCATACACGCGCCCATCGGGGGTGCGCAGTTCGCGCGCGGCCACATCGATGGTCAATTCGTCATCCGGGCGCTGCATCAGCGTCTGCACATCGGCTTCGTCCAGCACGATCGGCAGCAGGCCGTTCTTCAGCGAGTTGCCGCGGAAGATATCGGCGATCTCGCTGCTGACGATGGCGCGCAGGCCCAGGTCGGTCAGGGCCCACGGCGCATGCTCACGCGAGGAGCCGCAGCCGAAGTTGCGGCCGGCCAGCAGGATGCTGCGGCCGGCGTTGTGCGGCTGGTTGAAGGCGAACGCCGGGTTCGGCACGCCCTCGCTCTGCCAGCGCCAATCATTGAACGCGTGCTTGCCCAGGCCGACGCGCTCGGTGGTGGACAGAAAGCGCGCCGGAATGATCTGGTCGGTGTCGATGTTGGTCTCGCGCAGCACCACGCTGGTCGAGGTCAGGGTACGGAAGCCGCTCATCAGGCCACCTCCAGCGTGGCATACAGTTCGCGTGGGTCGGCCACGCGGCCGTTCACCGCGGCCCAGGCGGCCGTCATCGGCGAGGCCAGCAGGGTCCGTGAACCGGGGCCTTGGCGGCCTTCGAAATTGCGGTTGCTGGTGCTGACCGCCAGTTGCCCCGGCGCGACCAGATCACCGTTCATGGCGATGCACATCGAGCAGCCCGGCTCGCGCCATTCGGCACCGGCCGCGCGCACCACCACATCGATGCCTTCGGCTTCGGCCTGGCGCTTGACGATTTCCGAGCCCGGCACCACCAGCATGCGCACGCTCGGGGCGACGCGGCGGCCTTGGAGTACCTGCGCCACTTCGCGCATGTCGCTCAGGCGGCCGTTGGTGCAGGAGCCGACGAAGACCACATCCACCGGGGTGCCGGCCAGGGTCTGCCCGGCGTGGAAGTGCATGTAGTCCAGGCCCTTCTGCGCGGCGGCATCGTTGGCCGCCGGAATCGGCTGGTCCACGGCGATGGCGGTGCCGGGATGGGTGCCCCAGGTCAGGGTCGGCCGGATGTCGGCGGCATCGATGTGGACCTCGACATCGAAGCGCGCACCTTCATCGCTGCGCAGCGGCGACCACGCGGCCACGGCAGCATCGAAGTCGGCGCCCTTGGGCCCACGCGGGGTGGCGGCCACCCAGTCGAAGGTGATCTGGTCGGGAGCGACCATGCCGGCACGTGCCCCGGCTTCGATGGACATGTTGCACAACGTCATGCGCTGCTCCATGTCCATCGCTTCGATCGCGCTGCCACGGAACTCCAGCACATGGCCGGTACCGCCGTTGACGCCGATCACGCCGATGATGTGCAGGACCACATCTTTGGCGCCGACACCCTGGGCCAGCGCGCCATCCACGGTGATCGCCATCGTTTTGGCTTTACGCTGCAGCAGGCACTGCGTCGCCAGCACATGGCCGACCTCGCTGGTGCCGATACCGAAGGCCAGCGCGCCAAATGCACCATGCGTGGAGGTGTGGCTGTCGCCACAGACGATGGTCATGCCTGGCTGGGTGAAGCCCTGCTCGGGGGCGATCACGTGCACGATGCCGCGGCTGGCCGACTGCAGGTCGAACAGTTCGATGCCATGCGCGGCGCAGTTGTCAGCCAGCATCGCTACCTGGGCTTCGGAGGCGGCGCTGGCGTAGGGCAGCTTGCCGTCGGCGCCGGCCGGCAGGGTGGGGGTGGAGTGATCCATCGTGGCCTTGGTCCGGTCCGGCCGGCGCGGGGAGAGGCCGCGCTCGCGCAGTTCGGTGAAGGCCTGCGGCGAGGTCACTTCGTGGATCAGGTGCAGGTCGATGTACAGCACGGCGGGCGCGCTGTCGGTCTCGGGAACGACGACGTGGGCATCCCACAGTTTGTCGTACAGGGTGCGGGGAGCTGGGGTCATGGACTGGCCTTGCTGCAGTTCGGGGTACGTAGTGGGGGCTCAGGCCGCGGCGGTGGCCGCAGGCTGCTCGGCCGTCGCGTTGCGCTGGCGCAGCAGACGGTTGGCCACCTCCAGCCACGCCAGTGCGGAGGCTTCGATGATGTCGCGGCTGGTGCCGGTGCCTTCGTACTCCACACCCTCGTGGCGCACGCTCAGGTTGGCTTCGCCGCGCGCATCGGCGCCGATGCCCACACTGTGCACGTGGTAGCTGTCCAGCATCAACTGCACGCCGGTGGCGGCCGACAATGCGCCGAACAGCGCATCGACCGGGCCATCGCCCTGCGCCGTCTCGGCCACACGGTTGCCTTCCGGATCGGACAGCTCGACCAGCGCATTGGCGCGGCTGCCGACATCGCTGATCGTCATCGAAGCCAGGCGGTAGCCATTCTGGGTGGCACTGCCCTGCATCAGCGCCTGCAGGTCGGCGTCGGTGACCACGCGCTGCTGCTCGCACAGCGCCTTGAACTGCTCGAAGACCAGCTTCAGTTCCTCTTCTTCCAGCCAGAAGCCCAGCGCACGCAGGCGCTGGTCGACCGCGGCGCGGCCACTGTGGCGGCCCAGCACCATCTGCGAGGACTCCCAGCCCACATCTTCCGGGCGCATGATTTCGTAGGTGCCGCGGTGGCGCAGCATGCCGTGCTGGTGGATGCCCGACTCGTGGGCGAAGGCGTTGGCGCCGACGATCGCCTTGTTGCGCTGGACCGGCATGCCGACCAGGCGCTGCAGCAGCTGCGAGGTGGCCACGATGCGCGGGGTGTTGATGCGCGTGTCTTCGTCGTAGAAGGCGTTGCGGACCTTCAGCACCATCGCGATTTCTTCCAGCGAGCAGTTGCCCGCGCGCTCGCCGATCCCGTTGACGGTGCATTCGACCTGACGCGCACCGCCTTCGATGGCAGCCAGCGAGTTGGCCACGGCCAGGCCCAGATCGTTGTGGCAGTGCGCGCTGAAGATGATGCGGTCGCTGTCCGGCACGCCGGCGATCACGCGCTGGAACATGCCGCGGATCTCTTCCGGCGTGGTGAAGCCCACGGTGTCGGGCAGGTTGATGGTGGTAGCGCCGGCGGCCACGGCCACGCGGGCGACCTCGATCAGGAAGTCTTCCTCGGTCCGCGTGGCATCTTCAGCGGAGAACTCCACATCGCCCACGTAGCTTCGGGCCAGGCTGACGTGCTTGTGCACCGACTCCAGCACCTGTTCGCGGCTCATGCGCAGCTTGTGCTCGCGGTGCAGCGGGCTGGTCGACAGGAACACATGCAGGCGCGGGTTCGCCGCTGCCTCCAGCGCCTTGGCCGAGGTTTCGATATCGGCGGCCAGGCAGCGCGACAGTACCGCCAGGGTCGGGCGGCGCACTTCGCGGGCGATCATCGCCATCGCTTCGCGGTCGGACTGGGAGCTGGCCGGGAAGCCGGTTTCCATGACATCCACGCCCAGTTCGTCCAGTGCGCGGGCCATCACCAGCTTCTGCTGCGGGCTCATGCTGCAGCCGGGCGATTGCTCGCCGTCGCGCAGGGTGGTGTCGAAAATTCTGATTCGGGGGGAGTTGGGCATGGTCACCAGGAGGTCTCCTCGACGGCAAGGTCGGATGGGATGGCAGAGGTAGGAATCGAAGCGGAAATCGGGGATGTCGCGAGCACGGTTGGTAGGGGCGGGCGTGTTCGCTCGCTGGCGCGGCGGCGCGGTTTGCGCGGGGGGCGGGGACGGATGTCGGCCAGCAGCTGGGCCAGGACCAGCGCATCGATGTTGCCGCCGGAGACCACCGCGCACTTGCGCTTGCCGGCGACGCGGCGACCGGCGGCCAGGGCCAGCGCGCCGGCACCTTCGGCGATGACGTGCTCTTCCAGCGCCAGCCGCACCAGCGTCTCGCGCAGCTCGGCTTCACGCACGATCACCACATCGTCCAGCAGTGCGCTGCACAGCTTGCGGGTCAGGAAACCGGGAATCTTCACCTTGACGCCGTCGGCCAGCGTGGCGACGGGGGCGATCTCTCGCACGTCGCCGCGGATGGCGCGGGCCATCGAATCGACGCCCTCCACCTGTGCACCGACGATGCGCACGCCCTGCGATTTCAGCGCCAGCGCGACGCCGGAGGCCAGGCCACCGCCGCCGATCGGCACGATCACCACGTCCGGCGCATGCGGGGCCAGCTCAATGCCCAGGGTGCCCTGGCCGGCGATCACGTCCGGGTCGTCGAAGGCGGACAGGAAGCGGTAGCCGTGCTGGTCGGCCAGGGCACGGGCGAAGGCGTAGGCCTCGTCGTAGCTCTCACCGTGCTGGCGTACGGTGGCGCCCCAGTGGGCGACCCCGGCGATCTTGGTGGCCGGTGCACCGTGCGGCATCACCGTGATGGCGGGGATGTTCAAGCGGTAGGCGGCCCACGCCACGCCCTGGGCGTGGTTGCCGGCCGAGGCGCAGATGACCGGGCGGTCGTCGCCGCGCTCACGCCCGGCCAGCAGGGCGTTCAATGCACCGCGCACCTTGTAGGAGCCGGTGCGCTGCAGGTTCTCCAGCTTCAGCCACACGCCGAAACGCTCGGCGTAATGCAGCGGCGTGGGCGGCAGGAAGCGGCGCAGCCGTGCCTGCGCGGCCAGCACATCGGCGACGCTTACGTCGCCTACGTCCGGTTCCTGCGGGGTACGGCTAGCCGGCATCACGCACCCGGCCATGGTGATCGTTCCGGAGCGACGCGCGCTGCCACGGCGCACGCTGCGACGTACGACCGAGAAGACACCTCCGTACCGGCACCGATGCAACGGTGCGGGCGTTCATGCGGATACTCCAGTACCGGGCTCCAGTGCGCTGATGCGCACCGACACACAGTCGTAGATCTTCTCGATCTGGCGGCGCAGGGTTTCCGGCGGGCGGGTGGAATCGACCACCAGCTGCAGGTGCCAGCGACCGTCGTCGGCGGCATTGGGCGCACCGGCGATCGCGCGCGGTGCGAAGCCGCGGCGTTCGGCCATGCCGATCACGCGCAGCAGCGCGCCTTCGGCCGGGGTCAGCACCAGGTCAAGCCGGTATTGCATTGGGGAACTCCTGGGACTGATGAGCGGGGTTGCTTTCCAGCATCGTGCTGTTGGCGTTGTTGGGCGGCACCAGCGGCCACACGTTGGCACGCGCATCGATGGCCACGTGCAGCAGCGCCGGGCCGGGCTGGGCCAGCATCGCGGCCAGGCCACCTTCGACATCGTCACGTGCTTCGATGCGCGTGGCTGGAATGCCGAACACCTGCGCCAGCGCGGCGAAGTCCGGGTTGTCGGACAGATCGATCTCGCTGTAGCGCTCGGCGAAGAACAGCTCCTGCCACTGGCGGACCATGCCCAGCGAGCTGTTGTCCAGCAGCACGATCTTCACCGGCAGGCGGCAGCGGGCGATGGTGACCAGCTCCTGCACGTTCATCATGAAACTGCCATCGCCGGAGACCAGCACCACAGTGCGGTCGGGGCAGGCGAACTGCGCCCCCATCGCCGCGGGCAGGCCGAAGCCCATGGTGCCCAGCGCGCCGCTGGTCAGGTGGTTGCGCGGATGGGTGAAGCGGCAATGCTGGGCGACCCACATCTGATGCTGGCCGACATCGCAGGCGATGATGGCGTCGCTCGGCGCCAGCTCGCTCAGGCGCTTCAGCAGCGCCGGGGCGTAGATGTGCTTGCCCGGTGCGTCGTAGCGCGGGGCGAAGCGTTCACGATGGCCCTGGCAGCGTTTGGCCCAGGCCTCCTGCGTGGCCGGGGCGGTGGCCGCGGCGGTCAGTGCGCGCAGCGCCGTACCGACATTGCCGGGCACCGCGATATCGGCGGTGCGCAGCTTGGAGATCTCGTACGCATCGGCATCGATATGCACGACGCGCGCAAACGGGGCGAACTCGTTCAACTTGCCGGTCGCGCGGTCATCGAAACGCGCCCCGACCACCACCAGCAGATCGCTTTCCTGCACGGCCATGTTGGCCGCGCGGGTGCCGTGCATGCCCAGCATGCCCAGGTAGTGGGGATGCTGGGGCGGCAGCGCACCCAGGCCGCGCAGGGTCAGCACGGTCGGAATACGGGTCGCCTCGACGAAGGCACGGAAGTCCTCCACCGCATCGCCCAGCGCCACGCCACCCCCGGCATAGATCACCGGCTTCTCGGCGCCGGCGATGGCGGCGATGGTCTGCGCGATGGCGTCGTCATTGGGGGCAGGCGGTGCGACCACCGTGGACGGCACGTGCTCCGGCAGGTGCGACGCATCGGCCACCTGCACGTCCTTGGGCAGATCGATCAGCACCGGGCCCGGGCGACCCTCGCGGGCGATACGGAACGCATCGGCGACCACCTGCGGCAGGTCATCGACCGAGCGCACCAGCCAGCTGTGTTTGACGATCGGCAGGGTCAGCCCGAACACGTCCAGTTCCTGGAACGCGTCGGTGCCCAGCAGCGGGGTGGCGACCTGGCCGGTGATGCAGACCATCGGCACCGAATCCAGCATCGCATCGGCGATGCCGGTGACCAGGTTGGAGGCGCCCGGGCCGGAGGTGGCGACGCAGACGCCGACCCGGCCGCTGGCACGGGCGAAGCCGTTGGCGGCCAGGGCCGCGCCCTGTTCGTGGCGGACCAGGATGTGCTTCAGCCCGGAGTCCACCAGGGCGTCATAGAACGGCATGATGGTGCCGCCCGGATAGCCGAACAGCGTATGCACGCCCTCGGCTTCCAGGGCCTGCGTCAACCAGCGTGCGCCGTTGCGGGGCGCGGTGCTGTGTGCGGAGGTATTCATGCGGTGACCTTTACGAAAGCGGGTGGGGGAGCCGCGCGTTTACGCGGCTTGACTTTGCAACCAGACCATCTTGGCGCGCAGTTCTTTGCCTACCTTCTCGATCGGGTGCTCCAGGTCGGCCTGCTTGAACTTGTTGTAGTTCGGCAGGCCCGCTTCGTACTCGGCCACCCAGTTCTTGGTGAAGGTCCCGTTCTGGATATCGGTCAGTACGTCCTTCATGCGCGCCTTGGTGCCGGCGTCGATCACACGCGGGCCGCTGACGTAGTCGCCGTACTGCGCGGTTTCGGAGATGAATTCCAGCATGCGGGTGATGCCGCCTTCGTAGAACAGGTCCACGATCAGCTTCAGTTCGTGCAGTACTTCGTAGTAGGCGATTTCCGGCTGGTAGCCGGCTTCGACCAGGGTTTCGAAACCGGCCTGCACCAGTGCCGAAGCGCCACCGCACAGCACGGCCTGCTCGCCGAACAGATCGGTTTCAGTCTCTTCCTTGAAGGTGGTCTGGATCAGGTTGGCGCGCGCGCCACCCAAGCCACCGGCGTAGGCCAGGGCGAACTCGGCGGCCTTGCCGCTCTTGTCCTGGTAGACCGCCCAGATGCACGGCACGCCGCGGCCGATTTCATACTCGCGACGGACCAGCGCACCCGGGCCCTTCGGCGCGACCAGCACCACGTCCAGATCCTCGCGCGGTTTGATCATGTCGAAATGCACGTTCAGACCGTGCGCGAACAGCAGCACAGCGCCCTGTTTCATGTTCGGCGCGAGCACGTCTTCGTAGAGCTTCTTCTGCACCATGTCCGGGGTCAGCACGGCGACCAGATCGGCATCCTTCACCGCCTCGGCCGGGGCTTTGACGGTGAAGCCGTCGGCCTGAGCCTTGACCTCGGTCGGACCGCCCGGGCGCAGCCCGACGACGACATCGAAACCGGATTCACGCAGATTCAGCGCGTGCGCGCGGCCCTGGCTGCCGTAGCCGACAACAGCGATCTTGATCTGGGGCAGGTCGTTGGTGCTCATGGGGGAGGTCCTTTGGAGGCAAGAAAAAAGAGGGCCGACGGTCAGCGACGCGTCGGCCCATCAGGGGAAGGGGTGGCGCCGGCCTGGCCGCGACCACACGCGAACGCACCCGCCGTGGGGGCGGTGGGCATTGGCTGGCTCGAGGTGGGCTGGCGGGTCATGGTGGAAGGCAACTCGGAGGGGAGGAGGGAAATCGAAGGGTTCTGAAACGAAAAAACCCGCACCTGGTCGGGTGCGGGTTTTGATGGATACCTGGCAGTCTTGCTTACACGCCGGTCCGTCCCGCACCTGTTGGTTGGGTAATAAGTACGAGGACGAGAAGCGAATGGATGGAGGCCGCGCCGTGGTCGGCGTGCTCGATGGATTCGCGGGTGGCTGTGCGCTGCAACATGAGATCGAGAAAACCACACGGGTTTTGGCGGTGTCAACCCTGGAAGCACAATTTCCATCGGTTTCGCCTGCATCCACCGCAAGGCCCCGCCGTACAAGGATGGTTGCGGCTGAAAGCGTTCCGATGAACTGGAATTCAGCATTTTGCAGGGCGCGATTGCGCGGATTCGCGTCGGATTCGCGTCGGATTTGCGGGAGGTGCATGACCATAGTGGGATGTGCTCCGGCGGCCTCTGCCGCCACCATCAGCTCGCTACCACCCTCAGGAACCACCCCGTGTCCTCACGCCTTGCCCGCGGCCTGCTCGCCGCCGCCATCCTGTGTTCGCTGCCCGCCGCCGCCATCGCCGCTGACCGGATCACCGGCCACACCTTCGCCACCCGCTCAGAGGTGATCGCCCCGCACGCGATGGCCGCCACCTCCCAGCCCCTGGCCACCCAGATCGCCCTGGACGTGATGAAGTCCGGTGGTTCGGCGGTGGATGCCGCGATCGCGGCCAATGCCGCCCTCGGTTTGATGGAGCCGACCGGCAATGGTGTCGGCGGTGATCTGTTCGCCATCGTGTGGGACCCCGGGACGCAGAAGTTGTATGGCTACAACGGCTCGGGCCGCTCGCCCAAGTCGCTGACCCTGGCCGAGTTCCAGCGGCGGGGCCTGAAGGAAATTCCGGCCACCGGCCCGCTGCCGGTCTCGGTGCCCGGCGCGGTGGATGGCTGGTTCGCCCTGCACGACCGCTTCGGCCGCAAGCCGATGGCCGACAACCTCGCGCCCGCCATCCGCTACGCCCGCGAGGGCCACCCGGTCGCCGAGGTCATCGCCTACTACTGGGACCGCTCGGTCCCGCGGCTGTCCAAGTACCCCGGTTTCACCGAGCAGTTCACGATCAACGGCCATGCCCCGCGCAAGGGCGAGATGTGGAAGAACCCGAACCTGGCCCACACGCTGGAGCAGATCGCCCAGGGCGGCCGCGATGCCTTCTACAAAGGCGAGATCGCCCGCACCATCGGCACCTACTTCAAGGCCAACGGTGGCTACCTGAGCTATGACGACATGGCCAGCCATCACGGCGAATGGGTTGAACCGGTCAGCAGCAACTACCGTGGCTATGACGTATGGGAACTGCCGCCGAACAGCCAGGGCATCGCCGCGCTGCAGATCCTCAACGTGCTGGAGGGCTACGATTTCTCGAAGATCCCCTTCGGATCGCCCGAACACGTGCACCTGTTCGTGGAAGCCAAGAAGTTGGCCTTCGCCGACCGCGCGCGCTTCTACACCGATCCAGCGTTCCACCCGGCCCCGGTCGACCGGTTGATTTCCAAGGGCTACGCCGCTGAGCGCCGCAAGCTGATCTCGATGGACAAGGCCCTGAGTGAAGTGCAGCCGGGTACGCCCAAGCAGCTGCAGGAAGGCGACACGATCTACATGACGGTAGCTGATGCCGACGGCATGATGGTCTCGCTGATCCAGTCCAACTACCGCGGCATGGGCAGCGGTATGGCGCCTCCGGGCCTGGGGTTCATCCTGCAGGACCGCGGCGAGATGTTCGTGCTGCGCAAGGATCATCCCAACGGGTATGCGCCGGGCAAGCGCCCGTTCCAGACCATCATTCCGGGCTTCGTCACCAAGGACGGCAAGCCGTGGATGAGCTTCGGGGTGATGGGGGGCGCGATGCAGCCGCAGGGCCATGCGCAGATCGTGATGAACATGGTCGACTTCGGGATGAACCTGCAGGAAGCCGGTGATGCGCCGCGCATCCAGCACGAGGGCTCGACCGAGCCGACCGGGCAGGCGACGGCGATGAGCGATGGCGGCGAGGTGAATCTGGAAACCGGCTTCCCGTACGAGACGGTGCGTGCGTTGATGCGCAAGGGCCACCGGGTGGTGTTCGCGGATGGTCCGTACGGTGGGTATCAGGCGATCCTGCGTGATCCCGAGTCGGGCGTGTATTACGGGGCGTCGGAAAGCCGCAAGGATGGGCAGGCGGCGGGGTACTGATTCTCTCGTGCTCCGTAGTGCCGACCGTTGGTCGGCAGAAGCGCAGAGCACAGCAGGGCGTAAAGCAGGGCGCTTTGGGGCTGCGGGTAGTGGGCCGCCCTGGGTGGGTTTGCGGGACACGCCGTGAATCCGTCCATGGAGGCTCATGTCGCCGCATCCATGCGGCTCATGGTCCCGCCAACCCACCCAGGCCGACCCACCCACAATGCGGCGGTGCGCATGGCAAAAGCGGTAGAGCCACGCCATGCGTGGCTCCTTTTTCCTCAACGATGATCCGATGCGTCAGGTGCACGCTGCTGTGCCGAGCGTTGCTCGGCTGCGTTGCCCGAATTACTCCAAGCGCACTGCGCGGAACGTCGACTGTGTCGAGCTTGGCTACGCTGCTCGCGTTGGAACTCTGACACTGTGAGTCGGGCGCGCCTTGCCTGGCACTGCTCGGCGGCTTTACCAGAACCACCTTGAAACTGTGAGCGGGACGGGGCGGGTGGGTTGTCGGGACCATGAGCGCCATGGATGGCGCGACATGAGCCTCCAGGGACGGATTCACGGCGTGTCCCGCC
>NZ_JBHFHW010000043.1:52860-64255 GCF_057333975.1 Stenotrophomonas sp. AGC87
CCCCCCCCCCCCCCCCCCCCCCCCCCCCCCCCCCCCACCGATAGCCCGGGAAGCGTGCCGCTCTAAGCGACCAACCCGACCACCCTAAGGCGCTCGAGCCGCCTCATCGCGCGTCTCTTCCTGCGCCGCGATCTCCCGCTCGATCCAGTCATCCATCAACCGCCGCGCGCGCTGCGCACGGCGCCGCTGCAGCGCATGCTCCATATCGAGCACCCGGTACAACGACCACATCACCGCCAGCATCAACAACGCAAACGGCAGTGCAGCGATCGTGATCATCCCCTGCAGCGCATTGAGTCCACCGGCCAACAGCAGCACGCCCGCGATCAACGCAATCGCCACGCCCCACACCATCCGGCGCGCCAACGGCGGATCGCCCGCCTCCTCCGTCGACATCGTCGCCAGCACCAGCACCGCCGAATCGGCCGAGGTCACGAAGAAGATGATCAACAACACCAGCGCGATCACCGACAGTACCGTTGGCATCGGCAGGCTGTCGAACATCGTGAACAACACCGTCTCGTAGCCATTGCCCAACGCCTGGGCCAGATCCACGTGGCCGAAGATCTGCGACCACAGCGCCGTGCCGCCGAATACCGAGAACCACAGGAAGCCCAGCACGCTCGGCGCGATCACCACGCCCAGCACGAACTCGCGGATGCTGCGCCCACGCGAGACGCGCGCGATGAACGAACCCACGAACGGCGCCCACGCGATCCACCATGCCCAGTAGAAGATCGTCCAGTCCGCCACCCACGTGCTGCCCGAGAACGGGGACATCCGCAGGCTCATCGTCACCAGCGAATTGAGGTAGGAGCCGATCGTGGTGGTGAACGTATCGAAGATGAAGCCGGTCGGCCCCAACACCAGGATCAGCGCCAGCAGCAACGCCGCCAGGCCGAGGTTGAAGTTCGAGAGCCACTTGATGCCGCGGTGCACGCCACTGGTGGTGGAGGCCATGTACAACACGAACGCCAACGCGATGATGGTCAACTGCACCGGTACCGAGGCCTGGATACCGAACACGCGCTCAAGGCCGGCCGCGATCTGGATCGTGCCGAAGCCCAGCGTCGTGGCCACACCGATCGCCGTGGCGACCACGGCGGCGACGTTGACCACGGTACCCATCCAGCCGCGGTGATGCGCGCCGATGATCGGCTGCAGCAGATCGCTGATCAGCCCGCGGCCGTTGCGATTGAACTGGAACCAGGCCATCGCCAGGCCGATCAGCGCATAGATGGCCCACGGATGCAGGCCCCAATGGAAGAACGCATACCGCATCGACGCGCGCGCCGCCTCCATGCTCTGCGGTGCCAGTCCTTCCGGTGGCTTCACGAAGTGCGAGATGGGCTCGGCCGCGCCCCAGAACACCAGGCCGATGCCCATGCCGGCGGCGAACAACATCGACATCCAGCTCGCATTGGAAAAATCAGGCTCGGCATCCTCGCCGCCGATGCGCAGCGAACCGAAGCGGCCGAAGGCCAGGTACATCAGGAACGACAGCGTGATGAACACCACCAGCAGATACAGCCAGCCGGTGCTGCGGATGATGGTGGACAGGCCGCTCTGGACGACCTCGTTGAAGGGGCCCGGCGCGAGGCCGGCGATCAGCACCAGCAGTGCGACCAGTGCGATGGAAATGCGGAACACCATGCAGGCGTGTCTCCGATCAGTAGGGGCGAGCCGAGGCTTGCAATCTCCAGCGGCACAACGGCAGCGACTGGGGCGGATCAAGCCGGTCGAGGCCGGTCAGTACGGACGTCAATGGCGTCGAGCAGAGCGCGGTGTGCGCACGATCGGGAAGCTACCCCCTGACCGCACCGCATACCGCGCTGCAGCATGGTAGTGCATGGCGTGTCGGTGCTCTGTTCACATGCAAAGGCTGATCACGTCAGTGTGGGGTGTGGCCGCGCGCCCGTGGGCGTCGCTTTGTGCTCTAATTCGCCCCGAAGCGGGGGTACCGCGGCCCAGTGGCCAAGGTTGAGACAGTCCCTTCGAACCTGATCCGGTTGATACCGGCGTAGGGAAGCTTCGCATCTGCAGATGCATTGCGCCGTAGGGCCACCGCGCCCGGAGACCGCCCGCAATCCGTCCGTCGAGCGCCGCCGTTTCGTCCCTCCCATGCGAATCCCTCGCATAGAACCGCACAGTCCCTGTGCGGGGATTGAACCTAGGACGATGCCTCGATGAACGCCCAGCTCTCCGCCCTGCAGCAACAGGCCCAGCAACTCTCCGAATCGGTCACGCGGCCGATTCCCGGCTCGCACAAGATCCACGTGCAGGGCTCGCGCAGCGACCTGCAGGTGCCGATGCGTGAGATCACCCTGACCCGCACGCCCACCTTGTTCGGTGGCGAAGAGAACGCGCCGGTCACCGTGTACGACACCTCCGGCCCGTATACCGATCCGGCTGTCGCCATCGACCTCTCCGCCGGTCTGCCTGCGCTGCGCGCCGCCTGGGTAGCCGAGCGCGGCGATACCGAGGTGCTGGAGGGGCTGAGCTCGGCATTCGGCCGCGCACGTGAGACCGATGCACGTCTGGACGCCGTGCGGTTCCCCTCGCGGTTGCAGCCACGGCGGGCAAAGGCGGGTGCCAACGTCACCCAGATGCACTACGCGCGCCGCGGCATCATCACCCCGGAAATGGAGTTCGTGGCGATCCGCGAGAATCAGCGGCTCGATGCGATCCGCGACGCCGCACTGCTGAAGCAGCATCCGGGCGAGTCCTTCGGCGCCTCGATCCCCAGGATCATCACCCCCGAGTTCGTCCGCGATGAGATCGCGCGTGGCCGCGCCGTGCTGCCCAACAACATCAACCACCCGGAAAGCGAGCCGATGATCATCGGCCGCAACTTCCTGACCAAGATCAACGCCAACATCGGCAACAGCGCGGTGTCCTCGGGCATTGCCGAGGAGGTGGAAAAGCTGGTCTGGGCGATCCGCTGGGGTGGTGACACCGTGATGGACCTGTCCACGGGCAAGCACATCCATGAAACCCGCGAATGGATCCTGCGCAACTCGCCGGTGGCGATCGGCACCGTGCCGATCTACCAGGCGCTGGAAAAGGTCGATGGCCGCGCCGAGGAACTGAACTGGGCGATCTTCCGCGACACCCTGATCGAGCAGGCCGAGCAGGGCGTGGACTACTTCACCATCCACGCCGGCGTGCTGCTGCGCTACGTGCCACTGACCGCCAAGCGCGTGACCGGCATCGTCTCGCGCGGCGGCTCGATCATGGCCAAGTGGTGCCTGGCACACCACAAGGAGAACTTCCTCTACACGCACTTCGAGGACATCTGCGAGATCATGAAGGCCTACGACGTGACCTTCTCACTGGGCGACGGCCTGCGCCCGGGCTGCATCGCCGATGCCAACGATGCCGCGCAGTTCGGCGAGCTGGAGACGCTGGGCGAGCTGACGAAGATCGCGTGGAAGCATGATGTGCAGACCATGATCGAAGGCCCCGGCCACGTGCCGATGCAGCTGATCAAGGAAAACATGGACAAGCAGCTGCGCGAGTGCGGTGAAGCGCCGTTCTATACGCTGGGCCCGCTGACCACCGATATCGCGCCGGGCTACGACCACATCACCAGTGCGATCGGTGCGGCCATGATCGGCTGGTACGGCACCGCGATGCTCTGCTATGTCACCCCGAAGGAACACCTGGGCCTGCCCAACCGCCAGGACGTACGCGACGGCATCATGGCCTACCGCATTGCCGCGCATGCCTCGGATCTGGCCAAAGGCCACCCCGGCGCGCAGGTCCGCGACAACGCATTGAGCAAGGCACGTTTCGAATTCCGTTGGGAGGACCAGTTCCACCTTGGGCTGGATCCGGAGAAAGCGAAGGAATTCCATGACGAGACGCTGCC
Source organism: Stenotrophomonas sp. AGC87 (assembly GCF_057333975.1). NCBI lineage: Bacteria > Pseudomonadati > Pseudomonadota > Gammaproteobacteria > Lysobacterales > Lysobacteraceae > Stenotrophomonas > Stenotrophomonas sp. AGC87. The sequence continues at coordinate 56,732 of NZ_JBHFHW010000043.1, forward strand.
CAAGGACGCGCATAAGCTGGCCCACTTCTGCTCCATGTGTGGTCCGCACTTCTGCTCGATGAAGATCACCCAGGATGTGCGCGATTACGCCGCCGGGCAGGGGCTGGATGCGCACAAGGCGCTGGAGGCCGGCATGGCCGAGAAGTCCGCCCAGTTCCGCGATCTCGGGGCGCAGGTGTATCGCCAGGAGTGAGGCACCGGCCGTGGCGGTGCGCAGCGCCACGGCCATCATCCGCCGCCTGCGTGATTCCCGCTAAGCTCGGCGCGACCAGGCAGGGATGGGGACGACGATGGCGATAGCACGCAGCACCAAATGGCTGGCCATCGCGCGCCGGCATCCCTCGGCCTGGTTGTTGGCCGTGCAGCTGCTGGGGGTGCTGCTGTATCCGGCAATGGACGAGGCTGGTGCCAGCCGCGCCCTGTTCGGGGCGTTCGGGATCGCCGTGCTTGGCCTGGCGCTATGGGTAGTGAGGCGCAGCCCGCTCGGTATGTGGGTGGCGCTGCTGCTGGCCATTCCTTCGGTAGTGTTTTCCATCTCAGGCGCTCTGTTGGAGCGCCCGGCGCTGGTCACCACCGCGCAGCTGCTCGAATGCCTGCTGTACTTCTATACGGCTGGCAGCCTGATCGCCTACATGCTGCAGGACCACAAGGTGACCCGCGATGAGCTGTTCGCGGCGGGGGCCACCTTCACGCTGTTGGCGTGGGCCTTCGCCTTCGCGTTCGCGGTGTGCCAGCAGTGGTACCCGGGCAGTTTCGTAGCGGCCAGTGAGAGCGAGCTGCGCACCTGGATGGAGCTGCTTTATCTGAGCTTCAGCTTATTGTCCGGGGTCGGTTTGAGCGATGTGGTGCCCATCCATTCACAGGCGCGCGCGCTGGTGATGCTGGAGCAGTTCGCAGGCGTCATGTACGTCGCGCTCGTTGTCTCGCGCCTGGTCGGTCTCACCATGATCCGCCGCATACAAAGCTGAATCGCACATAAAAAGTTCGCGCCCGGAGGCGCGAATGCTGAATCTATTTATGTGGATTCGTCGGCGAGAGAGAGCCTGATGTTGGCCACACGCACAGGTGCGGTTAACCCACATAGGCTAGTATTCGCGCGCTTCAGTGTTTTTGCGCTTTGCGCTGATGCCTTGTGCGGAATCTGGCGGTTCGTTCGGTCGTTGTCGATTGTGATGAATGCTGCGTTCCCGTAGTCCTGCATTCACTCGTGTCACCGGAATGATCATCAACGACAGTGAGCGACCGGCAGCCGATGTAGTTCGAATCGGCGATTGCACCGTCATTCTTTCCTCGCGGGAAGTGATGGTGGTGGGCGTGCGTCGCCCACGTCGGCTGACGCCGAAGGCGTTGGGCGTACTGAAGGCCTTGATGCGCTCGCCGGGCGCGGTGGTGACCCGCGACGAACTGTTCGCCGAGGTGTGGCCCGATACGCTGCCGACCAACGATGTGCTGACCCAGGCCGTCACCCAGCTGCGCAAGGCCTTCGCGACCGACGAAGAGGCCGGCACCACCTATATCGAAACCATTGCCAAGACCGGCTACCGCCTGCTGGTGCCGGTGAGTGCGGTCGAGGACGTGCGGGGTCTGGCGGCGATGGAGGGCGTGGACGCCGATGTGCCGGGCGCTGCCGAGGTGCTGCCAGCGGGGGCGCCGCCGTCGCGCAAACGCGTTGACAGCCCGCTGCGCCGGCAGTGGCGCCGTACCCGCCGCTACATCCTGCTCGCCATCGGCGTGGCGATGCTGGTCGCCCTGCTGGTCATGGCTGCCTTGCTTGTCCAGCGTGAACAGCCTGCCTCGGCGCTGGACGCTGCCGTCGAAGATGGCACCCGCGTGATCGGCAGTCCGCAGCGGCCTTACCGGCTCATCACCGCCACCGCGGGCTTTGAAACGTATCCCACGCTGTCGCCGGACGGCTCGCAGGTCGCCTACGAGGCGGACATGCCGGCACGCAATGGCAGCGTCATCAAGGTGCAGACCTCCGGCAATGCGCCGGCCCACATCCTGATGGATACGCCGGCCACGTATTCGGACCGGTTCCCCAACTGGTCGCCCAACGGGCGGGAGATCGCGTTCGCGCGGTTTGGTCCGGACGGCAGCTGCGAAGTCATCATCGCCAGCGCCACCGGCGGCGCGCTGCGTCACGTCACCCGCTGCGATGGCACCGAACTGCTCAGCTTCGACTGGACCCCGGATGGGCGCGGCCTGCTGTTCGGCTCACTGTCGGGCAAGTACGCACACCGTGGCATCCGCATTCTCGCCATCGCCAGCGGCAGCTGGACCGCGCTCGATTACCAGATCGACCCGGACAGTTTCGAGTACGCGCCGCGCTACTCGCCTGATGGCCGCTGGATCGTGTTCGTGCGCAATCCGCAGGTCGGTGATCTGTGGCGGATCCCGGCCGAGGGTGGCACCCCGGAGCAGCTCACCAATGATTCTGCCGAGATCCGCGGCTGGGCGTGGCGCAGCGACAGTCGCCACATCGTGTTCGGCCGCCGCGTGGACAGCGAAGCACGCCTGTATGAGCTGGATACGCGCACCCACACACTGCGTGACCTGGGGCTCGACGATGCCCAGTCGCCGGCGCTGTCGCGCAGCAACAACATGCTGGCGTTCATGCATCGGCGGGCGCAGTTCGGCCTGTTCAAAGTGCCGATCGCCGCCGATGGTCGCCCCGGCACGCCGGAGCGCCTGTTTGCCTCGGGCGGGCGCGATGCACAGCCGATGATCGCGCCGGACGGCCGCCAGCTGGTCTTCAGCTCCAACCGCTCCGGCAGTTACGCGCTGTGGTGGGCCGACCTGCAGCGGCCTGAATCGCTGCGGCCGATCGAGGGGCTGCGCCCGGAAACCCGCCAGATCCCGGACTGGTCGCGCGACGGTCGCCGCCTGCTGGTGCTGGGCCGCGATGAACACGCCAACCCGGCGATCTTCGAAGTCTCTCCGCGTGATGAGCAGACCGTGCGCCTGGCGGTACCGGTGGCGCAGCCGCTGCAGGCCCTGTACGGGCAGCAGCCGGAGCACCTGCTGGTGGTCGAGCGTGATCGCGATGAACGCATGCGCCTTTCCCTGTTTGACCGCAGCAGCACCCCGTGGCGCTTGCTGGGTAGCATCGATGGCGTTTCCCAGGCACGTTATGACGTCGCCGACGAGCGTGTGCTTTTCACACGGTTGTCGGCCAGCGGTCTGTGGTCGGCCGATGCAGCCCTGAGCCCGCAGAGCATTCGCCAGGTGCGCAGCGACCAGCCCTCGCGATGGCGCTACCGTGCGTGGACTGTCTCGGGCAACGGGCAGATCGATTACCTGTCCAACCGCGCCGACTGTGCCACCGTATTCGCCCGGCTCAGCGCGACCTCCAGCGACAGTGCCCACTGCCTGGATGCCGATCGGCTGGGAACCGGCAACGGCTTCAGCGCAAATCCGGACGGCAGTGCGGTGTACGTGGCCTTGGCCGTGGCCGATGGGTCCGACATCGGCATCATGAGTCTGCCCGAACCGACCTCCTCGTTCTTCCCGGCCTTCTCCAACCTTCTGTTTATGAAGGGAAAAGACCCTTCGTAAGTTCTTCGTGAGGTTGTCGTGGCGAATTCGGATCAATCTCGCCAGGACGTCCTGAGGGCAGTGGCCTGATTTGGCAAAACTGCACGCCAGCAAAGGCAAACTCACGGTGCAGTCATGCGTCAGCTCTCCTTGGCCGATCGCGGTCAATCTCTTTCCCTGGACAAAGCCATCGACGACGGCGCGCTGCCCAACTGCCTGGGCGTGGCCCGGCTCGGCAGCCTGCAGACCGCCGGCACCACGTTCACGGTCTGGATGCAGGTGCGTGGCAGCGCATGGGTGGAATCCAAGGAAGGCAAGTTCCGCCTGCGCCAGCGTGAGTGGATCGCGTTCGAAAAAGACTCCAAGCCGATGGTGCAGGCCGGGCGTGATGGTCTGTGCATCGGCCTGAGCCTGTCGCCCGATGCGCTGCGCGCGCTGGGCGAACTGGCCGACTGCAACCTCTACGCGGGCCGCGGCACGATGACGCGTGGCGAAATGCGCGTGGCGATGCGCTTGTGGCGTGATGCCCTGATCAGCGATGGGCCGATGCACGGCCTGCGTCCGGCGTTGCTGCACCTGGCCGCGCTGCAGCAGGGCATGGCCACCGGTGTTCAGCGTTGCCCGGGCCGCTCGCGCAGCCGCAAGCGCCAGGTGTTCGGTCGCATGCAGCGCGCGCGTCTCTATCTGGAAGGCAACAGCCACCGTGTCGTGCGCATCGGTGAACTGGCCGAGCTCACCAATTTCTCCAGCTGGTATTTGTCCAAGACGTTCCAGAGTCTGTATGCGGAGAGTCCGCAATCGCTTTCCGCGCGCCTGCGACTGGAACGCGCAGCCGATCTGCTGCGTGATACGGACATGATGGTGGGCGAGGTGGCCGCTGCGAGCGGGTTTGACAACTGCTGCAGCTTCGCACGGGCGTTTCGGGCCCGTTTTGGGTTGTCTGCGTCACGCTACCGTGAGGCAGGTGCGAACCTGTCGCCAGAGTCGGCAAAGTCTTTGGTTGCATCACGCAAATAATTCACTGCAACGCAATCGTAACTTTCCGAGGCGGTTTAACACGCTACTAACGTACCTCGGAGAGATAAATGAATTTTCGTACTCCCGCAGTGCGGCTGGGCCTTCTGCCCGCCGGCATTGCGCTCGCGCTCGCGCCGAGCTTCGCCTCGGCGCAGGAAGCTGCTGCCGGCACCACTGACCTTGACCGTATCTCGGTCACCGGCTCGCGCATTCGCGGTGCCAACATGGAGACTCAGCAGCCGATCTTGACGATGACCCGTGAAGCCCTGGAAAAGCAGGGTTACACCTCCGTCGCCGATGTGCTGCAGAACATGACCTCGGCCGGTTCCCCGGCTATCTCGCGCTCGGAATCGCTGGCTTCGGGCGAAGACGTGGGCGGCTACTACGTCGATATCCGCAACCTCGGCGCGCAGCGTACGCTGGTGCTGATGAACGGCAAGCGCCTCGGCGCATCAACCTCGGGCCTGCAGGACCTGAGCCAGATCCCGATGGCCGCCATTGAGCGCATCGAGATCCTGAAGGACGGTGCATCGTCCATCTACGGTTCCGACGCCATCGCCGGCGTGGTCAACGTGATCACCCGCAAGCGCGTGGAAGGCGGCGAAGCCAGCGTCTACTTCGGCCAGTACGGCCAGGGCGATGGTTCGACCAAGCAGTACTCCTTCACCCTGGGTTCGCAGGGCGAGCGTGGCGGCGTCACGATGGCGGCCGAGTACTACAAGGCCGATCCGGTATGGGCGAACGATCGCTTCTTCAGCCGTGATGGCAATGCCGGTCCGAACTACCCGGGCTCGGGCAACAGCCCGATCAACCAGAACGGCGCGTTCTGCGACCCCTGCCTGACGCCAGACCTGGAAGAGGGCCAGCCGGGCTACGTCGGTTCGGCCGACCAGCGCTGGTTCACCCTGCGCGAAGGCGGCGATCCGACCAATCGTGCCGATTACCGTGCCGAGACCTCTGCCGACCGCGTCAATGCCAACCAGCAGATGATGGTTCAGACCGGTATCGAGCGTAAGTCGGTGTACGTCAACGGCAACTACGATCTGACCGATTCGATCACCTTCAACGCGGACGTGCTCTACAACGAGCGCACCACCGACCAGCAGATCGCCGGTTACCCGTACCAGTCGCAGGCCTTCGGCACCAAGCTCTCCGCTGACAGCGCATTCAACCCGACCAGCACCGACCTCGACTTCCGTCGTCGCCTGTGGGAAATGCCGCGTACCACCGAAAGCCAGCTGAAGACCCTGCGTTTTGCGCCGACCGTCAGTGGCTTCTTCGAGTTCGGCGGCAATACGTGGGATTGGGACGTTGGTGCGCTGTGGAACCGTAACGAGTCGACCAAGACCGGTCATGGTGACATGAGCCTGATCGCGGCCCGCCAGGCTTTGGGTGCTTCGTACATCGATGGCAACGGTGTTGCCCAGTGCGGTAATCCGGGCGATCCGGTGACCAGCTGCCGTCCGTGGAATCCGCTGTTGCCGTACGGCGTTGCTGGCCCGGGCTCGCTGGCCGATGGCGCGACGCAGGCCTTCCTGTTCCCCTACTTCACCGACACCGGCTACACCAAGACCACCAGCTACACGGCCAACCTGTCCGGCTCGCTGTTCTCGCTGCCGGCCGGCGACGTGGGTATCGCGGTGGGCGTGGAGCACCGTGAAGAAGAAGGCCGCTTCTCGCCGGACGCATTCGCGCAGTCGGGCGAGTCGACCGGTCTGGGCGCTCAGACCACCCAGGGCAAGTACGAGCTGGACGAGTTCTACCTGGAACTGAACGTGCCGATCCTGTCGGATCTGCCGTTCGCCAAGGAACTGACCCTGAATGCTGCAAGCCGCTACTCGGACTACAGCAACTTCGGCGACACCATCAACTCCAAGTTCGGCTTCACCTGGCGTCCGCTGGATGAACTGCTGGTGCGTGGTACCTACGCCCAGGGCTTCCGTGCTCCGTCCATCAACGATCTGTACGGTGGCCTGAACAGCAGCTTCGAGTCGTACACCGATCCGTGCGGCATCACCGCACCGGGTAGCGTCAACGGCAACGCCGCGTGCTCGGCCGCCGGCGTGCCGGTGGGCTACACCCAGGTGGGACAGGGTCTGACGCCTTGCACGGCGACCCCGTGCGCGACGCCGGACCAGTTCATCTCCGGCTCCAACGAGAACCTGAAGCCGGAAACCTCGAAGAGCACCACCTTCGGTGTGGTCTGGAGCCCGCGTTGGGTCCAGGGCCTGGATATCTCGCTGGATTGGTACAAGTACGAAATCAGCGACATGATCATTGCTGACAGCGTCGACCGCATCCTGCGCGAGTGCTACGTCGCCGGCGATGCATCGCGTTGCGCCAGCCACACCCGTGCAGCCGATGGCCACATCAACTCGATGACCTACGGCCTGGCCAACCTGGGCCGCATGGAAACCGAAGGCTACGACCTGGGCATCAAGTACCGTCTGCCGGAACTGTCGATCGGTCAGTTCGCCATCGACTGGCAGACCAGCTACCTGTCCAAGTACGACGAAGAAACCCAGAACGGTGAGGGCAACACGGTCATGCAGGGTCGCGTTGGCGATGCCGGCTTGTTCCGCGTCCGCTCGAACGTTGGTGTTACCTGGTCGCGCGGCGATTTCGGCGTGTCCTACATGGCCCGTTACTACTCGGGCATGAAGGAAGACTGCGTGGCTGCACGTCCGTGCACCCTGCCGGACCGTTACGTCGACGGCGATGCAATGCCGGTCCGCAAGACGGGTTCGAACACGTTCCACGACCTGCAGGTCAGCTACAACGCGCCGTGGGATGCCACGATCGCGCTGGGTGCGAACAATCTGTTCGACAAGCAGGGCCCGATCATGTTCACGCAGCCGAACTCGAGCTTTGCCTACTACGGCGGCTTCGACATCGGTCGCTTCCTGTACATGAAGTACACCCAGCGCTTCTGATCCATCGAAGCACTGGTGCAAAACGAGGAGGGGGGGCCCC
>NZ_JBHFHW010000043.1:64313-75925 GCF_057333975.1 Stenotrophomonas sp. AGC87
CCCCCCCCCCCTCTTTTGCGTTGTGGGGTAAGGAAAATCTGAGTTTCAGCGAAAGGTGATCCGCCTCACGTTTCGAGCGGAAATCCAGATGCCTGGCCGAAGGCCGCTCGGCTGCCATGTGTGAGCGCCTCTGGCGTGATTGCGTGCTGGACGCCTGTCCGCAGCGCTGAAACGACGATGGCGCGCCACAGGGCGAGCCATCCTCGTCACACACCGCCGGACACTCAGGCGTCGCTGGCGACCAGCCCCATCAGTGCGTTGGCGTGATCGCGCCACTGCGGCAGTTTGTTGAGCACGCCGGCCCGCTGCAGATATTCCTCATCCACCGGATCGCCATTGATCAGCGCCAGTGCTACGTGCACAGCACCGGTCACCCAGAAACTGCGGGTGTTCGAGCGCTGCGGCTGCAGGTGGAAGGCCACCGCTTCGATGATCGGCATCGGCAGACCCCACAGGCCCAGCAGGTAGGCGCCTGCCTCGGCGTGACCCGGGCGATTCTCTGCCGGGTCTTCTGCGCTGCGTTCGTTGCGTACGCCCGGCAGCAGCAGGCCGATGTCGGCCAGCAGGGCCGCGGTGGCGCCCAGTTCGGCGCTGGACTCGGGCAACAGCTTGGCGGCCAGACGGGACGCCAGCAGTGCGCGCTGCTGCAGCGAGTTGCGCTCGGCACCGGAGAGCGGCTGCGCGGAGAACACTTCGCTGGCCAGGACCAGATCACGCAGGGTCGACAGCCCCAGGCGGGTCACGGCGGTGCGCAGGTCGGAGATGATCCGGCCATTGTTGAAGAATGCCGAGTTGGACAGCTGCAGCACCTTGGCCGCGATGGCCGGGTCGGCCGCGACCAGCTTGGCCACGTCGGCGGTGTTGGTGTCATCGTCGTGTTCCAGCGCCTGGGTCAGGGTCAGGTACAGATGCGGCGGGGAGGGCAGCTTCTCGATCCGGCCGATGGCGCTGCGCAGGCGCGCGCTGTCCAGCAGTTCGCGCAGCTCTTCCAGGCTGGTCAGGGCTTCGAGCAGGACCTCCGGGGCCAGCGGCATCGGCAGGAAGCGATGGGCCACGCCGATCAGGCGCGCCGGCGGCGGGCGATTGCCATGCTCGGCATCCACCAGCGCGATACGGATGGTTTCAGGGCGCAGCGTGCGGATCTGGCCGAGCAGTGTGGTGGCGTTGAGATCGGGCAACTGCGGGCACACGATCACCGCATCCACCGGCGAGCCGGCAACGATGCCCATGGCGCTCTGGCCATCGGTCGCGGTCAGCGGTTGCCACTCTTCCCCAAGATCGGCAATGAATTCCAACAGCTCAGCCGACAGGCTGGCTTCGTCCCCAACAAGCAGAATGCGCACGACACGGTCCCCTGGCTGACCACGGTGAAACGCACCGTGGACGATGTGAAGAGACGCAATGTACCCAATCCGGCACGAATAGTGATGTGCCGCATTGAAAAAACGTGATGCGCATCGCTCCGGCAGCGGTGTGCCGGAGCGATACAGGTCAGTCTCAGGCGATGTTGCCGAGGTAGCGCTGGTGCGCTTCGACCAGGATCTTCTTGGCTTCGGCGGCGCCGCCCCAGCCATCCAGCTTGACCCACTTGCCCTTTTCCAGGTCCTTGTAGTGCTCGAAGAAGTGGCCGATGCGCTCCAGCCAGTGGCTGGACACCTGCTCGATGTCCTCGACGTGGGCATAGCCACTGAACACCTTGGAGATCGGCACGGCCAGGATCTTCTCGTCGCTGCCGGCTTCATCGCTCATCTTGAGCACGCCGACCGGACGGCAACGCACCACCGAGCCCGGGACCAGCGGCAGCGGCAGCACCACCAGCACGTCGGCCGGGTCGCCATCGCCACACAGGGTGCTCGGCACGTAGCCGTAGTTGCACGGGTAGCGCATCGGGGTGGACAGGATACGGTCGACGAAGATCGCGCCGGTTTCCTTGTCCACTTCGTACTTCACCGGCTCGGAATCCTTCGGGATTTCGATGATGACGTTGATTTCTTCCGGCGGGTTCTTGCCCGGCGAAACGAGTTCCAGACCCATGGGTGTGCTCCAGCTGAGAGGGGGTAGGGGCGCAAAGTCCGACATTTTAGGCCCTTTGCCGGCCGCCGTGCAGCGGGCGGCCGCTTGAAGGGCGTTTCACCGACCTGGCCGCAGGCAGGTGACCACGGGCCGTTGCTGGAAATCCTCATACAAAGGCGGGGTTGGCGCCGATGTCAGCCGTCAGCGCACCTGCCGATCATGGCAACCAACCCGTCTGGAGCCTGGTGATGAAGCTGATGAACCCGCTGGCGACCCTTTCCCTGGCCTTGGCAGTGCTGGCGGCCGGCATCTGCAGCGCCTCCGGGCGCGAGGGTCCGTATGTCGATCTGGTCGACTTCCCGCACAAGGAGGCCAACTGGGATCGCTTCTACGATCTGGAGGATCACCTGATCCGGGAATTCCACGATCTGTGTGGTGATACCTACTGTGAGGGCAAGTACAGCAACCACATCGCGTTGCAGTTCCGCTGCTCGGTCCATGCGGCCAGCGGCACCGTCCAGGCCTGCACCCTCGTGGTCGGCGCCGGCAACCTCGAGGTGGAGCCTGGCAGCGGCCGGGTGGTCCCGGACGGCCGCACCTGGGCCTGTGCTGCGCCACTCGGGGCCAATACCCCCGTGGAAACCCTGCACCTGGCCCTGGCGCGTCGCGACGCGCTGCGCAGACCACTGCCTGGCTCGGACCGCTCGATGCATGACGCCCTGTTCGACTGCCTCAATTGACCTGTCAGCCCTTTTCAATCTGCACTGGAGACTGCCGATGAAGACCCTCGTTGCGGGAATGCTGTTGCTGCTTGCCAGCTGTACGGCCATTGCCCCCGGCCATGCCGCCGGTCCCTATGTCGATGCACGCGAGTACCCCAGCGAGGCCGAGGGCTGGGAGCGCTTCCGTGCAGTGGAGGCGCGGCTGGTGCGCGGCTTCGACGCCATCTGCGGGGACACGTTCTGCGAAGGCGAGTTCCACAACCTGCAGCCGCTGCGTTTCCGGTGTTCGGTGCAGGCGGCCTCGGGCCGTGTGGGTGAATGCCTGTGGACATTCACCGGCAGCACGGCGCGCGTGGACACTGCGACGGGCCGTATCGCGGTGGACGCCCAGACGTGGGCCTGCCGCGCGCCGCTGGCGGCCACCACGCTGCTGCCCGTCCTGCTGCAGACGCTGGAGCAGGACGATGCCTTGCATGTGGCGCTGCCCGGAACCCCCGACAGCATCTACGACGGACTGACGGCGTGCCTCTAGGGGCGCGTCGTCACATCGAAATCCCGTGAACCTCAAACGTGACTCATTCTCATTTGCGGAGTAACATGCCGCGGCTCACGGATGGCCGTCTTCCTGCGGTCCCGCTACGTGCATCGGCCCATGTCCTCCAACGCCACCACTCTTACCGACCTGTTGATCCGCGAGCGCCCGGCGCTGCTGCGCCTGGTCCAGCGCATCCTGGGCAGTGACGGCGGTGCCGAAGATGTGATCCAGTCCATCTGGTTCAAGGCGCGTGGCGTGGATAGCGGCCAGCCGATCAGCAATCCCCGCGCCTATCTTTATCGTTTGGCGGCGAATCTGGCTACGGATCACGGCCGTGAGCGCACGCGGCGCACGCGTCTGCTTGCCGAGCATTACCTGTGGGGGCCGGACGAAGTGCTCTCCACCGAAGAGCAGGTCATGGCGCAGGACGAACTGCAGCGCGTGCTGGAGGCGGCCGAGCATCTGCCCGAGCCGACCCGCACCATCTTCCGGCTCAACCGCCTGCAGGGCATGACCCAGGCGGACATCGCCAGGCGCCTGGGGGTGTCGGTAACGACCGTGGAGAATCATGTGCGCAGCGCACTGCAACGACTGGCCTGGGCACGCAGTGGCCGCTGAAGCGCGTTGATATCCGACTTGGGGATACACGTCTGCCGACCGTCTTGATCATAATGGCGTGTTGACTGCGTCCATCCCTTCCCCCGCGCGTGACTGCGCCACCCATCGCCAGCCATGAGCCCGCACCCACCTTCTTCCTCTTCTTGTCCGCCGCCGTCCGATGCTGTCGCTGTCCAGGCGCGGGCCTGGATTGCCTGGCTGGCCTCCGGTGCGACCGATGCGGGACAGATGCAAGCCTTCGAGCAGTGGGTGGGTGAGCCCGGGCACCGGCATGCCTTCGAACACGAACGTCAGCTTTGGCGCAGTCTTGGACCACGCCCCCCCGCGGCGGCAGTGGCGGCGCCGCCTCAACGGCGGGCCCGATGGCACGCGTGGAGCGTGGCGACGGCAGCCGTGCTGGCCTTGGCGTGGGTCGCGCCCGATGCGTGGCTGCGGCTGCAGGCCGATCACCGCAGCACGCGTGCGATCGAGACGGTATCGCTGCCCGATGGCAGCCGTGCGGTACTGGATGCCGACAGTGCCATCGCTGTCCACTACGACGGTCATGTGCGTCGTATCGCGCTGCTGCGTGGCCAGGCCTGGTTCGAGGTGGCGCACGAGGCGTCCCGCCCGTTCCAGGTAGAAGCGCAGGGCAGTGTGGTTGAAGATATTTCCACCGCATTCGCCGTGTCCCGCTGGAACGACCAGGTCGAGGTGGTGGTCGAGCAGGGGCGCGTGCGGGTTGCGGCCACTGAACAAGGCGGCTGGACCTATCTCGATGCGGGCCAGCGTGCACGCTTTGCGCCAGCCGGCCGGGTCACGCGGCTGGACGATGTCACCCTGGACCGCATTGCGGCCTGGCGCGACGGCGAGCTGCTGCTGGAGACGGCCAGCGTGGATGAGGCGGTGCAGCGAATTGCGCGCTACCGCCCGGGTGCCATTTTCGTGCGTGGCGATCTGTCGGCCTTGCCGGCGGTCAACGCGGCGTTCCGTATTGATCGCCCGGAGCAGGCCCTGGATGCGCTGGCGGTCAGCGCCGGGTTGAGCGTGACCCGCTTGCCGATGGGCGTGGCGATCGTGGCACCGGCGCAGTAGCGCAACCGGTCTTGGGGCTGTGCCCCGTTCGTTCGTCTTACTCGGCATAACGTACCCGCCGCCGCCACGTACGTCCGCTGCATCCGCACCCGTGTGCGGGTGACCCGCCTCTGCGGCACTGATCTTCTGACAGGTTTTTCCATGCGCATCTCCACCCGCGCGGGCCATCGTCCGCGCCCGTCACGTCTCTGCATCGCTCTGCTTACTGCTGGCCTGGCGGCCGCGCCCGGCCTGCCGGCATTCGCCCAATCCAGCGCGACATCCGCTGCGGCGACGCTGCGGTTCGACATTCCCGCCCAGCCGCTGGCCGATGCGCTGCGCACCTACATGCGGCAGTCCGGGGTGCAGGTCGCCTATCCGGCCGCGCTGGCCGAAGGCGTGACCTCCACGGCGGTGGCCGGGCAGATGGATGCGCAGTCTGCCTTGCTGCGCCTGCTGCAGGGCAGCGGGCTGAGCCTGCGCCAGGTCGGGGCGGACGCGGTCACGCTGGAGCGCGCCGTGGCAGCAGCCAACGACGATGGCCTGATCGTCACCGACGCGCTGAGCGTGGCCGGTGACCGCATCGAGGGCGGCGGCGATGCCGAGCGTGCGCTGGAGGTGTACCGCACGGCCGGTTCCAGCGCTTACATCGCGCGCGCCACCATCGAGCGCTTCCGCGGCACCTCCACCGCGGACATCGTCAAGGGCGTGGCCGGCGTCACCGCGGGCGATCCGCGTACCGCCAACGCGCTGGACGTGAACATCCGCGGCATCCAGGGCCAGAGCCGCATCCCGGTGATCATCGACGGTGGCCAGTCCACCATGGATACCTACCGTGGCTACGCGGGCCAGTCGCAGCGCACCTATCTCGATCCGGACCTGATCTCCAACATCACCATCACCAAGGGGCCGAGCCTGGGTGTCAATGCTTCCGGTGGCATCGGTGGCGTGGTCGAGATGGAAACGCTGAAGATCGAAGACGTACTGCGTGATGGTCGCGATGCCGGGCTGCGCGTGCGCACCGGCATGGCCAATGCCAGCGCCAACAACGTGCCCGCCTATGACGCCGCACCGCGTACCGACCGCAGCGCGCTGGGCAGCCAGTTCTTCAACATCGCCACTGCCAAGCATTGGGATCGCGTCGACCTGGTCGCGGCGTACGCATGGCGCGAGAACGGCAACTACTTCTCGGGCAAGCACGGCTACGACGATTTCCCGCAGACGCGGCGCACCCTGGCGCCGTTGAATGCGCCGGATACCGAGGTGTTCAACACCTCCTCGCGCTCGGAGTCGTTCCTGCTCAAAGGCACCTGGCGCATCGACGACAACCAGACGCTGGAAGCCGGCTATCGCCGCTATGAAGGCACCGCCGGCGAAATCATGGCCTCGCAGATCATCCGCGTGGACCGCGACCGCGTGCCGCAGTGGGATCCGGGCCATGTCGACATGGATGCCTACAACCTGCGCTACCGCTTCAACCCGGACAACGAGCTGATCGACCTGAAGGCCAACCTCTGGTACACCGACGCCGCCAGCCTGATGTACAACGGCCTGACCGGCATCACGCCGTGGTACTTCGATCGCCGCACGGAGTGGTACGACGGTCCGTCGTTCAACACCGATCCGGGCTACAAGGATGCCTACCGCAATGAGCTGACGCAGACGCGGCTCGGCTTCGATGTGGGCAACACCACGCATCTGGATACCGGCGCCGGGCTGTTCACGCTGGACTACGGTCTGTCCTTCAGTGATGAGGACGTGGGCCCGGGCCCGCACTCGCCGGTCATGCACGACGACCTGGTCAACAACCGCTTCCTGCGCAATGCCGAGCGCAAGGAATACAGCGCGGTGGCCTCGGTCAAATGGCAGCCGGACGAGCATTGGGAAGTGGTGGTCGGTGGCCGCTACAACCGCGTCAACGTACATGACCGCAATCGCCTGGCCACGCCGGACGCCTACGGCGTGATCGGTCAGTACCGCTACACCCAGCTGCTGGATGGCAACCCGAACCTGCCGGCATGGCGCGCCAAGCGCATCGCCATGCTGAACTGGTATCCGGATGCCAATGGCCAGTTCACCGAGGCCTCGTTGCTGGCCTCCCCGTATGAGAAGGGCACGGTAGGTGACATCACCGGTTGGAACTTCTATGACGCCGATGACGCCGAAGACCTGAGCGTGCCGGTCAGCTGGACCTGGTCGCAGCCGATTCGGCGCCGCGACAGTGCCTTCATGCCCAGCGCCAGCGTTGCCTACCGCTTCGACGAAGACACGATGGTGTACGTGAAGTACGCCGAAGGCGTGAAGCTGCCGAGCCTGTTCGAAACCACGCTGGGCCTGTTCACTGCGGCCAAGCCCACCGGTGAGCTCAAGCCGGAGCGGGCAGGAACCTGGGAAATCGGCGCGAGCACGGTGCGGCACGGTCTGTTCACCGAGGGCGACCAGGCGGGCTTCAAGCTGGCCTACTTCAACACGCGCATCGATGATCTGATCACCCGCGACTACCGCACCCTGTCGGCCGGCCTGATCCGCAACGTGGACCGTTTCAAGGTCTCCGGCGTGGAGTTCCAGTCCAGCTATGACAGCGGCACGGTGTTCGCCGATCTGTCTGCGCACTATTACATCCAGGCCAAGACCTGCGCGCCGGACATCGCCGCCGAGCGCCGCGCCTACGGGATCCAGCGGAAGATCGAGGAACTGAAGAACACCCCGGACTGCGTGGATGGTGGCTTTGAAGGCTCCTACAGCAACACCCAGAATCCGCCACGCTACAACGTCAACCTGACCCTGGGCTCGCGGCTGTTCGACCAGCGCCTGAGCTTCGGCACCCGGGTGATCCACAATGCCGGCCCGATCAGCACGCTGGACAAGGAATGGAACGTCGGCCTGTCGGCGATCCAGCAGCTGTACCGCCCGGCGACCATCGTGGATCTGTTCGCCAGCTGGCAGGCCAGCGAGCAGTTCGCGGTGGACCTCAATGTGGACAACCTGACCGATCGTTACTACCTCGATCCGCTGGCGCTGGGCGTGATGCCCGCACCAGGCCGGACCGTGCGGCTGGCGCTGACCTACCGCTACTGATGCCCGGACACGACAGGGGCCGGCATTGCCGGCCCCTGCGTGCATCCGGCCGGCACCTACGGCGTCGGCCGGCATCAGATGCCCGCGATCGCTCAGCCGGCGTTGGCCTGCTCGGTCGCATCGGCGTGCAGGGCTTCGCTGAGCTCATCGACCACGATCGCCCACTCCGCATCCGAGCGCAGCTGCTCGGTCAGGAACTGGCGCTGCCCGTCGTTCCAGTACGGCGCTTCGATCAGGCGGATCTCGTTGGACAGCTGGTGATCGCGGATGAAGGCGGCAATCGCCTCCTCGCTGGCGTCCAGGCCGAGCTGCAGGAACAGATTGGTCATGCGCGGTTCGGTGGTGATCATCGTGTCATTCCAGTGGCAGGGCGTGGTCCGTATTATCGGGGCAAGGCCGTGACGGTGGCATGTGACGTTCGCACCGCCGATCACGCGACAATGGGCTTGGGGTTACCCCCGTGCCAGACGTCTTCAACAGAGAACCGTGCCCCACTTCCCCATCCAAGCAGTGCCATGATCGTCATCGATACTCCCCAAGCCACCCGCAGCCAACGCCTCAAGGCGGCCACCCGTGACAGCCACGGCGCGCTGGACAAGCGCATCATGGCCGGCGACATCTTCGCCAGCCGCGACCTGTTCGCATCGTTCCTGCGCGTGCAGTACCGCTTCCACCGCGATATCGACGCGCTCTACGGCAATCCCGCGCTGGATGCACTGCTGCCCGATCTGGACGAGCGCCGACGGCTACCGCTGATCGCCCGCGATCTTGCCGATCTGGAACAGACCCTGCCGCTACCGGCATCCACGTACCTGGATGGCGATCTGCCGCTGCCGGTCGCCCTGGGCTGGCTGTACGTCGCCGAAGGCTCCAATCTCGGTGGCACCGTGTTGTACAAGATGGCGGCACGTCTTGGCCTGGACAGCAATTTCGGCGCCCGTCACCTGGCCGCCCATCCCGATGGTGCCGCCCGCCACTGGCGCGAGTTCACGGCCGCGCTTGATGGTGTCGCGCTGACCGAGGCGCAGGAGCAGCAGGTGATCGATGCAGCCGATGCGGCGTTCCGCAGCGTGCACGGGCATGTCGAGGAAGAATTCGCATGACCGCCGTCCGCTGCGAGCCCGCTGTGCCGGACCATCGCGGCCACCCATGATGCGCTGGCTCTGGTTCGGCCTGGGCTGGATCATGGTGGCGCTGGGCGTCATCGGTGCACTGCTGCCGGTAATGCCGACCACGATCTTCCTGATCCTGGCGGTCGGCTGCTTCGCGCGCAGCTCGCCGACGTTCGAACGCCGGCTGCTGGAGCATCCCCGTTACGGTCCATCGCTGCGGCTGTGGCGCGAACAGGGCGCGATCAGCCGCAAGGGCAAGGCCTTCGCCGGCGCCGGCATGGCATTCGGGTTCGTCATGTTCTGCTGGGGGGCGCATCCGTCCTGGCCGCTGCTGCTTGGCGTCGGCCTGTTCTTTGCGGCCAGTGCGGCCTATGTGCTGTCACGGCCCGGGCCGCAGCCGTCGGCCACGGCCGATCGCCCGTCGCAGCGCTGAACGTGCTGTCCGCCCGGTACTGATTCCCACCGCCTCACCCCCGATACTTTCCGCCCCTTTCCTGCCTCCGGCCCTGCACGGTGCCGCGATGCCTCTGACAGACGACTCCGCCCATGACGTTGCCCATCGCTCTTCCTGCCGCCGTGGCGGCACTGCCGCACGACCTGACCCCGTGGGGCATGTACCAGGCCGCCGATGGCGTGGTGCAGACCGTGATGATCGGGCTGGCGCTCGCCTCCATCGCCACCTGGACAGTGCTGGTGGCCAAGACCTGGGAGCTGGGCCGGCAACGCACGCGGCTGCGCCAGGCACGCGCGCTGCTGCTGCAGGCCGCGCACCTGCCGGTGGCGCAGACCCATGCGTTGCTGGACGACGGCGCGGCGCATGACCTGATCGACGCGGCCCGCACCGAGCTGCGCCTCTCGCAGGACGCGCATGATCCGGGCGGGATCAAGGAGCGCGTCGCCTCGCGTCTGGAACGCATCGAACTGGCGCATGCACGCCAGCTGCGCACCGGGGTCGGCCTGCTCGCCAGCATCGGCGCGATCGCCCCGTTCGTCGGCCTGTTCGGCACCGTGTGGGGGATCATGAACAGTTTCATCGGCATCGCCCACGCCAACACCACCAACCTGGCCGTGGTCGCGCCGGGTATCGCCGAGGCGTTGCTTGCCACCGCGCTCGGCCTGGTCGCGGCGATCCCCGCCGTAGTGATCTACAACCACTTCACCCGCGTGCTGGCCGGCATCCGCGGCTTGCTCGGTGATCTGTCCGCCGGCGTGCAGCAGCTGGTCTCGCGCGATCTGGACAGGCTTGGCAATGCGCCGGCTGTGCGCGACGCGCGCTGAGGACTGGCCATGGCCATCAAGACTGCCCGCCACGACGACGACGCGCTGGAAGAAAGCCACGAGATCAACGTCACCCCCTTCATCGACGTCATGCTGGTGCTGCTGATCATTTTCATGGTCGCCGCGCCGCTGGCCACCGTGGACACGCCCGTGGATCTGCCGGCCAGCACCGCGCAGCCGCAGCCGCGCGATGGAGAACCGGTGTTCCTCTCGGTGCAGGCGGATCTCTCACTGAGCATCAACGACGTGCCGGTCGGCAGTGATGGCCTGAAGGCCGCGCTGGAGCGGCTGACCGCCGGTGACCACGAACAGCGCATCTACCTACGCGCCGATCAGACCGTGCCCTATGGCGATCTGATGCAGAGCATGAACGCACTGCGCGCGGCCGGGTATCGCCGGATCGCGCTGGTCGGGCTGGAGCAGCGCAGCGAATGAGCCGCGACACCGCCGCACCGCTGCGCTGGCTGGGCAGCCTGGCCCTCGTGCTGGCCGTGCATGGCGCGCTGATCGGCGCCGCGCTGTGGTGGCAGCAGCGTGCGCCGCTGCGGGTCAGTGACACGCCGGTGGAAGCGGTGATGGTGGAACTGGCACCGGTACCCGAAGCGCCGAGCGCACCGCCGAAGGACATCCCGCCTGGGCCGCTGCAGCAGGAACAGCATCGGCCCGAGCCCACGCCGGTGCCGAAGATCGATCTCCCGCCGGACGACACCCCGGACGCGCAGGACGTGCTGCGCCGCGAGACACCCCGCGAAGAAGAACCGATCGACCAGCACAACGTGGAGCAGACGCTGGCACCACCGGATGTCTCGGCACGCCCATCCGAACGCTATGCCGCCACGCAGACCGTGGCCGGCCGTCAGGGCAGCGCGGCCGTGACCTGGCAGGGCCTGCTGCTGGGTCATCTGGAACAGTACCGTCGCTATCCGCGCCAGGCCGAGCGCCTGCGCCAGCAGGGTGTGGCCTATGTACGTTTCTCTGTGGACCGCCAGGGCAATGCCTCCAACATCCGGCTGGGCCAGAGCAGCGGCCATCCGCTGCTGGATGAGGAAACGTTGGCCACGGTGCGGCGCGGCAGCCCGTTGCCGCCGCCGCCAGCGGAGATCACCGGCGACCCGGTGGAGGTGATGGTGCCGGTGACGTTCTTCCTGCGGCGGCGTTGAGGCGTGTGTCACGCGCGCTGCACGGACACGCTGGCCTGAGGCC